>OZ253943.1:1254620-1563660 GCA_965267325.1 Hyphococcus sp. | reverse complement strand
TCAAAACAGAATTTCCGCAGAACGACCGCACGCCACCCAAGGCGAACGGGTTTCCGCGTCGTCTGTCTCGAACCTTCTACCATCCGGACTATAACCGTCGGCTCTGGGCTCTCACCAGGATCCTGCATCCATGCCGTTGCAGCACTTCCGCTCGCGGGCTCGTCGGAGTTTCCTCCGCATTACCGCCGGTGGGGAATTTCACCCCGCCCCGAAGATTCTTGCACGAGAAAGCTCTCGCACGAGACTGAATATAGGCTTCACTATTCACAACGGCAAGGCCGTTTGGCGCCCCGCCGCTCGCCCCCGCCACAATGACCAGTCCCATAATGCGCGCCGGCGACGGCGAAACGCGCGGCGGGGAGCGAGTTATTCCCCCCAAACCTGCTTGACGCGGGCGTCGCGGCGGCAGCCGGTGCGGTAGAACTGATATCGCACCGGGTTCTTCTTGTAATAATCCTGATGATAGTCCTCGGCCAGCCAGAAGCGGTCGAGCTCTCGCGCCGGCGTCACGATCGATTGTCCTAATTCTTCTTCCGCCGCCGCGATGGCCGCTTCCGCGTCCGCTTTTTGCTCGTCATTCCGATAAAAGATCGCCGTCGTATAGGAATGGCCGCGATCGCAAAACTGACCGCCGTCGTCGAGCGGATCGATGTGACGCAAGAAAAAATCTGTCAGTTCACGGTAAGAAATGACGTCTGGATCAAAAGGCGCTTCAACCACCTCCAGATGGCCGCTGTGATTGCGGTAGGTGGGATTTTCGGTTTCGCCTCCGGCGTAACCGGCAACGACGTCGCCAACGCCGTCAAGCTTTTCAAGATCGGCCTCAACGCACCAGAAACATCCGCCTGCGTAAACCGCCGTCAGATATTGCGGCTCGGCAGTCGCGGCCGGTTCCGCGCTAACGCTTTCCTCGGCGCAGGCTGACGCCAGGATTGCTAGGAAACATAAGGAGATGCTGGTCAAACGAAACGCCATTCCTATTGCCCTGATTGCTTGAACGTACAGGATGCCGTCCGCCGGGCGCTCGCGCCAGCGCGATGAGCCGGGGTCACGTCATTTTTATGGAATTTTTACGGTTCCTCCCTGAAATCCGGGACTTTTGCCGGCGTTGCAAATCCACCGAATTCTCGGCTAGGAGGCAAGGCGCCGGCGTTTCTCGCGCGGTGAAGTCTTAGGGAGAGGTCATGGGGTATCGAATTTGCGGCTTATGCGCAGCGTTTACATTGGTGCTCGCTGCTTGCGGCGGCGACAACACCGCCGGGTCCGAAAATAAGAAAGAGGAAACAATGTCCGCCACGCCGTTCGCCGCAGCGAAGGATTTGACGCCGCCCGCCGTTGAAAAGCGGCCTGTGGAATTCACCCAGCACGGGATTACGCGCACCGATAATTACGCTTGGCTGCGCGATGACAATTGGCAGGAAGTTTTGCGCGACCCTTCCGTTCTGGATGCAGATGTCCGTGCGGCGCTGGAAGCGGAGAATGCCTATTACGAGGCGGTTACTGAAGATCTTGAAGATCTGCGCTCGGCGCTTTTCCTGGAGATGCGCGGGCGCATCAAGGAAGACGACGCGAGCGTGCCGACCCCTGACGGCGACTGGCAGTATTCCCGTCGGTTCCGCGAAGGCGGCCAGTATCCGATATTCGTCCGCGCCCCTCGCGGCGGCGGTGAAGAACAGATCATCATCGATGGCGACAAGGAGAGCATCGGCAGCCAGTTTTTTTCAATCGGCGACGTCGCGCACAGCCCGGATCATCGATACGCGGCTTATTCCGCCGATCGTCTCGGCTCGGAATACTACACGATCAAGGTCCGTGAAATTGCGACCGGCGAGGAACTGACCGATACGATTGAAAGCGCTGATAGTTCAGGGGCGGTGTGGAGCGCAGATTCTTCCGGGTTCTTTTATGTGGAGCGCGACGATAACCAGCGCCCGGTCCGGGTGAAGTATCACCGTCTGGGCGACTCCGCTGACCAAGATGCGTTAATCTATGAAGAATCGGATCCGGGCTTTTTCCTCGGCGCAGGTAAAACCCAGAGCGGTGAATATGTTCTTATTGCTGCGGTGAGCCAGATCACCAGCGAATATCGCGCCATCCCCGCCGACAATCCTCTTGCCGATCCGATTCTCATCGCAGAACGGGACAACGGCGTTGAGTATGACGTCGAACATCATGGGGACGAGTTTATTATCCGCACAAACGCCGATGGCGCGGTGGATTTCAAGATTGTCAAAGCGCCAGTATCAGCGCCCGGTCGGGAAAACTGGACTGACTGGGTGCCGCACGAAGCGGGACGGAACATCGTTCGGATGATCCCGTATAAGGATTATTTCGTTCGTTACGAACGGTCCGACGCTTTGCCGAAGATTGTCATTTCGACGTATGACGGCGCATCCCACGAGATCTCATTCGACGAACCGGCGTTCACGCTGGGGCTCAGCACCGGTTTTGAGTTTGATACGAAGACCGTGCGGTTTGCTTATGAGTCGCCGTCGACGCCGCTGCAGGTGTTCGACTATGATATGGAAAGCCGCGAACGCACGCTCTTGAAAACTCAGGAAGTGCCGAGCGGCCATGATCCCTCGCTTTATGTCGTCGAGCGGATTGACGCTGTAGCCGATGACGGGGCGAAAATTCCGGTTGTCGTTCTGCGCTTGAAGTCAACGCCGACAGACGGCTCGGCGCCGGCGCTCTTATATGGTTACGGCGCCTATGGCTCGACCGTTTCCGACGGGTTCTCAACGAATATCTTGTCCCTTGTCGATCGCGGCGTTGTTTACGCGCAGGCGCATGTGCGGGGCAGTGCGGCAAAGGGCAGGCAATGGTATCTGGACGGCAAGCTCGACAAGAAAATGAACAGTTTCACCGATTTTAATGCCGCTGCGGAGGCATTGATCGACGGGAATTACACCTCGCAAAAACAAATTGTGACTTACGGCGGCAGCGCCGGCGGATTGCTGGTGGGCGCGGCGGTAAACTTGCGTCCGGATTTGTATGCAGCCGTAGTGGCGGCGGTGCCGTTTGTTGATGTGATCACAACTATTTCCGACGGCGATCTGCCGTTGACGCCTCCCGAGTGGGAAGAATGGGGCAACCCGATCACGAGCGCGGAACAATATGGCTGGATTGCGGAATATTCGCCTTACGACAATATTCGCGACACGGACTATCCGCCTATTATGGCGACTGCCGGTCTCACCGACTACCGCGTCACCTATTGGGAGCCGGCGAAGTGGATCGCGCGTCTGCGTGATGATGCCAAAAGCGGTCCCTTTGTTTTGCGCGTCAACATGGGCGCAGGCCATGGTGGGTCCGCGGCCCGTTTCGAACGGCTCGATGAGCGTGCGCATCTCTACTCGTTCGCGCTCAAGGCCATGGGCAAAGCCGACGCCGAACCGGTCAAACACGGCGAATAGGCGTCGCAACCAACCGGCCGGGCGCTTCAGGGCTTGCGGCGGCGTAAGGATCGTCCGGCGCTGATGGCGTCCGAGCCGAAACGCTCGCGGATTTCGTCAATCGCGTGCTCCTGAGCCGCTATGCGTTTGGCGTCCGCATCGAACAGGTCCTGGGCCGGATTTGCGCCTTCGGGAACAAGTCCTGAAAACCCGACGCCTATCAGCCGCCATGCCCGACCCGGCGCCGCTTCATGCAACATGCGCTTTGCCGATGTAAAGGCAACGCGTGCAAGATTGGTCGGCGCTTCCAGCGTCACGCGCCGGGTTATCGTTTTGAAATCGTGAGATTTTAGTTTCAGTGTCACGACATGACCTTCAAAACTGCTCGCTTTCATCCGTGCAGATACTTTCTCGCAAAGTTCCCAGAGGATATCTTCAAGCCATTGCGGGTCAGTGATGTCGCTGTTGAACGTCGTTTCCGACGAGACAGATTTGGTATCCCGTTCCGGTTTGACCCGCCGCGCGTCTTTTCCCTGGGAGAGGGTGGCGAGGCGCAAGCCAAGCTCGCCGTAGCGTTGCGTGAGCGTTTTGGCGTCCATTTTTTGAAGCTGGCCGACGGTATTGAGCCCATCCGCCTGAAGTTTTGCGGCCATTGCTTTGCCGACGCCCCATATGGCGGTGATCGGAAGGGAGGCGAGAAAGTCCATAGTTTCTGAACGGCCGATAATGGAAAAGCCCCGCGGTTTGTCGAGGTCGGACGCGACTTTGGCCAGAAACTTGTTGTGAGAAAGCCCCACCGAAGCGGTGACGCCGACTTCCTGTTCGATCTGGCGCTGCAGACGGGCCAGCATTACTGCCGGCTGCGCGCCATGCAGGCGTTCAGTGCCTGAAAGATCCATAAAAGCTTCGTCTATGGAAAGCGGCTCAACCATTGGGGTCAGTTGGCGCATCATGTTGCGAATCTGGCGGCCGGCCTCGGCGTATTTCGCCATGTTGGGTTTGATCACAACGGCGTCCGGACAGGCGGCCTTCGCTTTAAACATCGGCATCGCTGAGTGCACGCCGAAGGTGCGCGCCACATAGCAGGCCGTTGAGACGACGCCCCGAACGCCGCCGCCGATAATCACCGGTTTGTCTGCAAGGCTCGGATCGTCCCGTTTTTCGATGGCTGCGTAAAAGGCGTCGCAATCAAGATGCGCAACCGCCAGAGAAAACAACTCCGGATGGCGAATCACCGCCCCGCGGCCGCACGAGGCGCAGCGCCGCGCCTCTGATTCGGCCGGCGATTCGCAGATTGTGCAAAAAGCGGTCGCGTCTTTCATGGCTTAACAAATAGTTACCAGCCGGGGCCGCTCAAGCCAGCGTGCGACGTCGGCCAGGATAAACATTCAATTAAGACCTTTGATGCAAAACATTACGAATGCAACGCCCGAATCGGCGCCTGCGGTAGAGGCTTTAAAGTATGTTAATGTCCGCGATGGTGGAAAAAGAGACGCCAGCGACAGCTAAGACGGTCCTTATTGTTGAGGACAACGAGCTGAACATGAAGCTCTTTCATGATCTGCTCGAAGCGCACGGCTATAACATTCTTGAGGCGCGCACGGGCCCCGAGGCGCTGAAAATGGCGGATGAGCACCGTCCGGACCTCATTTTGATGGATATTCAGCTTCCCGAGGTTTCAGGCCTCGAGGTAACGCAAAAAATTAAGAATAATGAACAATTAGTTTCGATACCGATCATCGCGGTCACGGCATTCGCCATGAAAGGCGATGAAGAGCGCATTCGCCAGGGCGGATGTGAAGACTATATCGCCAAACCAATCTCAGTCTCCACTTTTCTTGAGAAAGTGAAAAGGTATTTGGATTAGACTTCTCTCCTATGAAGTCTAGTTGAGAGCCATGGGGGCTGCATGACGGCGCGCGTATTAGTCGTCGACGATCTTGAACCGAACGTCAAACTACTCGAAGCGAAATTGCGCGCCGAGTATTTTGACGTGCTCGGCGCCTATTCCGGACAGGAAGCGGTGGAGAAGGCTGCGTCGGAGCAGCCGGACATAATTTTGCTCGATGTCATGATGCCGGGGATGGATGGCTTTGAGGCTTGCCGCCGCATAAAAGCCGATCCGGAGACAACCCATATTCCGATCGTGATGGTGACGGCGCTTGATCAGCAGGCCGACCGGGTCGCCGGGCTTGAGGCGGGCGCCGATGATTTCCTGACAAAACCTGTTGAGGATCTCGCGCTGTTTGCCCGTGTGCGGAGCTTGACGCGTCTTAAAATGATGACCGACGAATTGCGCGCGCGTTACGCCACCGGCAAAGGGCTCGGCGTCGTTGAAAGCATCGACGTTGAATCAGGGGCCGCCGACAACCGCGTCTTCATTATCGACGACAATGAAGAGCAGATCGAACGCTTGGTGAGATCTCTGGGCGACAGCTACGCCATTGCGCATGAGACTGATCCGGAAGTCGCGCTCGGCCGAGCGCGTTCAGGGGATTTCGATCTTATAGTCGTCAACCTGTCGCTCGAAGCGATGGATCCGTTGCGGCTGTGTTCGTCGATCCGCTCGTTTGAAGAAACGCGGCTGACGCCGATCCTCGCTGTTGTGCGTCAGGGCGATACGAGAAAACTCGTGCGTGCGCTTGATATCGGGGTGAATGATTATCTTGCGCGCCCGGTTGACAAGAATGAGTTGGCGGCGCGCGTAACCACCCAATTGCGCCGCAAGTACTATGTCGATCAGCTGCGCTCGTCCTTCCAGGCGAGTCTCGAAATGGCGGTAACCGACCAGCTCACCGGTCTTTACAACAGACGCTATCTCGCCAGCCATTTGACGGCGATGTTTGACCGCGCGTTCTGGACCGGCAGACCGCTGGCCGTGACCATCCTGGACATCGATCACTTCAAGAAGATCAATGACACCTATGGTCACGATGTTGGGGACAAGGTCATCAAGGAATTTGCCGAGCGCATTTCCCGATCAGTGCGCGGCATCGATCTCGCCTGCCGATATGGGGGTGAAGAGTTCCTGATTGCCATGCCCGATACGGACGCCAGTTTCGCCGCGGTCGTGGCCGAACGCCTGCGTCAGGAAATTGCTTCGGAAAAATTTGTCGTCAACGGCGCTCGGGACGAGCTTTCCGTAACGGCGTCGATCGGCATCGCCTCGACCGAAAACGGTCCAGAAGACGATACGGCGCAGAAGCTCATCAAACGAGCGGACGAAGCGCTTTACGAGGCAAAAGCCGGCGGGCGCAACAAGGTTATCAACCGCGCTGCGTGAGGCTAAGGCAATCGTCGTTCTACTTCCGGCGGTGAAGACAAAACCTCTGCGCTTTGCCCGATCCTTACGACGCCCGGCGATTTAACCTTGCAAAGAACGCCCCCGCGCCAATCCTTCGCCAGCGCCTTCAATAGACCAGGCCGCGCTTCTTCCATGCGTTTGCATGGGAATGTTTGTCCCGTCACTTCTAGGACGACTTCGCCGACGCGCAGCAAAGCGCCTGCCGCCCGAGGCAGACGCAGTCCTTCGATCAATAAATTGGCGCGACGGGTTACCCACGGCAGTTCGCCCGCTGGATCCGCCGGCGGATCGAGTTCCGCGCAGGCGGCGGCCCAGTCTTCGGCGGCGATTACAGAAACGACGCGTTCCGTCGTTGCTCGTCCTTTACGGTCTTTGGCGTGATCGCCGAGGAGGCCTTTCGGCGAAATCTCGATTTCATCGTATTCGACGAGCGCCGCGTACCGGGCGGGCCGCACCGCGATCCCTTTCAGTCGACCGCTCATAAGACGCCCCTAATTCCTTGGCTCAAAAAACAAAAAAAGCCGCCGATGCCGGCGGCTTTCATCAATTCGTCCGGTCATGAGCGCGGTCTATTTGATTTTGCCCTCTTTGAACTCGACATGTTTTCGCGCGATGGGGTCGTATTTCCGAACGACCATTTTCTCGGTCATGGTCCGAGTGTTTTTCTTGGTGACGTAGAAATAGCCAGTGTCCGCCGTGGAATTAAGGCGAATCTTGATGGTCGTTGGCTTGGCCATTGTCTTTGCTCCAATTGCGCGTCAGGCGCGCGGGGTCGCGGAAAGCGGCGGAAATTACTCATGCGGGCCTTGATGTCAAGGCGGGTCTGGTCCTTTCGGCCACTCAATCACAGGAGTCGGCCGGGCGGCGACGCCACGCATCCGTTCCCCTCGCCAAATCCGGCTGGAGGGTCCTGAAATGGGGCGTTTCCGGGCGGGGCGGCGGCCCTGGCTGGAATGGGTCACAGCCTTGTGTTGGCCTGCCGCTGGCGCCGGGGCCAAACCCCGGCCATGCTCGTCGCCGGGCGAGGATCAAATGGGAGGCTAATCTCGTGGCAATTCTAAGATGGCTGCTGGCGCTTGGGCTCGGCGGATTCTTGATTTTCTTCGGCGTCATGAAGTTCACCGGCGGCGCCCATATTTTCCCCTACATCGAATACAAGGCCGCGGCTGCGGGCTTTCCTTTTGCGGAATTGGCGTACCCCTTGGGCAACTACGCCACCGGAGCGCTGGAACTTGTGGCCGGCCTCCTGCTGATTCTGCCGATGACTCGCAATCTGGGCTCGAAGCTCGCCGTTCTGCCGTTTCTCGGCGCCGTGATTTTTCACCTGTCGCCGGCCCTCGGCGTGACGACGCCGGACGGTTATGCGGACCCGAAACCGGTCGACTTGCTGGCCGCGGGCGGACCGTTTGCCCGCTCGGATTTTTCCGAAGGCGCATCAATGGCGCTGTTTACGATAGCGGTCGCGGGACTGGTGGCTGCGATCTTGAATGTCTTTGTCCAAAAGAGCCGCTAAGCGCCAAAGACGCGCGCGAAAATCGTGCCCACATGCTTGGTGTGCCAGCCGAGATCGAATAGCGCCTCAAGTTCATTCGCGGAGAGATTGGCCGCGACATCCTTGTCGGCTTTGAGGAGATCAAGGAACGCTGCTTCGCCTCGCCAGGCGGGCATGGCGTTGCGTTGAACGTAAGTGTAGGAATCTTCGCGGCTGACGCCGGCCTGGGTGAGCGCTAGCAATACGCGCTGGGAAAAAATCAGGCCGCCAAGCTTGTCCAAATTGGCCTGCATTCTTTCCGGATAAACGACGAGATTTTCGACAACCCCCGCAAGCCGCTGCAGCGCGAAGTCAAGATGCACGGTGGCGTCGGGCCCGATGCCCCGTTCAACAGAGGAATGGGAGATGTCCCGTTCATGCCAGAGCGCGACGTTTTCCATCGCCGGGGTTGCGCACATGCGCACGAGCCGCGCGAGGCCGGTGAGATTTTCCGTCAGGATCGGATTTCTTTTGTGCGGCATGGAAGAAGAGCCTTTTTGGCCCTTGGAAAAAAACTCTTCCGCCTCCAGAACTTCGCTTCGCTGCAGGTGTCTAACTTCAACCGCAAGACGTTCAATAGATGACGCAATAACGCCGAGGGTTGCAAAGAAGGCGGCGTGCCGGTCGCGCGGGATGACCTGGGTTGAAACGGGCTCGATCGCCAGGCCCATTTTGTCCGCGACGTAGGCTTCGACCGACGGGTCCACATTGGCGAAGGTGCCGACCGAACCGGAGATCGCGCAGACCGCGATTTCTTCCCGTGCCGCTTCGAGACGTTTTCGCCCCCGTTCGAACTCTGCGTAAAAGGTCGCGAGTTTGACGCCGAAAGTAGTCGGCTCCGCATGGATGCCATGGCTGCGCCCGACGCAGATCGTGTCCTTGTGTTCCAATGCGCGTTTTTTGAGCGCCGCGAGCAGGCGGTCGAGCCCGCTCAGGAGAATGTCGCTCGCACGGGCGAGTTGCACCGAAAGACAGGTATCGAGGACATCCGACGAGGTCATTCCCTGATGGACAAAGCGTGCTTCAGGACCGATGAGTTCGGCCAAATGGGTCAGGAACGCGATGACATCGTGTTTTACTTCCCGTTCGATTTCGTCGATGCGGTCCGCGTCGAATTTCGCTTCTTTGCCCTTTTCCCAGACACTCCGCGCGGCCTCTTTCGGGATGACCCCAAGATCGGCCATGGCGACCGCGGCGTGGGCCTCGATCTCGAACCAGATGCGGTATTTCGAATCGGGCGACCAGATATCGGCCATTTCGGCCCGGGCGTAACGGGGGATCATGCAACGTCTCCTATTCGGGCGACGGCGTAGGCGCGAGCGCACAGAAAGTCAAAGGCCGGCGCGTTCTCGTACGGGTTGTGCATGGAGCCGGCAACGGGAAACTCGCACGGCGTCGCTCTCCGACCCCCGCGCTTGTTGTCGGTTTCCGGTTCGAATACCTTGTAGATGTCCGACACCGGTCAACCAGGGGAGTAAGCAATATGATTGCACGCGTTGTTCTGGCCGTGAACACAATCAGCATCGGCCTCATTGGAATCTTCTATTTGTACAATCCAAACCTGCTGCTCGCGCGATACGGCCTCGAAACTGGCAGCGCCGGGATGGACAACATGCTGCGGTCGACTTACGGCGGCGTTTTTGTCGGTGCGGCGGCAATTTTTCTGCTTGGTGTTTTGAGCCGTGAACGCCGCCGCGACGCGCTGGGATTTCTGTTTATCTTTATGACCGGTTCAGCAGCAGGACGGATCGCGAGTATTGCAGCAGTTGGTATGCCGCCCGCATCCATTATGCCGTTGCTTTACTATGAGTGCGCTGCGGCGATTATCGCATTGATCTTGTACCTGCGATTTCCCAGCAAGTAGTGCGGGCATTGTCTTCGGTTCATCGCTTGCGTCGTTTCCCTTGCCTTGAATAAAGCGCTATGGGAGGGGCATGAGCGACGATCTTAAAATTCGCGAAAGCGGCGCCGGCGATATCGCCGCGATTGAAGCGCTATATCCCGCCGCCTTTCCCGATGAGGATTTGTTGCCCATCGTTCGGTCGCTACTTGAGGATCGGACGGTTGCAGACTCATATGTCGGGTGCATCGGCGATGAAGTCGTCGGTCATATTAGCTTTTCCCTCTGCAGTCTTCCCGAGACGGGTGAAAAACTGAGCCTGCTTGCTCCGCTTGCGGTTGCGCCGGAACGGCAGCGCGCCGGCGTTGGCGGCGCTTTGATCAGGTATGGGCTCGGCCAACAAAAACAGAGAGGCGTCGCCCGTGTTTTGGTGCTGGGCGATCCGAATTATTACAGTCGCTTCGGATTTACGGTCGAGACTGATGTTCAACCGCCCTACGCAATTCCGGCGGAATGGCGCGAGGCTTGGCAATCACTGCAATTGTCCGGGAGCGCGCGACTTGTCGGCGCGCTTGTCGTACCGGAACCGTGGCGGCAGGCGCGATACTGGGCGCCTTGATCTGTTGGCGCCGGCGGGCGACCGCTACCACTCAAGAATAACTTTGCCCGATTGCCCTGAGCGCATCACGTCAAAGCCCTCTTGATAATCGTCGATCTTGAAGCGGTGGGTCAGGATCGGCGAGAGGTCGAGCCCCGCCTGCAGCATTGCGCCCATCTTGTACCAGGTCTCGAACATGCGCCGGCCATAGATGCCTTTGATTTCGAGGCCCTTGAAGATCACCTTGTCCCAGTCAATGCCGGCGCCGTTCGGCATGATGCCGAGCAGCGCAATCTTGCCCCCATGATTCATGGTGTCGAGCATGGACTGGAAGGCGGAAACGACGCCCGACATTTCGAGGCCTACGTCGAAGCCTTCGGTCATTTTTAAGTCCGCCATTACGTCGCGAAGAGATTCGTCCGTGACGTTGACCGTGCGCGTCGCGCCCATTTTTTTGGCAAGATCAAGTCGATATTCATTGACGTCGGTGACCACCACATGGCGGGCGCCGACAAAACGCGCGATCGCGGCGGCCATGATGCCGATGGGTCCGGCGCCGGTGATCAGAACGTCCTCGCCGACAAGGTCAAAAGCGAGGGCGGTGTGAGCGGCGTTGCCGAACGGATCAAATATCGCGCCCATTTCGTCGGAAACATCGTCGGGCAGGCGATAGACATTGAACGCCGGCACAGCAACATATTCCGCAAAGGAGCCCGGGCGGTTGACGCCAACGCCCAACGTATTGCGACAGAGATGGCGCTTGCCGCCGCGGCAATTGCGGCAGTGTCCGCAGGTGACGTGGCCTTCGGCCGAAACCCGGTCGCCGATCTTGAAGGTCGCGTGTTCGGGATGGACCTCTTCGCCGATTTCGACGACTTCGCCGGCGAATTCGTGCCCCACGGTCATCGGCACAGGGATCGTTTTCTGCGCCCACTCGTCCCAATTATAAATGTGGACGTCGGTGCCGCAGATCGCCGAACGCTTCACCTTGATGAGGACGTCGTTGGGACCGATGGTTGGACGCGCCGTATCGGCGAGCCAGATGCCTTCTTCCGCTTTTGCTTTCATCAGGGCTTTCATGAGGTCGTCCCCTAAATCACGCCCACTTTCTTACCTGCATTGATGAACGCCGTCACGGCCCGGTCGACCTGTTCATCGGTGTGGCCTGCGCACATTTGCGTGCGGATGCGGGCCTGACCTTTAGGCACTACGGGATAGGAAAAGGCGGTGACGTAGACCCCTTCGTCCATCATGGCGGCGGCCATTTCGCCAGCCTGGCGGGCGTCGGGGATCATCACCGGGATAATGGGATGCTCGCCGGGGAGGAGGGTAAAGCCCGCGTCGGTCATCTGCGCCCTAAAGCGCTCCGCATTGCGGAAGAGCTGCGTGCGAAGCGCGTCGCCATCGCGCACAAGCTCAAGGGTCTTCAATGTCGCGCCGAGAAGGGCGGGCGTAAGCGCGTTCGAAAAAAGATAGGGACGGGCGCGGTTGCGCAGGAGATGCACGACCTCTTTAGAAGCACAGATATAGCCGCCCATGCCGCCGCCAAGGGCCTTGCCGAGAGTGCCGGTCAGAATGTCCACCCGATCTGCAACGCCGCAATGTGCGGGCGCGCCCTCGCCGCCAGGACCCATGAAACCCGTTGCGTGGCAGTCGTCGACCATGACCAGCGCGCCGAATTCATCCGCAAGGGAACAAATTTCGTCGAGCTTTGCGATATAGCCGTCCATGGAAAAGACGCCGTCGGTGACGATGAGTTTGGTGCGTGCGCCGTCGGCGTCCGCCTGTTTCAGTTGCTTGCGCAAATCATCCATGTCGGAGTTGGCGAAACGATAGCGCTTCGCTTTGCACAGGCGCACGCCGTCGATGATCGAGGCGTGGTTGAGGGCGTCCGAAATGATCGCGTCCTCGGCGGTGAGGAGCGGTTCGAAGACCCCGCCATTGGCGTCGAAGCAGGCGGCGAAAAGGATCGAATCTTCATAGCCGAGGAAATCGGCGATTTCTTTTTCGACTTTGCGGTGCAAGTCCGTCGTGCCGCAGATAAAGCGGACCGAGGCCATGCCGAAGCCATAGTCGTCCATGGTCGCTTTAGCGGCGGCGACGATTTCCGGGTGATCGGCCAGGCCGAGATAGTTGTTGGCGCAGAAATTGAGCAGTTTCACCCGTTTGTCGCCGTGATCGACCTCGATCTCCGGGCTTTGCGGAGAGGTGATCTGGCGCTCGATTTTTTCCAAGCCCTGCTCGCGCAGATCCGCTAATTCGCTCGCAATTCGACTGTAAAATTCTTTTCGCATCTTGGCCTCTCCCGCGCCGCCCTATACGACGCTTTCATCGTGTGGCGCCGCAGGGCTGTGCCTGTCAATGCGGGACGGCCCGGCGGCCGACGGAGGCTTTTTGATGAGCAGAAATGCGGAACGATTCGACGACTGGATCCGGAGCGATTTCGTCGCCATGAATACGGCGCTCGAAGAGCTTTATTTTGCCCAAGCCAACCGCGCCGCAGTCGAAGATATCGGCGACGACGTAAAGCAGAAAATCCTTGAGGAGGGACGGGCGCTGATCGTCCCCCTGGTTGAAGAGGGCAATACGGACGAAGGGTTTGATCGCGCTTTCGATCTTCTCGGCAATCTTGGTCTCTATATGGCGAGTTTGCGCCGGCACGAGCTAACCAATCCGGCGCGGGAGGAGAAGTCGCCCCACCGCGAAGCGTCGGCGCTTGGCATGCACATCGCGGCGTCCTTAGGGGTTGCGCCGCGTTTCGCCACCGGTCACCTCGGCATGTTTAACCGCGCCGTTGATGGCAAGCCGAAATATTTTACATCGCTTGCCGATGAAGAATTCTTTATCGTCTACAACACGCTCGGCATTTTCGGCTTCAAGCGCGCCGCTGAAGCGGTGCGCCGGGTGTTGCCCCTCGGCGTTTCGCATCCGCTTGCAAAGCCGTTATTCAGCGACGCTGCAGACGCGTTGCGTTCTGTCATGGAAGTCAATGACAAATTGTTCGCCGACCTTGACGTCAACCGGTTTTTCTACAGCGTGCGCCCCTATTACAAACCATATCGCGTTGGGCGTCAGGAATATCGCGGCGCCAATGCGGGAGACTTTTCTGAAATCAACGAGCTTGATCTGTTGCTGGGCGTGTGTCGCGCGAATGATCCTTACTATTCGCAGCTTCTTGTGGACAAGATGTTGTATATGACTCCCGATGATCAGGCCAACTTGCGCAACGCCATGCGCCGGCGCAGCCTGCTCGATGAATTTATCGACAGTGCAAAATCCCATTCGAAGCGCCCCTGGTTCCAGGAAAACGCCGCCGCATTTTTATCAGTATGCGATCTTTTTGGCGAAACCGCCGTCAGCCATCACAACAATCTCGTCGCCAAATTCATCGAGGCGCCGTCGACGGCCCTTGAATCCGATAAACTGACGCAAATCACGGCGAGCGGTCCGCCGCTGCCGGTCTTATTGAATGCGCTGGCCGTTTTGCGCGATTTGCGCCAGGCCGCGGACCGGCCGGAGATCGGTTCGCGTTATAAGGATATCGCGCAATTGCGTTCGCTGATTGGTTGAGTTAATGAGCGGGCGCGCGGCATGGAGGGGCTTGTTCCTTGAATTTGCGCCGCTTTTTCATTACTAGATTGTAATAATAACCCAACCATGATAGGCTGAGTCGCAATGAAACCGCCTTCGGGGGCGGCGACAGCTTGCGCGGGGATATCTGTGGCAAATCGGTGGTCAAAATCCTGGACGGCGATCCGCCGGTTTCTCGCCGTCCGCGGCGGCGTGATCTTCCTGGAATACGCCATCCTGATCGCGCTGACGGTGATTGGCCTGCGCTACGCGGTCTCGGCCATCGCCGGCGGATAAGCGGACTGAACCGCCGTGCGGCAGGCGCGCACGGCGGCTGTCCTTTCCACATTAAAAACTTGCCGAGACGCTCAGGCCCCACCAGAAGCCGCTGCTCTTTGTCGTTCCTGCAATCGAATCATCAATGAAGGAGCCGCCTGCAATGTCCGACCCGCCATAGCGCACGCCCGCTGCGAGGCTTGCGTCATCGGTCAGCGCGTAACTGAAGTCCGCTGTCGCCGCGCCATAAAGATAGTCACCGCCGGCGTCATCATCGATCACGTAGCCGAGCGATGCGCCGACGTCGAAACTGGTCTTTTCCGCAAGCGGGAAGGAGTGAGAAACGCCGCCTTCAATGGTGAAGGTGTCGAACATGAAATCGCGATAGACATATAGCGATGGAGAAAGTGGGGCTTCCAAAGACAATCCCGCAAAAATCTCGACTGTGTTGGCGCCCAGCCCGTCGCCGTCCTCTTCAAAGATATCAAAGAAGCCGCTCGCAACATCCGGGAACGTGTAATACGTGACGCCGACATCGTAGCTCCAGCCATCGCCGAGTTCCGCGCTGTAGCCTGCGTAAAGGTCAAGTTCTTCGCCGCCGGGCGTTACGACGAGGTCGTCATCGCCGACGGGCAAGTTGAACCACGCGCCGCCGTAAAAACCGCCATAGGACAATTCCACCGCCGGCTGCACACTGGTTTCGGCGAATTGCACGCCGCGGAAAATGTATCGCGATTCAAATCCCAGCGTTGTCGATACGCCGATCCCTTCTGCGCTTGCCCCGGTTGAGACGCCCGCAAGCGCCACGGCCAATAATGCTGCCTTGTTCATCATATTCTCCATTTCTTACCCCTCGCGATCATTCGCATGCGGAGCAGCTTCATTCGGTACGGGCAAAGCGTGCTGAAAATTGTTGCATTGCACAATAGAGAAAAGCGAAAGAATCGCCGTTGATGGTGAAAAATAGTGAAAAACGCGAGAAAATGCTACGAATTAGCAAGAAATAACGACTATTGTGTGACAATATTTAGCGACTGCAATATTCAATATTGCGATGCACAAATTTTTGCGCTACCATCGTCCAGAATCGCAGACAGCAATGCGGTCAATGGGAAAGGCAAATAAACGATGAAATACATTATTGCCGTCATCAAACCTCAAAAGCTCGACGAGGCGCGCGATGCGCTCACAGCGCTCGGCATTGAGGGGATGACCGTCTCCGACGTGAAGGGATACGGCCGACAAAAAGGTCATTCAGAAGTCTATCGCGGGGCGGAATATCAAATCGCTTTTATGCCCAAGATAAAAATTGAGGTCGCTGTCGAGGCGTCGCGGACGGCCGCGGTCATCGATGCGCTCCGAACAGCGGCGAAAACCGACCGCATCGGCGATGGAAAAATTTTCGTTTTGAACCTTGAAGACGTTGTGCGCGTGCGCACGGGCGAAACCGGCGCGGCTGCGCTTTAATCAACCCATGGGGACTATCATGAAAACAAAAACCGCCCTTGCGGCCGCATCCTTTGTTACTGCTTTTTCAGCCGTCGCTTTCGCGCAGGATGCTGCGCCGGCGCCGGCCAGCGATTCGACGGTGTTTGTCTTTAACACGCTTTTATTTCTTATTTCCGGCATGGTGGTCATGTTCATGGCCGCCGGATTCTGCATGTTGGAAGTCGGGCTTGTGCGTTCGAAAAACGCAGCGACGATCTGCCTTAAGAACATCTCACTTTATTCTGTCGCCGGCTTGATGGTTTATCTGGTTGGTTATGACATCATTTACACGAACCAAACCGGTTTCTTCGGCAGCCTGTCAATCTGGGGCGCAGATGATTCCGACCCTGTCGGAACCGGGTACGCCGCAAGCTCGGACTGGTATTTCCAGATGGTGTTTGTCGCGACCGCGGCCTCGATCGTTTCGGGAACGCTTGCCGAACGCATCAAGCTCTTTCCGTTCCTGATCTTTGTCGCTTTGCTGACCGGGTTTATTTACCCGATTCAGGCCGGCTGGGTCTGGGGCGGCGGCTGGCTCGACGCAAAGTTTGACGATTTCGCCGGGTCGACGCTCGTTCACTCCACCGGTGGCTGGGCCGCCCTTGCGGGCGCCATCGTACTTGGCGCGCGCAGCGGAAAATATGAGGGCGGGCGCATTCATCCATTGCCCGGGTCTTCATTGCCTCTCGCAACTCTTGGCACATTCATCCTCTGGCTTGGATGGTTCGGCTTTAATGGCGGCTCGCAATTGGCGCTCGGGACAATCGACGACGCCATTTCCGTGGCGAAAATTTTCGTCAACACCAACATGGCCGCTTGCGGCGGTGTCGTCACCGCGCTGATTTTAACGCAATTGCTGTACAAAAAGGTCGACCTTACGGTTGTGCTGAACGGCGCCATTGGCGGACTCGTTTCAATTACAGCGGAGCCGCTTCAACCAGCAATTTGGCAGGCTGTGCTAATCGGTTCCGTTGGCGGCGTCATCGTGACGCTTTCCGTTCCGCTTCTCGACAAGCTAAAGATCGACGACGTGGTCGGCGCGATCCCTGCGCACCTCTTTTGCGGGATTTGGGGAACGTTGATCGTACCGCTGAGCAACAAAGGCGACGGGATCAGCTACGTTAACCAACTTATTGGCGTGGTTTGCATTGGCGCTTTTGTATTTATTATAAGCCTCGCCATCTGGTATGCGCTCAAGTTCACTATGGGCGTGCGCGCCTCGGCGGACCAGGAGCGAATCGGGCTGGATAAGTCCGAACTGGGTTTGGACGCCTATCCGGAATTTGTGCCTGGATAGGAGGTATGGAGAGTTTCCGATTACGGAACGCATGTTGAAATTTGTTTCGCGCGATCGCGAAACGCCGCCCAAAAGAGATCCCGGCGCCCGGCGCCGGGATTTTGGCGAGATCTATAAGCGTTTCGCCGAAGATAATGCGGCGGCGCAGTCGGCGCGCTGTTCACAATGCGGCGTGCCGTTCTGCTCGAACCACTGCCCGCTCGGCAATGATATTCCTGACTGGCTGAAACTCGTTGCTGAAGACCGCCTCGAGGAGGCCTATGCAGTCTCGTCGGCCACGAACAATATGCCGGAGGTGTGCGGGCGCATCTGCCCCCAGGACCGGTTATGCGAAGGCGCCTGCGTAATCGAGCAATCGGGACACGGCACCGTCACCATCGGCGCCGTAGAGCAGTATATTACCGAAACCGCTTGGGATAACGGCTGGATAAAGCCGATCGTTCCCCGCAATGAACGCACCCAATCCGTCGGGATTGTCGGCGCCGGTCCTGCGGGCCTCGCGGCGGCGGAGGAGCTTCGGCGCGAAGGCGTGCAAGTGACGGTTTATGACCGCTATGATCGGGTCGGCGGCCTTTTGATTTACGGCATTCCGAATTTCAAACTTGAAAAACACGTGGTGACGCGCCGCGCCGAGTATCTTGAACAGAGCGGCGTCGCATTCGTTCTCAATTTCGAAGTCGGCCGCGATGCGTCGCTCGCTGATTTGCGCGGCAAACATGATGCAGTGCTGATCGCAACCGGGGTTTACCAAGCGCGCGATCTTATTTGCCCCGGCGCCGGAAATGACGGCGTCGTTGCTGCGCTCGATTATCTGACGGCTTCAAACAAAAAAGGCCTTGGCGACAGCGCGCCCGAATTTGACTCAGGCGCTCTTAATGCAGAGGCCAAGCGGGTCGTTGTCCTTGGCGGCGGCGATACGGCGATGGACTGCGTGCGCACCGCTGTCCGCCAGGGCGCCAAGTCCGTCATCTGTCTTTATCGCCGGGACCGGGAGAATATGCCGGGTTCCGCGCGGGAAGTCGCGAACGCCGAAGAAGAGGGCGTTGTTTTTGAATGGTTGGCGGCGCCGAAAGCGGTCGCCGGCGATGCGGCGAAGGCGACAGGGGTTCGCGCTGCACGCATGGAGCTTGGCGATGCCGACGAAAGCGGCCGGCGCGCGCCGGTTGAAGTTGCCGGCGCCGATTTCGATCTTGAGGCCGATCTCGTCATTAAGGCGCTGGGTTTTGAGCCGGAAGACTTGCCGACCCTTTTTGGCGAAAAAGACTTAACTGTCACGTCTCGCGGCACGGTCAAGGTCAATCCGTTGACCCTTGAGACAAAACTGCCGGGCGTTTACGCCGCCGGCGACATTGTCCGCGGCGCCTCGTTGGTTGTCTGGGGCATTCGCGACGGTCGCGTCGCCGCCGAGGCCATCGTTGACCGGCTTAACACTCAAAACATCCGCCCGATTGCGGCTGAATAAGAAGAAATCGTCATGGAAGACTGCGTCAACACCTTCAAGTTGCGCCGCGACGCGCTGACCGCCGCCGGGGCCTATGATCCGTCGTCGGAGCATGATGCCTGCGGCGTTGGCCTCATAGCGTCGCTTGATGCGCGCCCGCGCCGGGAAATTGTTGAAATGGCGATCGAGGCGCTTAAAGCGGTCTGGCACCGCGGCGCCGTCGATGCTGACGGCAAGACCGGCGACGGCGCCGGCATCCGTCTCGGCGTGCCGCAAGATCTTTTCCGTGCGTTCGTTGAGCGAACCGGTCACGAGGCCGGGAAGCACGACATTTGCGTTGGCATGATCTTTCTGCCGCGCACGAATTTCGCCATGCAGGATACGGCGCGCACAATCGTCGAGTCAGAAATCTTGCGCTGCGGCTTTTATATTTACGGGTGGCGGCAAGTTCCTGTTGATGCGAGCTGTCTCGGCGTCAAGGCGAATGCGACGCGGCCCGGAATCGAGCAGGTTCTGTTTTGCGACCCTGCCGGCAGGTCGCAAGAAGAACTGGATCGTGTTCTTTATATCGTCCGGCGGCGCATCGAAAAGCGCGCTCTCGCGCAAGGGATGCATGAGCTTTATGTATGCTCGCTCTCGTCGCAGGATGTTGTCTACAAAGGCATGTTCCTCGCTGAGGACATTGATCACTTCTATACAGACTTAAATGATCCGCGCTTTACTTCGCGCTTTGCCATTTTCCACCAGCGTTATTCGACCAACACGTTCCCCGAATGGCGGCTCGCCCAGCCTTTCCGCATGCTCGCCCATAATGGCGAGATCAACACCCTCAAAGGCAACCGCAATTGGATGAAAAGCCATGAAATCCGGATGGCTGCGGAAGTGTTTGGCGAAGATGAAGCCCGCGATGTGAAACCGGTCATTCAACCCGGATCGTCTGACTCAGCGGCCCTTGATCAGACTTTTGAACTGCTTGTGCGCGCCGGGCGGTCGGCGCCGGCGGTGAAAACCCTGCTTATTCCGGAAGCGTGGTCAAAGCGGGCTTCGCAAATACCGGAAAGCTGGAGCGCGCTTTACGAATACTGCAACGCGGTGATGGAGCCTTGGGACGGGCCGGCGGCAATCGCGGCTTTTGACGGACGCTGGGCCATCGCCGGTCTTGATCGCAACGGCCTAAGGCCACTGCGTTACGCGGTGACCGAAGACGGCGTTCTCGCCGTGGGCTCGGAAACCGGCATGTGCCCGTTGGGCGACCGCAAGGTAAAAATGCGCGGCGCGGTTGAGCCCGGGCGCATGATCGCCGTCGATTTCGAAGAAGCCAGGTTCTATACGGACCGGGAAATCCTCGATTTTTTGGCGGCTAAACATCCTTACACGGAATGGCTGGGCAATATTGTCGAGCTGGAGCCGGAAATCGGGCCTGGCCCTGAGCCGCAACTGTTCCACGGCGAAGAACTGGCGCGCCGGCAGGCAGGCGCCGCCTACGACATGGAAACGGTCGACTTAATTCTTCGCCCCATGGCCGAAACCGGCAAGGAAGCGGTCGGGTCCATGGGCGATGATACGCCGATTGCGGTTTTATCAAAAAATTATCGCCCGCTGTCGCACTTTTTCCGCCAGAATTTCAGCCAGGTGACAAATCCGCCGATCGACCCGTTGCGCGAAGACGGCGTAATGAGTCTCAAAACGCGCTTTAAGAACCTCGGCAATATTCTCGCCACGGATAAAACCCAGACGGACGTCTTTGTTCTCGAGAGCCCAATTCTCACAAACGGCATGTATGTGCGTTTGAAAGAGCGGCTTGACCAGAAAACCGTCGAGATCGATTGCACATATCCGGCTTCCGGCGTGCGCCGCGACGGCGCGGCGCTGCGGCGTGCTCTCGATCGGATTAAGGCCGAAGCCGAGGCCGCTGTTAAGTCCGGCGCAGGCCACATCATTTTGACTGACGAGCATCAGAATGTCGGCAAATTGGCGGCGCCGATGATCCTTGCCGCCGGCGGCGTTCATGCGCATCTCACCGATGTCGGTCAGCGCACCTATTGTTCGATTGTCGTGCGCTCGGCTGAATGCGTAGACGCTCACTATTGCGCAGTCCTGGTCGGCGTCGGCGCAACAGCGGTAAACCCGTATCTCGCTTTCGACACGCTGGCTGAAAATCACGCACGCGGACAATATGACGGCCTGACCCTCGGTCAATGTGCGGTGAATTATAAGAGCGCCCTCGAAGCGGGATTGATGAAGATCATTTCCAAAATGGGAATCTCGATTATTTCCGCCTATCGCGGCGGTTGTAATTTCGAGGCGCTGGGTCTTTCGCGCATGCTGGTCGAGGAATTCTTCCCGGGCATGACCAGCCGCATTTCGGGCATCGGTCTTGCCGGGCTCGAATGGAATACGGCGGAACTGCATGAACAAGCCTGGAGCGGCGCGCCGCCGCGTCTTGGGGTCGGCGGATTTTATCGCCAGCGCCGCCGCGGCGAGAAACATATTCTTGAAGCCGATTTGGTCGGCGATCTCCAGCACGCTGTGCGCAACGATGATGCAGCGGCTTATGGACGGTATTCAGCGGCGCTTAAAAATCAGACCCCGTCGCAAATTCGCGATCTCCTACAGGCGCGTCCGGTGGGCGAAGCAATCACTATTGATCGCGTAGAAACGGCGAACAACATTCGCCAGCGCTTCGTGACGCCGGGCATGTCCCTCGGCGCACTTTCGCCGGAAGCGCATGGCGCCCTCAACATCGCCATGAACCGCATCGGGGCGAAGTCGGTGTCGGGAGAGGGCGGCGAAGTGCCCGAGCGTTACACGCCTCATCCCAATGGCGACAATGAAAACTCGGCCGTCAAACAGATCGCGTCCGGCCGCTTCGGCGTGACAGCGGAATATCTCAATCAATGCCGCGAGATTGAAATCAAAGTGGCGCAAGGGGCGAAACCGGGCGAGGGCGGTCAGCTTCCCGGTTTTAAGGTCACTGAGTTTATTGCGCGCATGCGTCACTCAACTCCAGGCGTCACGTTGATATCGCCGCCGCCCCACCACGATATTTATTCGATCGAAGATCTGGCGCAGCTTATCTACGATCTGAAACAGATCAATCCGGATGCGCGGGTTTGCGTCAAGCTTGTTTCCATGTCGGGCATTGGCGCCATCGCCGCGGGCGTTGCGAAAGCAAAAGCGGACACCATCCTTATCTCCGGCAGTGTCGGCGGTACAGGCGCCAGCGCGCAGACGTCGATCAAGTTTGCGGGCGCGCCGTGGGAACTGGGACTGGCGGAAGCGCATCAAGTCCTGACACTGAACAATCTGCGCGATCAGGTGACGCTGAGGACGGACGGCGGCATCCGCACCGGCCGCGATGTAGTGGTTGCTGCGATGCTTGGCGCGGAAGAGTTCGGCATCGGTACGATCTCGCTCGTCGCTATGGGCTGCCTTATGGTGCGCCAGTGCCATTCAAACACCTGTCCTGTCGGTGTTTGCACCCAGGACGAAGCGTTGCGGGATCGCTTCACCGGAACGCCCGATCACGTCGTCAATTTGATGACTTTCATCGCAGAAGAAACGAGAGAGATTCTCGCTTCCCTCGGGGCGTCGTCTCTGGAAGATGTAATTGGCCGCGCCGATCTTCTTGATCAGGTGAGCCGCGGCGCAGCCAATCTCGATGATCTCGATCTTAACCCGATCCTCATTCGCGTTGACGCCGGCGGCAGGCCGCAACGTTCAACGCGTACGGGCCGAAACGAAGTTTCCGATACGCTCGATCAGCGCATTGTTTCTGAGCTTTCGCCGTTCCTGGAACGCCGCGAAAAATTGCAGCTTTCCTATCCGGTCAAAAATACCGACCGAGCGATTGGCGCGCGCATCTCCTCTCATATTGTGCGGCGTTATAAAGCGGGCGAGCTTTCCGAGGATCATTTAACCCTGCGCCTTAAAGGTTCCGCGGGGCAGTCTCTTGGCGCTTTTTCTGCACACGGATTACGCATCGTCGTCGATGGAGACGCCAACGACTATGTGGGCAAGGGGCTTTCCGGCGCGACGCTTGTCGTGCGACCGGCCGGCGCCGGCGGCGGCGTAAATGACGCCATCATCGGCAATACATGCCTTTATGGCGCAACCGCCGGGCATCTTTTTGCAGCAGGACGGGCCGGCGGCCGCTTCGCCGTCAGGAATTCCGGCGCCACAACCGTGATAGAGGGCTGCGCCGCCAATGGCTGCGAATATATGACCGGCGGCGTCGCTGTCATTCTTGGCGGCGTCGGCGCTAATTTCGCCGCCGGCATGACCGGCGGGATCGCTTACGTCTATGACGACGGCGCCGGCTTTGAAAATGTCGTCAATCCGGACAGCGTCGCCTGGCGGCGTTTTGTCGATAGAGATGATGCAACCGAATGTCGCGCCCTCATCGATCGCCACTGGCGCGAAACCCGTTCGCCGCGGGCGCGCCAAATTCTAGACGATTGGGCAAACGCCTCCTCGCGGTTCTGGGTGGTCGAGCCGCTCGAAATCCTCGCCCGCAAGGGCGCGAAACAGTCTATCAAAACCGCATAAACAACGTGAAACTTTGCAAACGCAGAAAATTTGCGTTTGCAAGTTTGGTGAAAAGCAGCGCATGTCATTGTCGACACAATCCGACGATGAGCGCGCCAAACTCGCAACCAGTCCCATGACGCAAGAAGAATTCTATCGCATCAAACAACTGCCGCCTTATGTTTTTGAGGAGGTGAACCGTCTCAAAGCGCAGCTTCGCGCCCAGCGCCGCGACATCATCGATCTCGGCATGGGCAATCCCGATACGCCGACGCCGGATCATATCGTCGAGAAACTGTGCGAGACGGCCCACGACCCAAAAGCGCACCGTTATTCGGTTTCTCGCGGGATTATCGGGCTGCGCCGGGCGATGGCGCGTTACTATGAGCGCCGTTTTAACGTCAGCCTCAATCCGGAGACGGAAATTGTCGCGACCCTCGGCTCGAAGGAAGGTTTCGCCAATCTCGCCCAGGCGATTACTGCGCCCGGAGATGTAATCCTTTCGCCCAATCCGGCTTATCCCATTCACGCATACGGCTTCATTATCGCCGGCGGCGTTATTGAGGCCGTGCCGGCGCTCACGCCCGAACAATATTTAAGGGGGCTGCATGATGCGGTTGCACGGCTGCCAAAAACCCCACGCGCAATGGTGTTAAACTATCCATCCAATCCGACCGCGCAGATGGTGGGCCTCGATTTTTATAGGGACGCTGTGGCGCTGGCGCGCAAGCACGACATCATTGTTCTTTCCGATCTTGCTTATTCGGAAATTTACTTCGACGCGCCGCCGCCTTCGATTTTTGAAATCCCCGGCGCCATAGACATCGCTGTTGAGGTCAACTCCTTGTCGAAGAGCTTTTCCATGGCCGGCTGGCGCGTAGGTATGGCGGTGGGCAATGCACGGCTCATCGCGGCGCTGGCGCGGGTCAAATCCTATCTCGACTATGGCGCCTTCACGCCTATTCAAGTTGCGGCCGTTGCTGCGCTCGACAGCCCTCCGGAAGTGATTGATGGCATACGGAATACCTACAAAAACCGCCGCGACGTGCTGGTTGAACATTTTGGCAAGGCCGGCTGGGATATTCCGTATCCGGACGCATCGATGTTCGCCTGGGCGCCGATCCCGGAGCGTTTCCGCGAAATGGGGTCCGTCGCCTTCGCAAAAATGCTAATGGAAAAAGCGGAAGTCGCTGTCGCGCCTGGTCTTGGTTTTGGCGAGATGGGCGACGGTCATGTGCGCATCGGCCTCGTCGAGAATCAGCAGCGCATCAGGCAAGCTGCGCGCAACCTTCGGAAGGCGTTCGCGACCGAAGACATATCTGGCTAGAAATCTGGCATAAACGGCCATTCTAAGCGCAAGCTTAAAATAATCGGTTGACGATCTCGCGCTTGCGAAGTATAGCCCCGCTCAACTCATCAAGACCAGCCGAGGGACAGGCCCGTTGACGCTGGGGCAACCGCCGGGAAGTCAGACCGACTTTTTCGGAAAGGTGCCAATTCCTTCGGAACGAAAGTTCCGAGAGATGAGTCGAACGAAGACCATATTTTCGTTCGATCGGTCTCTTGCGAATTGCCTCTGATGAGCGACGGAAACGGCGCGTGAAGAGGCATTTTGATGTCAGCGGTTTTGAAAGTTGAAGAAGCGGCCTGTCGCCAATGGCGCGACGAGGTCATCGCTTTGCCTGACGATTTTGCGCTCGACAGCGGGGAGACGCTGAGCGAGCCGCGCATTGCCGTTCGCCTATACGGGGATCCCGCAAATCCAGTCGTCGCTGTTGCCGGGGGCATTTCCGCCGGGCGCATAGTCGCCGACGCCGACGAGGTTAAAGGATGGTGGCGGGACTACGTTGCCGCGGGCCGCTCAGTCGATCTTAACCGCTTCTGCGTTCTCGGTTTCGACTTCCTGCCTCATCCGGACGAAGCAGCGCGGACAATTTCTACACTCGATCAAGCCCGCGCGCTTGGTTTTGCGCTCAATGCGTTGGGTTGCGACACGCTCAACGCCTTTGTCGGTTCATCCTATGGCGGCATGGTCGCGCTTGCCTTCGCCGCGGCGTTTCCGCAGCGCATAGAAAACCTCGTCGTCATTTCCGCCGCCGAGCGACCGCATCCTTTCGGCACAGCCTTGCGCGGCGTGCAGCGCCGCATTGTCGCTCTGGGTCAAAAGCTTGGCGAGACGGAAGAGGGCGTCGCGCTCGCCCGCCAACTCGCCATGGTGACCTATCGATCGCCGGGCGAATTCGCCGCCCGTTTTGAGCATGCGCCAGGCGATGCGGCCGGCGATCCTTACGCCGTTTGCGATTATCTGATCGCGCGCGGCGAGGCCTTCGGCATGGACGCCGAACGCTATGTCACGCTTTCTGATTCCATTGATCGCCATGCGGTCGATCTGTCGAATGTCCGCACGCGCGCGCTGTTCGTCGCCGCGCAGGGCGATCAGCTTTCACCCCCCGCTGACATTCGCCGGTGCGCCGCCAGTGTGGCGCGCGCCCGCTATGTCGAAATCGTCTCTCAATACGGCCACGACGCATTCTTAAAAGAAGCGTCGTCTATCGGCCCCTTCG
Organism: Hyphococcus sp.; assembly: GCA_965267325.1. Classification (GTDB taxonomy): domain Bacteria; phylum Pseudomonadota; class Alphaproteobacteria; order Caulobacterales; family Parvularculaceae; genus Hyphococcus. The sequence goes on along the minus strand of OZ253943.1, from coordinate 1,537,829 downwards.
TTAAGCGTTTTCTTGAGGAGCCCAGCAAATGAGCAACCGTCTTCACCGCGAAACCCTGGTCGCCGGCGCCGGCATTTCCGCCGATGACGGACACAATTCCGTGTCGCCGCCGCTCTATCTCTCGGCGAACTATTACTGGAATGATCCGTGCGAAAAACCGCAATACGATTATTCGCGTTCCGGCAATCCGACGCGAACCCAGCTTGAAGAAGCGCTTGCGAAACTCGAAGGCGGCGCGCGCGGCGTCATTACGTCGTCGGGCATGTCGGCGGTTGATCTCGTGCTCAATCTCGTCAATCCCGGCGACACTGTGCTTGCGCCCCATGATTGCTACGGGGGCACGCACCGGCTTTTGGCCGCGCGCGCCAAACGGGGACAGTTCAAGATCCTGCATGTGGACCAGACTGATCTCGCCGCGCTTGCCGCCGGCTTCGCCAAGAAACCGAAGCTCGTACTGGTTGAAACGCCGAGCAATCCGCTTTTGCGCATTACCGACATTTCGAAGGTCGTGGCGTTCGCCCGCGAGGTGGGCGCCATTGTGGTCGCCGACAATACGTTCCTGTCGCCGGTGTTGCAGCGTCCGCTGGAACTTGGATGCGACGTGGTTGTTCATTCGACAACCAAATTCATCAATGGCCATTCCGACGTCGTCGGCGGCGCGGTGATCGCCAAGGACGCTGCGCTTGGCGAAGAGCTTGCCTGGTGGGCGAATTGCACCGGCGTTACCGGCGCGCCCTTTGATTCTTTCATGACTTTGCGGGGGCTGCGCACCCTGTTCACGCGGATTGAGCGCCAGCAAGCGACGGCGCTCGACGTGGTTGAGGCGCTCAATAACGATTCCCGTGTCGCGAAAGTATTTTTCCCGGGGTTGAAGTCTCACCCGGGCCACGAAACCGCGGCGCGCCAGCAGGACGGGTTCGGCTCCATGTTCTCGGTCGAGTTCACCGAGGATGTCGATGTCCTGGAACTTTTGCGCAAGCTTGAGATCTTCACCATTGCTGAATCCCTCGGCGGTTTTGAAAGCCTGGTGTGTGTTCCGGCGGCGATGACACATGCGGGCATGACGGCGGAAGCACGCGAGGAAGCGGGCATTTCAGATCGTCTCGTGCGTTTCTCCATCGGTCTGGAACACGGCGAGGATCTTATTCGAGATATCTTTTCCGCTCTTGACGCCGCCGCGACAGCCGGCAATGTGACGTATCTCAGTAAACAGGCGGCGATCGGGGCATGCGCGTAGAGGTTATTGAAAAGGGTTCAGCGAAACGTTCCGTGCAGGACGCAAAAGGCAAAACCCGCGTCGGCGTCGCCGGCCTCGGCCTGATCGGCGAGGGGGCGGCGTTGCGCCTTGCTGACGACGAGGTTTTTGCCTTCGCCGGCGGGCTCGTGCGCGATGCAACGAGACGGCGAACGTCATTGCCGGAGAATGTGCAGATAACGGATCAGATCGACGCGTTCCTCGACCAGGGCCATGACGTCATCATTGATGCGCTTCCCGACGGCGATACGGGCCGTGTTCTGATCGAAAAGGCGCTCGCTCGCGGCGTCAGTATTGTTTCCGCCAATAAACAGGCTGTCGCCGGTTCGATTGCTGGTTTTCATGAGGTGGCAAAGAGCACCGACGCGCGGTTTTGCTATTCGGCCTCAGTAGGCGGCGGCGCTCCCATGGTTGAGACTGTCCGGCGTGCGCTAGAGCGCAGCGAGATTGTCGAGATGAACGCCATCGTTAACGGCACGGTGAATTACATCCTGACCGCGCTTGCTGCTGGGGTCGACTTTAACGATGCAATCGCCAGCGCGCAGGATGCAGGCTTTGCGGAACCTGACCCCACGGCCGATCTTTCCGGCGACGATGCGCGCGCCAAGATCTCGATCCTCTGTTACGAGGCCTTCGGCGCCGAAATCGACATGGATAAGGTCGAAACAACGGCGCTCGACAAGGAACTGGCCGACAAGATCGTCGCCGATGGCGGCGTCTACAAACAGTTATCGTCTATTCGCAGGCTTGACAGCGGCGCCGTTTCGGCGTCGCTTTCGTTTGTGAAAGTGGCCGAAGATAATTTCTTTGCGGGCGTTCGAGACGAAAGCAACGCGCTGCACGTGTTGTTGGCGGACGGCTCGGTGGAAACGTGCGCCGACAAGGGCGCCGGTCGCGCGCCGACTGTCGACAGCCTGTTCGCCGATCTTGAGTTCATTCGTGCGGCGCTTCCGCCGCGGCAGACTGACTGACCCCGACCCATGTCAAAGAAAACGACATCGGCTGCGGGGGAACGCCTCCGCAAGGCAAACCGGCTTGTTCTGAAAGTCGGCTCCGCTATTTTGTGCGGCGAGGACGGCGTGCGCGCCTCCTGGCTCGCATCGCTCGCGGGCGAACTGGCGCGTTTGCGTGAAAACGGCGTTGAGATCGTCATTGTGTCTTCGGGCGCGATTACCCTTGGACGGCGGCAGTTAAGTCTTGGCCGCGGCCTGCGCCTTGATGAAAAACAGGCCGCTTCGGCGGCTGGACAGGCGGCGTTGGTGCAGGCCTGGCAAACGGCGTTTGCAAATAGCGGCGCGGCCGTCGCACAAATCCTGATTACGCTCGACGACACGGAAGACCGACGCCGCTATCTCAATGCGCGATCGACCTTCCGAACGCTGCTGGACCTCGGCGCCGTTCCTGTCGTCAATGAAAACGACACGGTGGCGACAAGCGAAATTCGGTACGGCGACAATGATCGGCTCGCCGCGCACGCCGCCCAGCTTGTCGAAGCCGACACGCTGCTCATTCTGTCCGATGTCGACGGGGTCTATGACGCCGATCCGCGATCCAACGACGAGGCGCAGCGGTTCGATGTCATCGATGCAGTTACCCCGGCGATTGAAAACGCCGCGTCGGGACCAAATGCTGCCGCCGGCGTTGGCTCCGGCGGCATGGCGTCGAAACTTGCGGCCGCGAAGATCGCAGCGAAAACAGGATGCGCAACAATCATCGCGCCCGGCCATATCGACAATCCCCTGAACGCCGTTCTGTCGGGGGGACCGGCAACGCTTATTCGCGAAGCAGCTTCCGCGGCAAACGCCCGACAGCGATGGATCGCCGGCCGGCTGAAACCATCGGGGGCGGTCCACATTGACGCCGGCGCGGCGAAAGCCTTGCGCGACGGCGCCAGTTTGCTCCCGGCCGGGATAACAAAGGTCGTTGGCGCATTCCTTCGGGGCGATGCAGTTTCCCTTGTTGGTCCCGACGGCGCCCTGATCGGTCAGGGGCTCGCCGCCTATCACAGCGATGAGATCGAACGCATTGCCGGCCGAAAATCGGAAGAGATTGAAGAGTTGCTGGGCTATCGACGTCGCCCGGCGGTAATAGAAAAGAACGATATGGCGTTGCACGGACACAAAGAGCGATGACCTCGATAGAAGATGTAATGAATGAAACCGGCGCCGCCGCAAAAGCGGCCGCGCGCGCCATGGGAACCGCTTCGGCGGATCAGAAAAACCGCGCATTGACGACAGCCGCGGAAAACATCCTTGCGCAACGGGAAGAAATTCTCGCCGCCAACGCCGAAGAAGTCGCCGCCGCCAAAGCCGCCGGCAAGACCGACGCGTTTATCGATCGTATGGCGCTTGATGAAGCGCGCATCGACGGAATTTGCAGCGCGCTTCGCGACATCGCGGCGCTCGATGATCCTGTTGGCAAAGCCGTTCGCGAATGGACCCGGCCAAACGGGCTGGCAATTGCGCGCGTCGCGGTTCCGATTGGCGTCGTCGCCGTCATTTACGAAAGCCGGCCCAATGTCACGATCGACGCCGCAGCCATTGCATTGAAAGCGGGTAATGCGGTGATCCTCCGCGGCGGGTCGGAGTGCATAAATACAAATGCCGCGCTTTATCGCTGCTTCCGTGCGGCTTGCGTTGAGGCGGGGTTGCCGGAAAAATCTGCGCAGTTCGTTGATACGCCCGACCGTGCCGCCGTTGGCGCGATTCTTTCCGGCCTCAACGGCGCAGTCGACCTCGCCATTCCCCGGGGCGGCAAGTCTTTGGTTTCGAGGGTGCAGACAGATGCGCGCGTACCGGTGCTTAGCCACCTTGACGGCGTATGCCATGTTTATCTCGACGCCGACGCAGATCTTGAAAAGGCTGTCGCGATTACGGTGAACTCAAAAATGCGGCGCACTGGCGTTTGCGGCGCGGCCGAAACCGTATTGATCGACAAGGCGGCGCTTGACCGTCTGTGGCCGCCTCTCGCCGCCGCTCTGCAGGCTGCGGGCTGTGAAATTCGTGCTGACCAAACCATTCGCGCATTCGATCCGGATGCGACGCCCGCTTCGACAGAAGACTTTGGAACGGAATATCTCGATGCGATCATCAGCGCCGCCGCGGTCGACGGCGTTGCCGGCGCCATAGAACACATCGCCGACTACGGCTCCGGCCACACCGACGCGATCGTCACAGAGAGTGCGGAGACGGCTGAACTGTTTCTCGCCGGCGTTGACAGCGCCATCGTTCTTCACAACGCCTCGACCCAATTCGCTGACGGCGGAGAGTTCGGCCTCGGGGCTGAAATCGGTATAGCGACGGGCCGAACGCATGCTCGCGGGCCGGTGGGGGTGGAGGAGCTCACGACCTATAAAAACGTCGTCCGCGGCGGCGGTCAGATCCGGCCTTAAGAGAGGCCTTAGCGGAATCTGCCAAAAAAAATGCTCAAACGCGGCATCCGTGACAAATAAATTGAGGAAACTAGGCAGTTTATGGTTGTTTTTTGACTTAAAGCTGTTGTAAAGCGCTTACGGCATCGCAGCAAATGCGGTGCAACAAAGAGGTCAAGTCAATGCAGGCAATACTGCATCAGGGAGGGTACGGCGACGCCGCGGGTTTGGCCGCGGTATCGTTGCCGCTCGCGCTGATCCTCGTCCTTCTTCTCGTAGTGCTTATTAGCAACAGCCCCGGAGCGGCGATGGAGCCAGTGCGTTAAAAAGACGCCAAACATTCTCCAAAGTTCCCGCTCCGACCGGCAGCGGGATTTTTTTTGACCGAAGACAGCGAAAGCGAACATGACCGAACTGAAAATCAAACGATCCGATGCGATTACCAAAGGCCCGGCCAAGGCGCCGGCCCGGGCAATGCTGCGCGCGGCCGGCTATGGCGACAAGGACTTTGCGCAAGCCATGATCGCGGTCGTGAATACGTGGTCGACTGTCACGCCGTGTAATTTGCATTTGGGCGCGTTGGCCGAGCCGGTTCGTGCGGGCGTGCGGGCAGGCGGCGCTACGCCGATTGATTTTAACACGATTGTTGTTTCCGACGGCATCACCATGGGCGGCGAGGGCATGCGCGCCTCGTTGATCAGCCGTGAGGTTATCGCAGACTCGATTGAAGTCGCCGTGCGCGGTCATTCGCTTGACGCCGCCGTCATTCTTGTGGGCTGCGACAAGACCATTCCCGCTGCGGCGATGGCGTTGGCGCGGATGGATATACCAGGCGTCGTCCTCTACGGCGGCACGATTATGCCGGGCCATCTCGGTGATCGCGACCTCTCCATCCAGGACGTCTTCGAAGCGGTGGGTGCGCACGCCAAGGGCGACATCACTGATGAAGAACTCGACGCCATTGAGCGTGCCGCTTGCCCCGGCGCCGGCGCCTGCGGCGGGCAGTTTACCGCCAACACCATGGCCATGGCCCTGACCATGCTGGGGATCAGCCCCATGGGCGCCGGCGACCCGCCCGCGACGGCGAGCGCAAAAGCGAAAGAAGCCGAACGTTGCGGCCGCATCGCCGCGAAACTGGCGCAGGAAGGAACAACGGCGCGAGACCTGATCACCGAAACATCCCTGCGCAATGCAGCGACGGCTGTCGTTGCAAGCGGCGGCTCGACCAACGCCGTGCTGCATCTGCCGGCGATTGCGGCTGAAGCCGGCGTTCAGTTTTCCATCGATGAATTCGACGCCCTGTCGCGGACGACCCCGGTGATTACCGACCTGAAACCCGGCGGGCGCTTCCTCGCAAAGGATCTTTACGCCGCCGGCGGCGTGCCGCTCTTCGGCAAGCGACTGATGGAGGCGGGCAAGCTCGAAGACATACCGACCGTGACCGGCAAAACGCTTTTCGCAGAACTTGCGAATGCGGAGGAAACACCGGGGCAAGAAGTCGTCCACAGCGTCGACAAGCCATTTAAGGAAACCGGCGGTTTGCGCATTCTTTATGGCGACGTGGCGCCTGAAGGAGCGGTGCTGAAAACCGCCGGCTATGACGACGGCGCCTTTGAAGGGCGCGCGCGCATTTTCGAAAGCGAGGAAGACGCGTTCAAAGCGGTTACCGCAGGTGAGATTGTCGAAGGCGACGTGGTCGTCATTCGCTATGAAGGACCGAAGGGTGGTCCCGGCATGCGCGAAATGCTGGCCGTTACCGCCGCCGTTGCGGGCCAGGGTCTGGCGGGCAAGGTCGCCATGATCACAGACGGCAGGTTTTCTGGCGCGAGCCACGGGTTTGTTATCGGCCACGTGTCGCCGGAAGCGGCCGTTGGCGGACCCATTGGCCTCCTTAAGGAAGGCGACCGCATCACCATCAACGCCGAAGGCCGACGCATCGACGCTGATGTCGACTGGGACGCGCGGCGCGCCGAGATTACGCCGAGGCCGACGAAGAAAATGGGCGGCGCTTTCGACAAATACGCCCGCCTTGTCGCGTCGGCGTCAAAAGGCGCTGTCACCATCGAATTGCCTGAGGATTAAAGAGAAGGGAAGACCATGATTAAGCTCTATACGGAAAATGACGCCAACCCTGCGGCGGTGAAAGCCGCGCCGGTTGCCGTGATCGGCTATGGCAGCCAGGGACGCGCCCACGCCATGAACCTTGCGGCGTCCGGTTGCCAGGTTGTCGTCGGCGTGCGTCCGGGCGGCGCTGGCGAAGCGAAAGCCAAGGAAGACGGGCTTGAAACGGCGAGCGTTGCGAGCGCCGTCCAGCAGGCCAAGCTGATCGCCATCCTGACGCCGGACATGTCCCACGAAGAAATCTTTAAGGCCGATATCGAGCCGAATTTGAAAGACGGCGATGCGGTGCTCGTCGCCCATGGCTTTACCGTGTTGTACGGCCGCGTCGCGCCGCCAAAAAATGTCGACGTTATTCTCGTGGCGCCGAAAGGGCCGGGCGATCTTGTGCGCCGCGAATACCAGCGCGGCCGCGGCGTGCCATGCCTTTTCGCCGTCCATCAGGATGCGACCGGCAAAGCGAAAGAACGCGCGCTCGCTTACGCAAGCCTCATCGGCGGTACGGCCGCGGGCGCCATCGAAACGACGTTCAAGGAAGAAACGGAAACCGATCTCTTTGGCGAGCAGGCGGTGCTCTGCGGCGGTGCGACGGAACTGGTGCTGAAAGGCTACGAAACCCTTGTAGAAGCTGGCTACAAGCCGGAAGTCGCCTATTACGAATGCCTTCACGAATTAAAGTTAATTGTTGACCTGCTCTATGAGGGCGGGCTGGCGAAAATGCATGAGTTCATATCCGAAACGGCGATTTACGGCGACCTGACGTCAGGGCCGCGCGTCATCAATGACGAAACCAAGGAACGCATGCGCGAAGTGTTAACGGACATCCAGTCCGGCAATTTCGCCCGCGACTGGATTTTGGAAAATCAGGCCGGCAAGCCGCGCTATGCGCAGATGCTCGAAGCTGATCTTGAGCACCCGATCGAAAAGACCGGCAAGGATTTGCGCGCCATGATGTCCTGGCTGAAGCCGGGCGCCAACACCAAAGACGAGTAGGAAAGATGGCTGACGCCGCTCAGAAAACGAAAGCAAAAATTTCGACGCCGATTGTAAAATCAGGCGCGGAATTGCTCCTCGACGCGCTCGAAGAACAAGGCGTCGATGTGATCTTCGGTTATCCGGGCGGCGCAGTCCTGCCGATTTATGACGCGCTCCACCAGCGCGATACCATTCGTCATATCCTGATGCGCCACGAACAGGGCGCGCTGCATGCGGCGGAAGGATATGCGCGGTCGACCGGCAAGGTCGGCGTTGCGCTGGTGACGTCGGGACCCGGAGCGACGAACGCGGTCACGGGTCTTGCCGACGCGCTCCTCGATTCCATTCCCGTCGTTTGCATAACGGGGCAGGTTGCGCGGCCGTTTATCGGCACTGATGCGTTTCAGGAATGCGACACTACGGGCATTACCCGGTCGTGTACGAAGCATAACTATCTGGTGCAGTCCGCGGCTGAACTCTCGGGCGTTGTGCATGAAGCATTTCACATTGCGCGGCGCGGTCGGCCCGGTCCCGTCCTGATCGATGTGCCCAAAGACGCGCAATTTGAAGAAGCGGCTTACACCAGCCGGAATAATGCGAAGAATCGCAACTGTATCGTTCTGCCGGACGTGAACGTGGACGCTGTCGACCAGGCGGTCGATTTGATGCGCTATGCGCGCCGGCCGGTGTTTTACACGGGCGGCGGCGTTATCAATGCGGGCGTTGAAGCGACGGCGGCGTTGCGAAAACTTGCCCGGGCGACCGGGTTTCCAGTGACGTCGACATTGATGGGTCTCGGCGCGTTTCCGGCCTCCGATCCGCAGTGGCTCGGAATGCTGGGCATGCATGGCAGTCTTGAAGCCAACAACGCCATGCATGACTGCGATCTGATGATTTGCGTTGGTGCGCGGTTTGACGACCGTGTTACCGGACGTCTTGATGCATTCTCGCCAAATTCGCGCAAAATTCACATCGATATCGATCCGTCTTCGGTGAACAAGAACGTACCCGTCGATATTCCGATTATCGGCGACGCGGGCGTGATCCTGAATGCGCTTTCAGGCGAGTGGGAAAAACGCGAGAAAAAAGAAAAGCACGACAAGGCCCGCATCGCTGACTGGCTCACCCAGATAGACGGCTGGCGCGCGCGCAAATCATACAGCTTTGAAAACTGCAACAAACGTATCAAGCCGCAACACGCAGTGCAGCGCCTTTATGAATTGACCCGCGGCAAAGATGTTTATGTGACGACGGAAGTCGGCCAGCATCAGATGTGGGCTGCCCAGCATTTTCCTTTCGAAGAGCCCAATCGATGGATGACATCGGGCGGTCTCGGCACAATGGGATACGGCCTGCCGGCGGCCCTGGGCGTGCAGGTCGCCCATCCGGACGCCCTCGTTATTGACATCGCCGGCGACGCATCGGTGCAGATGACCATGCAGGAAATGTCAGCGGCGGTGCAATACGATCTGCCGATCAAGATCTTTATTCTCAACAACGCCTATCTCGGCATGGTTCGTCAGTGGCAGGAGCTTCTCCACGGCGGGCGCTATTCCCACTCCTATTCGGCGAGCCTGCCGGATTTCGTCAAACTGGCTGAGGCCTATGGCGGCGTCGGCTTGCGGGCGGAAACCCCGGCGGAACTCGACGACAAAATCAAGGAGATGATTGCTGTCGACAAGCCGGTGCTATTCGATTGCGTCGTCACCCATGAAGAAAATGTCTTTCCGATGATCCCGTCCGGCGCGGCCCATAACGAAATGTTGCTGGGCGGCAAAGTGACGGGCGATGAAATCAGCGACGAAGGGAAGGTGCTGGTATGAGCGCCGCCCAATCGCAAAAGGCCTCGCCGCGAAAGGCGACGCCGTCGCAGTCGGTCTATCCGGTCAGTCCCGATCAGGGCGTTGCAACCGAATCGATTATCGCGGTCATTGTCGATAATGAGCCGGGCGTCTTGTCTCGCGTCGTTGGTCTGTTTTCAGCGCGCGGTTACAACATAGAAAGTTTGACCGTCGCGGAAACCGACGTCGAAAAGCATACGTCCCGGATCACCGTTGTCACCCACGGTACGACTGCAAAGATCGATCAGATCAAGGCGCAGCTCGGCCGGCTCGTGCCGGTGCGGCGGGTGATTGACGTCACGGCTGAAACCGATGCGCTCGAACGCGAGCTGGCGCTGGTCAAAGTCTGCAGCGAAGGCGATGCCCGCGTCGAAGCCTTGCGCGTTTCCGATATTTTTCGCGCCAGCGTCATCGACACGACCCAGACGTCTTTGGTGTTCGAAGTAACGGGCGGGCGCGAGAAAATTTCCGCCTTTGTCGATTTGATGAAACCGCTGGGTCTTAAAGAAGTCTCGCGAACCGGCGTTTTGTCGATTCGTCGCGGTGTGGAGAGCGACTGATGAGGATGCGTTATTCCCATCGACTTATTCCCGCGTGAAGGCCGACCTTCACGCATGTTGATCCGGAAACAGACCAACAACGGGAATATGCAAGATGACAGACGAACCACATGTAAAAATTTTTGATACGACCCTGCGCGACGGCGAACAGGCGCCGGGGTTTTCCATGTCGACCGACGCCAAGCTGGTGGTCGCGCGGGTGCTTGCCGCGGCCAATGTCGATATTATTGAGGCGGGATTTGCGGCTGCCTCGCCAGGCGATGCTGCTTCGATCCGCGCCGTCGCTGAGGAAATCGAAGGCCCGACCATTTGTTCGCTGTCGCGCCTCAATACCAACGATATTGACGCGTCAGCCCGGGCGCTCGAGCCGGCTGCGAAAAAACGCATTCACACCTTTATCGGCACGAGCCCCTTGCATCGCGAGGCCAAGCTCAAAATGTCGAAGGAGGAAATCCTGAAATCGATTTCGACCGTTGTCGCTTATGCGCGGTCGGCCTGCGATGATGTGGAGTTTTCACCGGAAGACGCTATCCGCACAGAGCGCGATTATCTCGCCGAAACGGTTGCGGCGGCGATTGAAGCCGGCGCGGGCACCATCAATATCCCCGATACCGTCGGCTATACGACGCCCGAAGAGATCACGGATTTGTTCCGCTTTCTGATCGAAACGGTTCCGGGCGCAAAAGACGTCACTTTCTCCGTGCATTGTCATGACGATCTCGGCATGGCGGTCGCAAACAGCCTCGCGGCCGTGCGCGGCGGCGCACGCCAGATCGAATGCGCCGTAAACGGCATCGGCGAGCGCGCCGGCAACTGCTCTATGGAAGAAGCGGTGATGGCCCTGGCGACGCGGCGGGATTTCTTCGGTTGCGCAACCCAGATCGAAACGACCCAGCTTTATCCGGCTGCGCGGGCGCTTTCCCGAGTGACCCACAATCCGATCCCGCGCAACAAGGCGATTGTCGGCAAGAATGCTTTCGCCCACGAAGCGGGCATTCATCAGCATGGCGTGCTCGCGAACAAGCGCACCTACGAGATAATGGATGCGGAGGCGGTAGGCATGCCGTCGAACCGCATTGTGCTTGGCAAACATTCAGGCAAGCATGCGGTGCTTGATCGGGCGGTTGCGCTTGGCTTTAACGTGTCGAAGCAGAAGGTGGAGGATATTTTCCCCGCCTTTAAGCGACTGGCCGATACGTGCCGCGAAGTGACTGACGCGGATCTTGTAAAACTGCTCACCGGCAATGCGGAAAGCGACGGCCGCATCGGTCCGTGGCGCATGCGCAAAACCGAATTGCATGTGGATATGGAAGGCAATGAACGCCCCCATGCCCGCATCACCATGGAGCATGACAATGGCGATCGCCGCAGCGTGAAGCATAAGGGCGAAGGCCCGATCGATGCGGCCTTTGCGGCGGTGTGCGCCATCACCGACATTCCCGCGCGCATCAACATTCTCGACCTCCATCATGTCGCCTCGGAAGGCATTGTTCGCGCCGAAGCGATCATCGATGTGGGCGATGAGCAGTTTTCCGGAAAAGCGGAGGAGGTCGATGTCGCCGATGCGGCGGTTGCCGCTTTCGTTGCCGCAGTTAACCAGGCCGCCGCCCTACGCGGCGGACGCGACGCAGCGCGGCAGGACGAAGAAGTGAGTTGATGAAGGCAATGACGGCCAAATCTCTGTTCGAAAAATTGTGGGAGCGCCATGTCGTCGTTGAGGAAACGAGCGACAGTCCGGCGATTTTGTTTATCGATCTTCACCTTATTCATGAGGTGACGTCGCCGCAGGCGTTTGCCGTCCTCAAAGACCGCGGCCTGAAGGTGCGTCGCCCCGACCTCACCATTGGAACGGTCGATCATTCAACTCCGACGCTGCCGGCGAATGAAAAAGGCGAGTTGCCCTACGCAACGCCGGAAGCAAAAGCTCAGGTTGAAATGTTGGTCGCCAATTGCGGCCAGCATGGCGTCGAACTCTTTGATATGGGCGACCCGCGCCGCGGCATTGTCCATGTCATCGGGCCGGAGCTTGGCCTGACGCAACCGGGCAAGACGATTGTCTGCGGCGATAGCCATACATCGACCCACGGCGCATTTGGCGCGCTTGCTTTCGGCATCGGCACGACGGAGGTGGGCCATGTTCTGGCGACCCAATGCGTCCTGCAGCGCAAACCAAAATCCATGCGTGTTCGGTTTGAAGGCGCAACGCCGAAAGGGGTCACCGCGAAAGACATGGCGCTCGCTGTCATTGCCGAGATCGGCGCCGATGGGGGTCGGGGCTATGCGATTGAGTTCGCAGGGCCGGCGGTCGAAGCGCTTTCGATGGAAGGGCGCATGACCTTGTGCAACATGTCTATCGAAGCGGGCGCCCGTTTCGGCATGGTCGCGCCCGATGAAACGACATTTGAATGGCTGAATGGGCGCGATCGGGCGCCGACGGGCCCCGATTGGGAGGCCGCGCTCGACGATTGGCGCAACCTTCCGACCGAAGAAGGCGCAGGCTTTGATAAGGAAGTCGTGATCAACGCGGCTTTTCTGAAGCCGATGATAACCTATGGCGTTTCGCCTGACGCCGCGGCGCCGGTCGATACGCTCGCGCCGATACCGAACACAGCAGATGAACGCCGCGCCGCCGACTATATGCAAATAGCGGGCGGCCGCCCGCTTATGGAAACCAAAGTCGATCGCGTTTTTATCGGCAGTTGCACGAATTCCCGGCTATCCGATCTTCGCCTCGCCGCCGGCGTCATGCGCGGACGAAAGGTGCGGGACGGCGTCATAGCGCTCATTGTGCCGGGATCGGAGGCAGTGCGCCGGGCGGCCGAAGAAGAAGGGCTCGACGAGGTCTTTCGCGCGGCCGGCGCCGAATGGCGAGAGCCCGGTTGCTCCATGTGTATCGCCATGAATGGCGACGCGGGCGCGCCGGGCGATCTCGTGGTCTCGACCTCGAACCGCAATTTCATGGGCCGGCAGGGAAAGGGCGTCCGCACCGTGCTCGCCAGTCCGGCGACGGCGGCGGCGAGCGCAATAGAAGGACGCATCGCGGATCCGCGGCCTTACCTGGAGGCGTTCGATGACGTTTGAACCGTTTCACAGACTCGTTTCGCGCACTGTCGTCATGAGTGAAGAAAATATCGACACGGACCAGATCATTCCGGCGCGGTTTTTAACCACAACGTCCCGCGAAGGTCTCGGAAAGGCGGCGTTTTACGACTGGCGTTACGATGAAAATGGCGCGCCGCGGAATTCATCGGTTTTAAACGGGGTTGATCCGGCGACGTATAAAATTCTTGTCGCCGGGGCCAATTTCGGCTGCGGGTCTTCGCGTGAGCATGCACCCTGGGCGCTTTATGATTTTGGCTTCCGCGCGGTGATCAGCTCGGATATTGCGGACATATTTAAGAGTAACGCCCTCAAAAACGGATTGCTGCCGGTAGAGGTTGATGAAAAAACCCATCGCGAGCTATTGGCCGCCCCCGGCGCTGAGGTTGTGATCAATCTCGACTCCCAGACCGTCCGGTTTGGCGAGAACTGGCAGGCGGTTTTTGATGTGGAGCCCTTCGCGCGTCGTTGTCTTCTTGATGGCGTTGACCCGCTCGGCCATTTGTTGAACCAGATGGATGCGATTGAGAAATTCGAAGAGACGCGCGCATGACTTTCAAGATTGCTTACCTTCCCGGCGACGGCGTCGGTCCGGAAGTCGCCGGCGCGGCCCGTCGCGTCAGCGAAGCGACGGCGGCAAAATTCAATATCGCTATCAATTTCGATGAGCATGATTTCGGCGGCGTCGCCATCGACAATCACGGGGATCCGTTTCCCGCCGAAACCAAACGCGCCTGCGCCGAGGCCGACGCAATCTTTCTCGGAGCGGTCGGCGGACCGAAATGGGACGGCGGCGCAAAGCGCCCGGAGCAGGGACTGCTGGCGCTCAGGAAAGAGCTCGGGCTGTTCGCCAATTTACGGCCGGTAAAGATCTTCAAGGGCCACGAAGAAAAGTCCCCCTTAAAAAGCGATCGCGCCGAAGGCGTCGACATTCTCATCGTCCGCGAACTGACTGGCGGGGTTTATTTCGGCGCGCGAACCGAAGGCGACGAGAAAGCAACGGATGAGTGCGCTTACACGCGCGAGGAAGTCGAGCGTGTTGCGCGCGTCGCCTTTGAAGCAGCGCGAAGTCGCTCGGGCCGCGTCACGTCGGTGGACAAGGCGAACGTCATGGCCACAAGCAGGCTCTGGCGCAACACAGTGAACGCGTTGCATCAGTCGGAATTTTCCGATGTCGCTCTCGATCACGAACTTGTCGACGCCATGGCGATGAAGCTCATTCAGGCGCCGGCGCGGTTTGACGTGATCGTCACCGAAAACATGTTTGGCGACATTTTGAGTGACGAGGCTTCGGTAATCACCGCATCCATCGGCCTCGCGCCATCAGCTTCGCTCGGCGCGGGCAAGGCGGGGCTCTATGAGCCAATCCACGGGAGCGCGCCCGATATCGCCGGCGAGGACAAGGCCAATCCGGTCGGCGCCATCCTGTCTGCTGCGATGATGTTCCGTATGAGCCTCGATGCGCCTGAGGCTGCTGACGCCATAGAGCGCGCCGTCGCCGCGGTGATGGGAGAGGGGCGCGGAACCGCTGACATTGGCGGAAACGACGGCACGGAGAGTTTTGCCAACAGGGTTGTTGAGGCCCTTTAGTCGTTACTGCATCGCTCGCTGGATTCATCTCTTCAAAGCGTCATAAAACCGTGCCCACATTCCAGTCGGCGCAGGGAGAGAACGAATGAGCACCCCTACTTTATCACGGCGCACCGCCTTAAAGGGTAGCGCGGCTCTTGGCGGTCTGGCGCTCGCATCTTGCGGAAGGAAAGACCAACGCCCGTCAGAGATTGGCGATCTCGCCAAACTCGACGCCGTTGCAACAGCAGCGGCGATCAAAAACAAAGACGTCTCTGCACGCGAAGTAATTGACGCGGCTATTGACCGCGCCGAGGCGGTCAATCCGGAAATCAACGCCATCGTCACACCCTATTACGACGCCGCGCGCGAGCGCGCTGCGTCCGACGAGACGGCGCCATGGTTCGGCGTGCCGACTTTCGTTAAGGACCTCAATCACGTCACGGGGCAACGGACGACTTACGGCTCGCGCGCACTCGCTGAGACAATCGCGCCGGCGCAGTCTGATTTTGTGACTGCGTTTCTGGGCTCCGGGCTCATAAGCCTTGGCAAGAGCGCGTCGCCGGAATTTGGGCTCAACGCGACGACGGAAACCTCTCTCAGCGGCGCGACGCGCAATCCGTGGAGCCTCGATCATTCAACCGGCGGTTCCTCCGGCGGAGCGGCGGCGCTCGTTGCCGCCGGCGTTGCGCCGGTCGCTCACGCATCTGACGGCGGCGGATCGATCCGCATACCCGCCGCCTGTTGCGGGGTTTTCGGCATGAAGCCGTCGGCATTTCGTTTTCCCGAACCCGAACGACCTGCGGGCCGGCCTGTGCGATTAACAGAACACGGCATCGAGTCACGAACGGTGCGCGACACCGCTGCGTTCTTCGCCATGATGGAACTCGAACACAGCGACCTGCCGCCTGTGGGATTGGTGGAAAGTCCCGCAAGGAAACGGCGCAAGATTGCAATGCAGGTAACGTCGCCAACCGGTACGCCGGTGGATCCTGAAGTGGTGGGCGCGGTGCGGCTGACGGCCGAAACGTTGAGCGCCGCGGGGCATGACGTGGTTGAGGTGGCGCCGCCTTTTTCTACGACGGTGAGCCAGGATTTCGGCCTCTATTGGGCTTCCGGCGCCGCAAGCGCTGTCAATAATTGGGAGAAAGCGGCGGGCCGCCTGGCCGGCTACAATGATTTTGAGCCGTGGACATTCGGTTTGATCGATTACTATGAAGCGCGGAAAGATTCTCTCGGCGATACTGTCGCCCGCTTGAAATCATTCGCAGCGCAGTGGCGCGCGGAATTTGAAAAATATGATGTGTTGCTGTCGCCGGTTCTGGCGCAGCCGCCGGCGCCCATCGGATACTTGTCGCCCACCGCGGCTTTCCCGATCGTGTTTGATCGCATCAGCGCCTATTCGCCGTTTACTCATTTTGCCAATATCGCCAACGCTCCGGCCGTTTCTCTTCCCCTGGCGCAGTCGGCGTCGGGTTTGCCAATTGGCGTGATGCTCGCCGCCGCGCAAGGCGAAGAAAAAATGCTGCTCGAGCTTTCATACGAGTTGGAGGAAGCGTTGCCCTGGCGCGATCGGCGACCGGCTGTCGCCGCCTATGATTGAGGCGGGGCGTCCGCTTTCGGCGCTTCAGCAGAACCATTTGCGTAGCGCGGCGATTGGCGCCCGCGCCGGTCGGGACGCGCCGCCTCCGCAAGAGAATTGACAACTTCAAGGCGCCTGTTGATGTCGTCGAGGTCGGCGCGGAACTGCGTGCGTTGAGCGGCGAGGGAATTTGCGTCGCCTTCCGTCAATCCGCGATGGGACGCCAGTTCAAAACCGTTTTCGAACATCAGCTTGCCGACAGATTCCTCACTTGTAATGCGTTGCTGCAACAAAGCCTGCCGCGCATATTTCAGCGCCGCGTCGACAACTGCTTTCTTGTCTGACGCATCGCTCGCAATGCGCTTGTCGATTAGAACATCCGCGACGATTGCATAGGCTTCGGCGAAGGGGCGCAACGCTGCATGGGCTAGGAGAGGCGTGCACTCGCTCAAGAGTTCAAGCGCGTCGCCATTTTCGATCCTTGTGCGCCATTTGCTGTCATAGCGTCGAAGCTCTTCATCAACATCCGCATTGAACTGATCGAGCGGCGGATAGAAAAACTCGAACTTGAATAAATCGCGCAGAGCAGCGGCTTCCGCCCAAAACGCATGGACCGGATCGGCGGTTGCTTCCGCGGCCTTGACAAGGGAAAGCTCGGCAATGGCTTTGGTAATGAAGAAATGGATCGCCGTGTTGCGATAGTAACTCGCGTCAAAATGTTTGCCGGCGGCAATTGAAAAGACCGCTTCAGGGCCGTCATCATAGCGGGAGACGACGCCCATTTCGATAATGGCGTCAGCAACAGCGCGCATGCGGTCCTGTTGAAGGCTCCGAATGTCATCCGTCACCGGCAATTGGCGTTCCATCGCCCAATCACGCAAGGCCAACACGCGTCGATTGATTTCTGCTTCGGTCAGGGCTTTCGGTGCGGCGCCAGTGAGGATCAGCATAAATAGCGCCGTCGGCGTGATCGGCGTCACGGCGTTGGCGCTGACCGAAGCCTCAAAAGCGAGTTTCTGCAAATGCACTGAAAAGCGATCGTCGCTGGCGGCGATGGCGTCGGCAATTTCCGGTTTTGTCGTGTCGACGACGACGGGCTCGCCGAATGCGAATGAAATTCGTCCCAGCGGTTTACGCAAACTGCGAAGGTAATCTGCAAACCAGGAAAGGCTCTCTTTGCGTTTTGTCGCGCCGGTTTGTTCAACGGCGTAGTCGCTTAGCTCGGCAATGAGATCATAGTAGATCGATACAGGGACGATCGTCAGATCGCGCATCTGTTCTTTCGCCGCCGCTTCAACCACATATTTCAGGATGCCAAAGCGCGGCGGCATGAGCTTTCCATTGCGCGAGCGCGTGCCCTCAAGCGCCCAGGAAACGGGGAAGCGCTTTTCCATCAAATAAGAAAGATATTGCCGCATCACGACTTTGTAGACGGGGCTCTCAATCTTGCGACGGATGAACACGGCGCCCGCCCGGCGCATCAGATAACCCACCCCGGCGAACGCCATATTGTCGCCGCCAATCATATGAACGAGAGGAAATGACTCATCGCGCGTCGCCAGAATAATGGCGACGCCGTCAATGTGGGTTTTGTGGGTAAAAACGAGAGCCAGCGGCCGCGTCAACGCCAGTCGCCGCAATTCGGCGACTTTTTGTTTGTCGTAAACCAGCCTGTCTTCATAGCCGAGGCGACAAACGGCGCGCGAAAACGCCCAGGCGGCGCTGATATGAGGCGCGCGCGCGTCTGGAACGAGTTCATTGAGACATTCGCGCGCTTCTGCGCGCACATCGGCGATAGGCTGGCCGCCTTCAGCTGCAATGGTCTCTAGCTGCGCCTGAAATGTTTTACGACCCCACAAAGCGCGCCGAACAAAGCGGGGATATTTAATGGTTTCGCCCGTCGCGCTGCGCGCGTCCCGTTCAATGGTCAGCGCGGCCTGCAGCGCTACATAATCTGCAAAACCGTCGTCGCCGCTATCGCCGTGCGCCCCGTGTTTGGCGTGGCGCAGTCGCAGTTCGCCAAGGGTCGCAGACTCGCCGATGACAATCGCACATCGCTCCGGCTTGTTCTTCAAAATACGCTGCTGACGGAAATTGCTGCCGATCAAATGGGTCCAGCCCATGATAGCGCGCCAGGATTGCTGGCGCTCGGATTTGGGCTTCCAGGCGACGCCAACCGGAATGACGGTCAGGTTGTCCGTACCCGATACATGTTCGGAAAGGCCTTCGTGGTAGAGGCCGTCGCGATCGCCGGTTTCATTGATCCATGCGATGGCGTGAGCGGCGCCGTCGGCGCGCAAAATATTGTCGCCATAGGCGTTCAATATGGCGCGTTCCGCTTCAGTCTCCGCAAAGAAGACGAAAACGCGCGACGAACACTCGTCGGCCGCCGGCGCTGCGCCGACGATTTCCATCTCTTTCAAGGGAACGGCGTCCGCAGGTTTCATCTAGCCGGGCTCCGCTTCGGAGCCGGTTTCGCTGCGCAACAGACCGCGAAAGGCGCGGGTCGCGGTGGAGCCTTCATGGCAGACTTTATAAACTTCATGGGCGATGGGCATTTCAACGCCGTATTCGCGCGCAAGCTCCATAACGATTTTGCTTGAATTGATGCCCTCGGCGACCTGGTTCATGTCAGCAATGATTTCATCAACAGTGCGGCCTTTGCCGAGTTCCTCGCCCACATGATGGTTGCGGCTGAGGCTCGACGTGCAGGTCGCCATCATATCGCCGAGGCCAGCAAGGCCCGCAAAAGTCGCCGGCTCTCCGCCCATGGCGACGCCGAGGCGAGAGACTTCTGCAAGACCGCGCGTGATGACGGCGGAACGGGTGTTTTCGCCGGCGCCTGCGCCGTCGCCCATGCCCGCTGCGATTGCGATGACGTTCTTAAGCGCGCCGCCAAGTTCGGCGCCGACCATGTCCGTATTGGTGTAAACGCGAAAGAGGCTCGACTGAAACAAAGGCTTCAGCTTGCGGACGATAATTTCATCTTCCATAGCGAGGACGCTGGCCGCGGCGAAGCCCTGAACGATTTCACGAGCGAGATTGGGGCCGGTGAGGACGCCGGGCGGGTGGCCGGGCATCACTTCCTCGATGACTTCCGTCATCCGGTAGCGGGTCTTCGGCTCAAATCCTTTCGCTAGGCTGATAACGGGGATCCAGGCGCGGCAATGCTCGCGGGCTGCTTCCAAGGTGGCGCGCATTGCCTTTGAGGGCACGCCCATGACCAAGAGATCGGCCGAGCTCGCCGCTGCGGCAAGGTCGCTCGTCGCTTTCAGATCGGCGTGTAATTTGAGACCGGGAAGATACCGACTATTCGCGTTATTGGCGTTGATGTCGTCGGCGGTGGCCGGATCGCGCGCCCAGATGATGGTCGGCGTGTTGGCGCTCATGATGGATGCGACGGTCGTGCCCCACGACCCGGCGCCAAGAACGGCTGCGCGCAAATTCATTCAGCCTCCAGAATGTCTGAACGAGCACTCTAGCGCGCACCCGCGGCCAAGGCAAAGGCGGCATGGATTAGGCGTCTTCGTCGGCCTGGCCGAGCGTTTCGAGATACTTCTGCCGGATGGCGGCGATCTGCTTATCAAGTTTCTTGACCGTCCACTTTCCCGTATCGACCGGCGGCAGCACCGTGACGTCGATGGTTGCAGGGCGGGCGATATGGCGGCCCTTGGGCAGAGAATCGCTGGCGTTGTGAATGACAATTGGCACGATCGGAACGCCGGCCTGCATGGCGATGTGAAAGGCGCCTTTTTTGAATTTGCCGAGGGACACGCCGGGGCTGCGGGTGCCTTCGGGAGCGAGGCAAACCGAGAGCTTGTCTTCTTTGAGAGCTTTGACGACCGGTTTGATGGCGCGGATCGCTTTTTCCGTGGACTTGCGATCGATAAAGACAACGTCGGCATACGTCATCGCGGCGCCGATAATGGGAAAGCGCTGGATCTCTTTCTTGCCGATGCCGGTGAAGTCGCGCCGGATGAGACGGGCGAGAATGAGCGGGTCTATCGAGCTTTGATGATTGAAGATGAACACCGCCGGTCTGTGCGACCACAAATGTTCCTCCCCCTCAATGTTGAACTCGAGGCCGGCAATGGCGGTGGATACCTCGCTCCAGATTGCCGTCGCCGCATTGAGCGCGGTCCGCTTGTTGCCGGAGAGCGCCCAGAGCGGCGCCGTTGCGGCGAGCGTCGCCGGCAAAGACGCATAGATCGACGCGGTGCGTGCGATCTCTTCAAGGCTGGGGCGGCCGCGGCTTGAAAAATCGCAGATGGGCCACTGGCGCTGACGCGCAACAGCGCTCAGCTTGTCATTAGCGTTTACGGCGCAGGGTTTGCCGACTGCTTCAAACAAAGGCAGATCATCGTCGCTGTCGGAGTAAAAATAGCTCTCGGCCATGACCGCATCGTTGCCGGCGCAGTATTTTTCCGCAGCAATGCGCTTGCCGTCGCCGAAACAGGCCGGTCGCACGACGCCTCCGGTGAAGACGCCGTCCTCAATCTCAAGTTCTGTGCACAGAACATGATCGACGCCGAGTTCGCGGGCCGCCGGCTCTATCTGGTATTTCGTCGCGGAGGAGACGATCACCACTTCGTGGCCCATGGTCTTGTGGGCTTCGATGAGGGCGCGCGCTTCGGGATAAATCGCGCTCGCGGTCTTTCGCTCATAGACCTGTTGGCCAAACTCCTCGAACGTGAATTCCGCCTGGCCGCGCAGGGATTTCGCGGTTGAGGCGACAAAGTCGGAAAAGCCAATTTCTTTTCGCGCATACTTAACCGCCGCCGTCGCCTGGGCGCGGAAATCAGCGGGCGACATCCGGCCGCTGCGGATCTGCTCGGTAAAGAACGCCTGGACGGAATAACCGGAGATCAGCGTTTTATCGTAGTCGAAAAACGCGGCGACCTGCGGACCTTTCGCATCGGTCCGAATGTCTTCCAGCAGGTCGTCCAGATGATAGCGCATCTAATGGCCCTTAACTCCGCCCCCGGGCGGCGATGCTGCCCCGATATGGTTACATCTTATGTAAGGACTGACAATATCGGGCGGGTTAGCATCCGGTTAACGGGCTATTTGAATGGGCCCGAGGGCCGATCAATTCAATCGTCGGGGCGATAAGGCGCCGGTTCCCTCAGCAAGGCAGATATGACAAAAGCGTTCGCGCCGAAGGGCGTAATTCAATCCAATCACCAGGCGGGCAGAGGCGGGCAATGACCATACGGGAGCAGACAAAGGCGTTATTGGAGAAGCTGGGCGTTGACGCCGTTGCCTTTAGCGGCGGCGACCTTTCGGTTCATTCGCCACTGACCGGCGAGCCTATCGCTAACGTCAAATCCATCGATCCGACTGCCGCCGCAACGCGCATCGATGGAGCGCATTTCGCTTTCAAGGCATGGCGGGATTTGCCGGCGCCGCGGCGAGGCGAATTGGTGCGGTTGCTCGGCGAAGAGCTGCGGGCGGCGAAAGATGATCTCGGTAGGCTGGTGACGATTGAGGCGGGAAAGATTCCGTCCGAAGGCTTGGGCGAAGTACAGGAGATGATCGATATTTGCGACTTCGCCGTCGGGCTGTCGCGCCAACTTTATGGGCTTACGATTGCGAGCGAACGGCCGGGTCATCGCATGATGGAAACATGGCATCCGCTGGGCGTTGTCGGCGTCATATCAGCCTTCAATTTCCCGGTCGCCGTATGGTCGTGGAATGCGGCGCTTGCTTTTGTTTGCGGTAACGCGGTGGTTTGGAAACCGTCTGAGAAAACGCCGCTCACCGCGCTTGCGTGTCAGGTGATTTTCGAACGCGCCGCGCGCCGGTTTGGCGCTGATGCGCCGCCGGGACTGTCGACTGTTCTTATTGGGGACCAGACGATCGGTGAAACTCTGGTCGACCATCCACGCGTGCCGCTGGTGTCGGCGACCGGTTCGACCCGCATGGGCCGGGCCGTTGGTCCGCGGCTCGCCCAGCGTTTTGCGCGCAGCATTCTGGAACTCGGCGGCAACAACGCGGCGATCGTATGCGCGTCGGCGGATCTTGAAATGACCGTTCGGGCGGCGGCGTTCAGCGCCATGGGCACAGCCGGCCAGAGATGCACCACATTGCGACGCCTTTTCGTGCATGAAAGCGTTTACGACGACTTCGTCGCAAAACTAAAAAAAGCCTATGGGTCGGTATCGGTCGGCAACCCGCTTGAAGGCGACCATCTTGTCGGACCGCTCATTGACAAAACAGCCTTTGACGCCATGCAAGGGGCGCTTGATGCGGCGCGAGCCAGCGGCGCCACCGTAACGGGCGGCGCGCGGTTGGAGACGGACTTTCCGGACGCCTATTACGTCACGCCGGCGCTGGTCGAGACGCCGAAACACGAGGGCGTTGTCCTGGAGGAAACATTTGCGCCGATCCTCTATGTGATGCGGTATCGCGATCTCGATGAGGCGATCGAAAAACAGAACGCCGTCGGCGCAGGACTATCATCGAGCATCTTCACAACCGACATGCGTGAAGCAGAGCTTTTCTTAAGCGCGGCCGGGTCTGATTGCGGCATCGCCAACGTCAATATCGGTACGTCGGGCGCCGAAATCGGCGGCGCTTTTGGCGGTGAGAAGGAAACGGGCGGCGGGCGCGAGTCAGGTTCCGACGCCTGGAAAGCCTATATGCGACGCGCGACAAATACGGTGAACTATTCCCGCGAACTGCCGCTCGCCCAGGGCGTTTCATTTGATATCGAGTAGCGCCGTCAAGCTAGTCTTCGCTATGCAGTCGTTCGGCGGCGGCCAGCAGATCCCGCTTCGCCCTTAAGATATGCGTTTTCAATGACGCCCGCGCGGCCCGGGGATCTTTTGTTTTGTAGGCCTCAAGAATTTCCTTGTGTTCCAGCGTCGCCTGGGAAACTGAATTTTCCTTCAGCATGAGATGCACACGCACATAGCGGTCGGTGTGATAGTTTATGTTTCTGATTATCGAGAGCGTATGCGGTTTCTGCGCCGGCAAATAGAGGCTTTCGTGAAAAACCCAGTTCAGTTCGCCGCCGCTATGGGTGTCGCCTTCCAAGTACGCGGCATTGAGGTCTTCAAGCGCTTTTTCTGCGCGTTCATAAGTTTCCACTTGCGCATTGGGCGCCGCAATGCCGATCATCAGGCATTCAAGGTTCGCGCGAAGGTCAAACAACTCGTCGATGTCAATAATGGAAAGGCGCGAGACCTCGGCGCCTTTGTTGTTCTGGAAAACAATCAGCCCTTCCATTTCAAGCTGCCGCAGCGCCTCACGCACTGGCATGCGGCTGACCTGATATTCGTCAGCAATTGATTCCTGACGTAGCTGTTCGCCTTCTTTCCATTCGCCGCGCAATATTCGTTTACGGAGCAATTCGGTCAGCCTGTCGACGATGCTGACGCGCGCAAGGCCCTGTGGCGCCGGTTTGAATTGCGTTTTCTCAATCATGCCATTGACCTAGCGGTTCACTGCGCCGCAGCAAAGTCTCGGGATACATCGGCTTTGCCTTTGATCGTCAATATTGCAGCGCACAAATTCTCTCCGCTGCGGGGGCAGTAACGTGTCGCCAAAATCGAGCTTTTCAAAGGCGCCGGTTTTGGATAATGTATCCAAACTTCGACTGGTGGAAAAGACGATGACCCCAATGAGAGGCATACGGTCTCCAACCCGTTGGGGTCCGAGTGTTGAAAATTGACGGCGGCGACAACTTTGTCGGCGATCGTTCAGGAAGGTGCTGCGGAAGAATTGCTGGTCGTTGCCCAGGACAATTCAACCGCGCCGGTGGACGCCGTTCCTGAGGGCGGCGGCGCAACAGACAAATTGCCAGACCCGCATCCTTGTTACGGGATCGCGGGTTT
Source organism: Hyphococcus sp. (assembly GCA_965267325.1). Taxonomy (GTDB): domain Bacteria; phylum Pseudomonadota; class Alphaproteobacteria; order Caulobacterales; family Parvularculaceae; genus Hyphococcus. Next base: position 1,513,622 of record OZ253943.1, on the reverse strand, counting down.
GGCGTTCTGCATCTGATGCGCCGTCGCCGACATAACAGCCTGGCCGCGAACCGCTGGCGTTATGACTTTTCCGCCAGAAATCCCGCAACCTTTTCGATTGCGATGCGACTGACCCGTCGCACGGCGTCTGCGGAATTGGAGCCGTTATGGGAGCCGAAAATGCATTGGCGGAATTGCCGTAAGGGATTGTCCGGCGTCAATGGCTCGAATTCAAATACGTCGAGCGCGGCGGAGTGAACAATGCCTTGTTCAAGCGCCCCAACAAGCGCTGATTCCTTGATCACCGGCCCGCGCGCCACATTGACGACGCGTACGCCCGGTTTCAGGCGCCCGACGGTGTCTTCGTTGAACATATGCCGCGTCGCATCGTTCAACGGGCAGGTAAAGACAAGGAAATCCGCCTCATCTAATCGTTCCGGCCAATTTGCAGTTTCAACATCAAGTCCCTCGATCGGCTTATAGGCGGGATCGTAGACGATGAGATTTGCGCCGCAGGCGAGAAGGCGTTTTGCCGTTTGTGAGCCAATGTCGCCGAAGCCGACGAGCGCAACTGTTCGCCCGGCAACCGATATTCCGGACGGCTTCGGCCAGGCATTGTTGATGCGGATCTCGCGGTCGATCAAATAGGTTTCGCGCGCGAGACCGAGCACATAGGTAAGCGCCACGTCGGCGACTTCTCCGCCAAACACGCCAGGCGTATTCTCAACCGGCACGCCGGCGGCGCGAAAGGCGTCAAAGTCAACATTATCTACGCCAACGCCCCATTTGACTGCTGCTTTGAGCTTGCCCCGTGCGGCCGCCTCGACAACGCGTGCGGTTGCCGGATCGTCTCCGATGATCCAGCCGTCATAATCGGGAACAAGCGCAATGAGCTCTTCTTCAGAGAGAACCTGCGTGACTTTCGCCGGGGTGTAGTCGAGCCCTTGTGCGTCGAAATCGGCTGCGAACTCTTCAATAAGGCCCAGCATGGGCGGGCAGGTAACAAGAATGTTGGGTCGCGCCATGGCCGTCAAAGCTCTACTTTTTCGTCGCCGTTCACGCGTCGCATAAGCAGCGATTCGGCCATGTACCAGTCGGCCGGATCGTCAATGTCCACCGATTGAAGCGGCGGCGTTTCGAACATCACAGGCCGCTCGCCGATGCGCGCCCCGGTTTTTTGAAAACTGCTCTGCGTGAAGAGATAGCCGACAGAGTTTTCCTCAAGATAGGGCGGCAGATCTTGCGTGCGAATCAATTCGTTTGGATCGTGGTTGATAGGGGTTCCGTCCGGTGCATAAAAGCGCGTCTGATGTCGGTTCACTGTGAAAAGTGAATCGCAGCCGTCGCTGCTCTCTTTTTTCAGGAAGGTCTCGATCATTGCCGCAATAGTATCCTGCTCAAGCAGAGGATTGGTCGTATGCGTCATGAAGTAATAGTCGGACTCAACATTTTCGATATCGTCTCCAAGCACGAGATTCATGGAAACGAAGTCGCCGCAGATTTCCGGTTCGCGATCGCGGATTAAAACCTTGCCATCGTAATCACCATCATTGAGGCCGTTGTCAGCAAGTATCGCGCGCGCATCGGTGTTGATCACCACACGATCGATTTCGGGCGTTCCGGCAAGCGTATCCAGAATCCACCTGAATAGCGGCTTTCCGGCGATGTTGCGGAAGTTCTTTGACGGCACGCGCGCGCTATGCGCCTTCATGGGCAGAAGAGCCGTGAGGCTTTTCGATTGCTGGATCATATTTTGCTTTCTTGGAGCCTACTCGGCGGGCGCGCCTGACGCTCCGGATTTTGATGTTTTGGCTGGGCTTTTAGTTTTCCGTCGTTGGGCGCGAGGGTAATAGTAGCGTTCCTTGTCTTCGCGCGACAAGCTACGGTGCTCGTTGTGACCGCGATAGGTGCCCCAATATTGCATCAAGCGAAAGGCGAAAATTTCCGGCGCCGTCGACCAGAAACAGCGCTGGCTGAGCGCTTCTGAAAAATCGTGAAATACGCCGGCGAAAAAATAGCGCAAAAAATCGCCAAAGCGAAAATGCACTTGAGGCATGATTTCGCGCAAGGTGAGCGCTTCGCGGTAGTATCGCCGCCGCGTTTGCCGGAAACTTTCCTCGTGTATGTGAACGACTGAAGCGTCGGAGACATAACCGATTTTGCCGCCTTCGTTTACGATCGCCTTGCCGAGAACCATGTCTTCAAGGCCCGTAACCGCTTCGTCGAACTTATGTTTCGCCCAAGTGTCTTTTCCAATGGCGGCGTTGGCATTGTTAATGAAAAAGCCCTCCTGGGGGATCATGTCGTCATCAGGAAAATACTGCGCGAAAATCTGATGTTCGGAAAACCGCGTAACGTCGTGGCCAATCTGACGACCGTAAACATAGTCCGCAGACTTGTTCCGCAAAGGCGCGATGAGCCGGGCGAGCCAGTTCTCATCGGCGGGAATGCAATGGGCGGAGATGAACACGAGATAGTCGCCAGTCGCCGCTTCGCACCCGTAGTTGAGCGATCGGCCAAACGTAAAGTCCGACTTTTTGATATGCACGACGCGGCAGTCATGCTGTTCGGCAATCTCTATCGTGCGGTCAGTTGAGCCGGAATCTACGAGAATGATCTCAACGTCGCACTCCTCAGACTGCTGCTCTTTGCAGGCTGAGAGCGCGCGACCGAACCATTTCTCTTCATTCAGCGCCCGAAATATGATGCTGACGCACTCTTTGCGCATTTACCTCACCCCCGTCCGCGTTACATCTGCCGACGCAGCCCTGGTTTATGCCGCAGGCCGCACTCCAGGAAAACCCCTGGCGATGGCGGGCAATGCACAGTTTTCTTAGTTCAGTTTCGCCGCTCAAGGTCGGCGATGCGCGCCCTTAGCGTCGAAAGTTCGCGATCGAGACGCTCCAAATGCAGCAAAATTGCACTGCGTACGTAAAGCAGGATTACCCCCGCGGAGATAGTCAGTGCGGCGGCTGAACCAGCGAGCCAGGCCGCCGGCGCCGGGGGCCGTTGCGTGATAATCCATCCGGAAAGGGCCGCTGCCGCCAAAACAACCGCCGTCATGATGAACCCGCCGTAACCGCGAATAAAACGCTTCAGCCGGGAGGGTGCGCCCCCCGTGGCCGGTGCAGCCCCCGTGGCCGGCAGGACTGCGGCTATGGTTTGCCGTTCGGTTGATTGCAGCGGTTCGTCTCGCGGCTGCGCCTTGTCGCCATCGGTGAGAAATCGGTTCAGGACGATAAATGGCGCGCATCGCACAGCCGATTGCGTGTTGCCGTTAAAGACAGAAACGCCGGCATTTTCGAGATGTGCGATGGCGCTGCGCCACGCATTTACATGCAGGTCAGGGCGGGGGTTGGGAATATTGTAGCGATCGCCCGGCGCCTGATACCCTTCAAAAAAGTAATTTGGATTTTCGCGCTCTTCGACGATCTCAAGCTCGATTCCTTTGCGTTTTGCAGAGCCCTCGACAAATTCCTTGTATTGGGCGTCGATCCCCAACATGACGATTTGCCGATAGCCCATGTCGCCCGCCCAAAGGGCCGCATGGCTGCCTGTTGTTGGCGGATCAACTGAAAGAAACGCGCTCTCCTCGCGAAGAGCGTCGAAATTGACGACGCGATCTGATCGACCCCGCGCGCCGAGAGATTCGATGAGATTGTTCCGCAGCAGGAATTTTTCGATGCGCCCCTCTTCGATCAACTCAGCGATTTGGTCTTTGTGGGATAGGCCGACAACAAGATCGACACAGGCATAGTAGCGGGGTCGCCAATCAATTTCGCGCCAATACCGATAGGCTGCGTTGAGACCGATCGTGGCGTAGTCGCTGAGCGCGGGCAATGTGACCTTCGCCAGGGAGGGACCGTTTCCAAGAACGAAAGCGGTGTGCGCATCTGCCCGGGCCAAGGGTTCGGGGTTTGGTTTTTGGTCCATAAAGCGGTTTCGATCGGGTAGGGTATATGTCTTTCAACACGCCTCAGCGGCTATGGGGCGCTACGCGCACTGTCAGCGACAAGATGGCGGCAATCACGCTTGCTGCCGGGAAATGATCTCCCACCTATTTGATTTGGTCCAAAAAATCTACGCAAATAGGCCGGCCGCCTGATCTCTCCACAATGGGATTTCCATTCGCCGCCCGGCGCGTTGGCGAGTAGCAATTTCGCACCGTCACAGCCCTATTTTGGGTTGATATCTGGATCATCGCTGAATAAGAATGACTTTTGACGCGGTGCGGTAAATACGTAAAAATGTGTGCAATTCCAGTCGCCTACACAATGGAGACGGTGAGGTCGACCACTATGGCCTCGGTATTTCGGCGTGCGGGATTGTCATGAAGCGATTAGGGCGAAAAATCGATAAGGCAGCGCTTCATGGGCGGTCCAGTGTGCGAGCTCAAACGCCGAGAAAGCGCGCCGCCGGTGCGCGCAAAAATTTCCGCCGCAGCTCAGCTGTCAGAGATGCTGCGAACAGTCTATTGCTTTCATTAGTGGGAGTAACGCAACTTCCAAAAAGTATCCTGCGTTTAGTAATACAGTGAAAGTGAAACTCTCCGTAATCCGAGACACAGCAATCGGATATATGATAGCGACTTTCCGTGGCCATCTCCGGACGTCTCAAGAACGTGCTGTACGCAAAGACAATTGGCTTTTCAGGTAGGTAGCTTTGGGCGCGAGAAGCGATACTGCGGAAGACTTAGAGCGCGTGTGAAGCAACGGGGAGTATAGATGTTCGATATTGTCAGGAAAAACGAGTACTTTCAGTTGCTAACGGATGGGTATGCTGATCGCGACGACCACACGCTCAAGGGCATCCAAGACGGTTGGGTGATGGCGCAACTCGATGGTGTAACGGGAAAACGCATTCTCGAAGTCGGAGGCGGGAATTCACGCGTGTTGCCCATGCTCGACGGAAATCGTCTCTGGAACGCGGAAAAATTCGAGGGCGTCGGCAATGGACCTGTCATAGCTGATGAGGTGGGCGGCGTGACCGTCATACCTACCTTCATGGGAGAATTTTCCCCGGATGTTCCCGAAGTCGACATCGTGTTCTCGATTTCGGTTATCGAGCATATCCCTTTCGAGAAATATGAAGATGCTTTCGCTGATATGGCTCGAGTCCTCGCTCCAAAAGGAATCATGTATCACGCGGTGGATTTGCCGTTAGGAGATGAGCCAATTGGAGTTGCGGAAAAGCGCATAAGCTTGCTTGCAAGCGCAGTCGAAAATGCTGGCCTCAAATGGAAAGAGCCGCCGGCTATAAAGACCGACTGCGTTTTCACTTCCGATATGGCGAGTAATTCAGACTTGACGCAATGGATATGGTCTAGGATCTCCGAAGCTTCCTCGAACTCTGGACCATTTCAACAGATCGTCACTATCAAGCTTATCACCGAAAAGCCTGGGTAACGCTTCATGTCCCTCAAGATTTCAATTATCACGCCGTCATACAATCAGGCTCAATTTCTCCCGTTCAACCTGCAATCCATACGCGAGCAAACCCATCCGTTTGTGGAACACATTGTTGTTGATCCAGGTTCTACCGACGGCAGTAGAAAAATTGCCGAAGAGGCCTCCGGCGTAATCCTCATCGCGGAACCGGATCGCGGGCAATCCGATGGAATCACCAAGGGATTTAAGCGTGCGACCGGCGATATCCTCGTTTGGTTGAATTCCGACGATGTTTATCCGAATGAAGATGTCCTCGCCACAGTCGCCGCCGCATTCGAAGACCATCCGGAAGCTGACGTTATCTATGGCAACGTAGATTTTGTGGATGAAGGCGGCAAGTTCTTGCGTTCCGGATATGTAAATTCGGATGCGGATAATCTGCTTGAAAGCTTTCCCTATCAGGTTGGTATTGTCCAACCTGGCGTTTTTATGCGTCGGTCCGTTTTCGAAAAAATCGGCGGCCCATCCGAACAGTATGAATACTGTATGGACTACGAGTACTGGGTCCGCATTGCGTCATCAGGCTTCAAGTGGGTTCACATAAACGAGACGCTCGCCAACCATCGGTGGTGGGAGGGCATGAAGACCAGCAAAGGTCGTGACGCCAGTCTTGTAGAGCATATGCAGGTCTGCACCGAGTATTTTGGATACATTCATTGGAAGTGGCTGGATCGGTATGCCGAGTATGTCGCGTCGAAAAAAGATGGCGTTGTTAATCACGGCATAGCCACGAACCCCGTGGCCGTTTCTGTTAACGCCCAACTGGCAATCCACAGATTTGTTTCGCAGGACATGCTCGCGCGATTGCAAACCGGTATGACGCGGGATGAGGAAGATACTCTCAAGTACATCAACAAATACGCGCCACAATTCAAAAGGTATTTTTGGAACGCGTATGAGTTTGATAGTCTGACCGAGAGCAACAAGGATCCCGAAGCGCATTTGCGCCCTGCCTGGCATATTAACTCGGCGAAAGATGAGAAAGGGCGCAATTTTGTATCTTATAATGTTCCCGATAATTTTCATCGTGTTTTCGATGCGCAATGGCACAAGGCGTCAAAGCTGCGCAGCTTGGAGCGATTGCGTGAGATTGCAAAACGACGGCGCGACGCCTGTGTCATCGTTGGCAACGGCCCAAGCCTTGCGCATACAGATTTAAGCCTGCTCTCACATGCGGATGTAATTGTCTCTAACTTCGCAATTCTGAACCCGACGCTTCTTGACGCTGCGACATTGTTGACAGTCACTAACGATCTTGTCGCCAAACAAGGCGGCGTCAGTTTTAACAAAATCAAAAAACCCAAAGTGGCGCCATTCTGGCTGTCCAACAGCATCAACGAGGCAGAGGACGCCAACTTTGTGGACGCTACAGTTGAGCCTGTTTTCTGCAATGATATAGGCGGCGTATTCTCTTGGCGGTCAACCGTCAGTTATTTCAACATGCAGCTCGCTTTTGCTCTGGGATATCGCAAAGTCCTGCTTGTTGGATTCGACAATTCATATATTCAGCCCAAAAATGTTAAAGAGGGCGACCTGATTGATCAGGTTGAAGACGATAAGAATCACTTCGATCCAAGATACTTTAAGGGCAAAACGTGGCAGGCCGCTGACACAGAAAATATGGAGGCGGTCTATCAAATTGCACGAGAGGCGTTTGAATCGGCGGGCGGCGAAATTGTAAACTGCACGGTCGGCGGAAAGCTTGAAGTCTTTCGGCGTGGCGACCTGGGTGTCGAATTGAAAAAAGCTCGGACGCAAAGATCGGCGATACCGCCGCGCCTTCTCCTCATTGATCACACACGAATAGGCGATGGAACCGCTACGGGGGAATTGAAGGCGGCGTTATTCGGCGACTGGCCGTCGGAGCGCGTCCTACAACTATATGATGCGGGCAAGGGCAAAGTTGGGTTGAATGAAACTGGCGGCAATGCGCCGCTCGATCCGATGCATCCTAACGATGTCGAGAAAATCGAGAAGAAGATCGCAGCGTTCCGTCCAGACGCTGTCCTTTATCGACCGGTTCCAAAAACGGAGGCGCTCCACAAGCTGGCGGCGCAGCTTGTCGACAAACTGGACCTGCCGCTTGTCACGTGGATTATGGATGACTGGCCGACCGCCTATGCGCGTGAAAATCCGGAAGCGGCGGCGACGCTTGAGGCGGACTGGCAAAAACTAATTGAAGGGTCGGCGGCGCGGCTTTGTATTTCAGAAGCCATGGCGAGTGCTTTTGAGGAACGATACGGCGTTAGTTTTGTTGCGGTTGCAAATGGAATTGATCCAGCCGATTGGCCTCCCTCTTCGATCCGAGCTGAAGGGCCGGTAAGGGTTCGTTACGCCGGCTCTCTTGCAGATAATATGACAATGTCGACCGTGCGGATGGTTGCGGAAGCAGTTGAAAGGCTCGCCAGCCAGGGAAACGACATTCAATTCGAGATCAAAACGCGAAAGTACTGGCGCGATTTTGCGGGGCGTCATTTCAAGGGGTTTTCACACACCAGTATGATTGCGGCCGATTTATCCCCCGAGGAGTATCGCGCCTGGCTGTCCCAATCAGATATCAATGTCATCGGTTACAATTTTGACGAGCGTTCCAAGGATTACACGCGATATTCCCTGGCGAACAAACTTCCCGAATGTCTTGCGAGCGGCGCCGCGCTTTTGGCTGTTGGTCCTGCTGACGTCGCAACGATGGCTGTGCTCGAGAAGTTCGGATGTGGTTTGCGCGTCACTTCGAACTCTGTTGAAGCGGTCGCCGATGCGCTTTCAGAGCTTGCTGGATCGCCGGCGCGCCGGTCGGAACTGGCGCAGGCCGCCCGCGACGTCGCCTTTGATCATTTCAATGTTGCTGATGCGCGACAAAAACTCACAGAAACGATATCTTTGGTGTCCAAAAGCGACGACAAAAATGAATTGACGGCTCCACAACACCCTCGCGATGCCGGCGCGCATGTCGATGAGACGGCCGTCGTTGCGCATTTGTTGTCGAATCGGCGCGGGCGAAAGCACGTGCTGATTGATGTTGGCGCGCATTTTGGCATATCGGCAAGCTACTTTCACAAGCTTGGCTGGACCATTCATTGCTTCGAACCCGATCCGGCGAATAGGGCGAAACTGAATGAGCGCTATGCGGGGGTCGATTCCGTGTCAATCGATCCGCGGGCCGTCAGCGACAAACCGAAAAGCGGCGTCGCATTTTTTACATCACAAGAAAGCACCGGCATCAGCGGTCTGTCCGCTTTTCGCGACACCCATGAAAAAACCGGCCGCGTAGATGTAACGACTATTGAAAAAATCATGGGTGAGAAGAGCGTCTCAACGATTGATTTTCTGAAAATTGATGTTGAAGGCTTTGATTTCTCAGTTCTTAAAGGGGTGCCTTGGAAGGGGCAGAAGCCCGACGTTATTGAATGCGAATTTGAAGACGCCAAAACCGTACCGCTGGGACACAAATGGGAAGAAATAGCTGATTATCTGGCCGAACGGGGCTATACGGTATATGTAAGCGAGTGGCATCCAATCATTCGCTACGGCATTCCACATGATTGGCGTCGCGTCCTGAAATATGTTTCCGGTCTGCAGATTCCCTCAAATGCGTGGGGCAATCTATTGGCCTTTAAGCAAGACCCCGGCGAAGAAGCAGTACAGGCCGCTTTTTCAGCTCTAACCAAACGTCGGAGTGCAGGAGCCCCATCATCGAGTCGTCAAGTCCGAGCAAAGAGTTCCGCGACCAAAGTTACTGTCAATGAAATGAAAACTGCCAATAAACCCGTTTACTTTGAAATGGCGGAACGATTGAGAGTTCGCGCGCCTCGGTTGTTTTCAATCGCGAGGCTAGTCAAGAGAATGGTCGCCGGTGTTTGGCGACGTTTGTACTGGATTGCGCCTGCGTCAATTTTGTTGGGCGCGATCTTTGTTGCAGGGCTCTTGCAAAGCGACCCGCTGCTCCAGCTTCTCATCTCTGGCGGGGCGGTTGCGCTCGCCATTTTTGGTGCGGTGATGTATCTCGGCTCCTGGACCTACCACCGCATACGCGCACTTTCACTTGAAGCGGCTTCCCTACGCACTTCGCTTGCAGCGGATAGACAGAAAGCAAAATTACAGCGCGCCCGAGACGAACAGATTCGGGAATCAGATCGTCAAAAACTCGCACGACGCCTTGACCGGCATTTGAACGAAGAAAAGCAACGATTTCAGAAGAATCAACAATTTAATCAGCGTATTCAAAATGAACTGAATGCGCTTCGATCCAGCACTGAAGAGATGTTGTCCGAACTCACGGCGGCGTCGTCCAAAATATCTGAGGTGGAGGAGGTCGTAGCGGAAATGGAGGAAGACCTTTCCAGTTTGGAAGGTGATCTCGATGCTGCGCGTCAGGCAGATGCAGCGAGCAAACAACAGATTGGCAATCTAGTGGGCCGGGCCGCCAAACTGGAAAGCGAAATTGAAGCCAAGTCGGCGGCATTGAACGACACAATGCACGATCGCGATACGATCAAAAAGGAGCTGGTTGATCTTGAGCATGAAATGTCCACTGTCGACCAGAAAAGAGCGGTGAGCGAAAACAATCTCGATGCGCTAAAAAAGAAATACAAAGAGCTTGCGGAACACAGCGAAGATCAGGGATCGCGACTCCAAAAAGTGTATGAGAATGTCAAGGCAGCGCGCCAACGCATCAGCTCTATAGAGAGCGACGGTTAAAGCATCAGATGTAGTCCCATCATCACGCTATGGATAAAGATCTAGTTCTCGCCAATCATTTCTTGGAACGCGCGTTAGAATTGATAGAGTCGACGGTCGATTCAAAATCAATCAAGTCGGTAAAGATCGACAACGTCGAAGGTGTGCTCGCGGATACGTTGAAACTCTGCGAGCAGGAACAGACGCCGCTCAACGAGCCGGTCAGAACTCTGCATCACCTGTCCTGCAGTGGCGGAACGTTGATTACGAAATGTGTTGCGTCCATGGCCAATGTTCTGATTCTCAACGAAATCGATTTTGCGAGCCCTTTGGTAAACCGGACAGGAAATCCCACTTTTACTCCTACCGATATTGTCTCCCTGTTGCGCCAGGGCGATGAGAAAGCAGATTCCGCGCTTATTCGTGACCTGTTTCTCAACGACATTTCTGTGCTGCTTGATCAACAAACAAAAGTTGGCCGTGTCCTTACGTTGCGCGATCACAGTCACAGCCATTTTTTGGTTGCCGGAAAGAACATTGACGAGCCAACGTTATATGAAACCACTAAGTCACGCTTCGATGTTTTATCGCTAGTATCGGTTCGGGACCCGGTGGATAGCTACGCTTCGATGGTCAAAAGAAGATGGCACTTGCATTTTGAACCATCGACATTCGACGAGTATTGCCGGCGGTATCTGCTTTTTCTTGATCGGCATGAAGGTCTGCCGGTTGTTAAGTACGAAGACTTTGTTGCGGGCCCTCAGGAGACGATGCAGGAAATTTGTAGTCGCTTGGCTCTGGATTATTTTCCTGAATTCCTGGATGTGTTTGACAGCTTTGTATTTTCGGGAGACAGCGGGAGAAGGGGAACCGTCGTTGCGCCGCGAGAAAGGCGCGAGGTTTCGCCCGAATTGCAAAATGAGATTGATCAATCAAAAAACTATGTTCGTCTCTGCAACAGATTGGGATATGAGCTGCGGGACAAACCAGGCGGCGCTGAAGATTGAGGCGAGGTAGGTTTTTAACGCTTATCCTCGTGCAATTCGAGGCGGTGGGCCGAAAATGACACTTATCATGACAACACAACCAATGGGGCGCCAGCGCCTGAAAAAAACAATTCACTCGATTGCACAATATCGCGGTGCAGTTGAGCTTGGGTGGTACGACTTCATAGCGCGGTTTCGCCGATCGTGGATTGGTCCTCTTTGGTCGCCAATTCAAATGGGCATTTTTGTTGCGGTGTTGGTTGTCATATTTGAGCGCGGGCTGGTTGGCGATAGCACAAACTACGTTCTCTATCTGGCTCTTGGTTTTTATGCATGGGACTTTGTTTCCGCAGCGCTGTCGGAAGGGGCGGTGCACTTTACCTCGCAAGCAAGTCTGATGAAAAACACACCGGTCGATATCTCCTACATCACGGTGCGGAAGATCTCGTTTCTTTTTTGCAGAAGTGCGCTCAACGCGCCAATACCAATTGCTGCTGTTATTTTTTTCGGCGGTGAATTTAACATGAACACATGGCTGGTTTTGCTGACGCCCTTCTTGTTTGCCGGGTTCACATACGGGTGCCTGGTCATTTTTGGAATCATCGGCGCGTTCTTCTTTGACTTCGCACACCTGATGCAGACCGTTATGCGATTTTTGTTTTTTACAACGCCTGTGATCTGGGCGGGCGACGCCGGGCTGCGAAAAGCGATCGCAGATTATAATCCTCTGTCCTATTTCCTTGAGATTGTTCGAGCGCCGTTTCGCGGCGAGATTGCGTCGCCGACAACGTGGGCGGTTGTTTCGGCGGCGTCGATTTTTGCTTTTGTAATCGCCTTGTGGATGCAGTCGGCATTCCGAACGCGGCTGATTTACAGGCTATGATCGTTTGGCCGCGAAGCGTGCGATCGGATTGCGTATTAGGGACGTTATGAGTTCAATCAAACTGAAATCTGCGAAACTCTATTTGCCGATTGGGCGGCAATCCTTACGCTCGGTTTTTCGGGGCCGTCGGTCGAGCAGCGAAGATCCTCGCTTTCTAGACGAGGACGGGGGGCGGATTTGCAAAGTGCTCGACGACATTACGCTGGAGATTCATGCCGGAGACCGCGTTGGTCTCATCGGGCCCAATGGCGCCGGCAAATCCTCGCTTCTGCGCGTGATGGCCGGAATTTATGCGCCTACAGATGGCTGTGTTGAACTGAACGGCCGCGTCTCCACGCTCTTTGCACCGAATATCGGCATGAGCGATAACGCTAGCGGCGTAGAAAACGTTTATATCTCAGCGCGTACGCTGGGCTTGTCGCGCGCGCAAATTGCAGCGGCGAGGGACGAAATCATCGACTTCGCCGATCTTGGCGATTTTATCCATTTGCCGATGCGCACTTATTCTGCGGGCATGAAAATGCGCCTCGGTTTTGCGATTGCTACGGCTGTGGAACCTGACATCCTGCTCATTGACGAGGTCTTTGGCGCCGGGGATGCGGCGTTTCGCGAGCGAGCGAAAATGCGAATGTCCATGCTGATGGATAGAGCCGGCGTCATGGTCATGGCGACCCATTCGGACGGGGTTATCAAGAATTTCTGCAATCGTGTTATCTGGCTCGATAAGGGGAAGGTCCGGTTTGACGGCGACGCCGAGGCGGGTCTCAAAGAATTTCGAAACTCCCTATCGCAGGGCTGATCATCGAGGGATATAGAGTGTTCCTGCTCTCACGCCGCCATAGACAGCGGCAATGCGCCTTAAAGCACAATTGACACGATGAAAGATCAAAGTAGAGCGGGGCGGTTGTGACAGCGCAATTCGCCATATCGATACCGATCGGGGCGTGGCATCCCTTGCTCGACGAGTGCCTGAAGAGCCTTGTCGCGCAGGGAGACTTGGTCGAGATCGCAGCGCTTGATGCTTCGGGCGATCCGCGTGTTGCTGAGCTTCTCGATCAGTATCAAAGCCGCCTTGCTTATCGCCGGGATGGGCCCGACAACGGTCAGTCCGACGCCATCATTGAGGGGTGGCGAGCAACGCGTGCGCCAGTGCTGGGATGGCTGAACGCCGATGATGCGCTTTATCCCGGCGCGCTGGCGGCGGCGGCGTCCAAGTTTGAAAGCAACCCATCCTTAGATCTCGTTTATGGCGACAGCACGATTATAGATGACGACCACGTTTATCGCGGTTTTCATTGGGCTGTCCGACCCCCCGGAAAAGACATTCTGACGGGGTGTACGATCTCACAACCGTCCTGTTTCTTTCGCCGCGAAGCGATCGAACAAGTGGGCGGGTTGAATGCCGATCTTCATTATACGATGGATTGGGACTTGTGGGTTCGGCTGTGGCGGCAGGGCGCCAAGTTTGGGTTTATTGAAAAAACACTGTCCCGCGTCCTTTGGAGCCATGAAGCGAAAACCGGCGGGTTCGGCGCGGACCGGCGAGCGGAACTGGAGCGTATCATCGGCGCAAACCCCGATACGATCTCCAAAATCAAGTCGCGCGTCGGATTTGCCCTTCATCACGCTTTTGAGTATCGTGCGCCCGCCTTTTTGGCGCGCGCGATGCGGCGTCGAAAGGCGGGGGCGACCAGGATCATCAATGGGTTGGATAGAACCGGCGGCGTTCATGGCGAGGCGCGATTGCCGCTCGTTTACTGGGGAGAAGCGCCGGCAACGAGCCTCGCGGTAGAGTTTTTATCAAATGCTGCGGGTTCGATCACGATCGACGGGCGGCGCGTTGAATTCGACGGCGGACGATCTGTGATCAAATTCGAGTCCCCAATTCGCGCCGGCGGCGTTGTTGAACTTTTGATCGAACCGCGGCGGCGGACTGAATTTTTGGGCGCAAGGTGGGAGTGATGTTATGGGCGTCGAAGAATTGATGCAAAGATTGGCGACGCTCGGCGGGCGCAACAGGCATCGTGGCCGAATCCGTACGTATTCGCATAACGCTCCTTAGCAGCGACGCCCTCAGATGTTTCGCACCATCGTCATTCTTGGAATGCACCGCAGTGGGACGAGCTGTCTGACCGGTTCGCTGCAGGAAGCGGGACTGCATCTTGGCGACGTGAACCAAAAGTCCCGATGCAATGAAAAAGGCACCCGCGAAAACCAGGCGTTTATGGATCTCAATGACGCCGTCCTTTCAACCGCGGACGCGAGTTGGGACAATCCGCCAACAGATCAAATAAAATGGAGCGACGAACATAAAGCCTGGCGCGACAGTGTAATTAAGGATAACGCGCAAGACCCGGCATGGGGATTTAAAGATCCTCGGACCGTGCTCATGCTCGACAGCTGGCTTGAGGCGTTGCCGGATGCTCGTCTGATTGCAACTTTTCGTGACCCTTATGCGGTCGCCCGGTCGCTCAATAAGCGCAACGACATGCCGATGGAACAGGGGCTGGCGCTGTGGAGAGCCTATAATGAACGGCTGCTTGCAGCATGCCAGACGCACGACATTGCGGTGATCAATTATGACTGGTCGCCGCCGCTATACCGTCAGGGACTTGCGGTTCTGTGCGCCGCAACCGGCTTGTCCCCGCCGCCCGACGGGTTTCAGTTTTTTGAAACGAAACTGAAGAGAAATCAGTCCGCACATCCCGGGGAATTATCGCCGCCGCTCAGCACTATCCATCGCAGGCTCCGATCGGCGGCGCGCCAGACTTTGAGAAAACTCGGCGGCATGGGCGGCATGGGCCCGGTCATCGCAAACCGCAATGGCGGCGATGCTTCTTCTGCGGCGAGACTTCAGCCGGTCAGCGCTCAGATCCGCAAAAAAAAAACGGATACTGATGGGGGGGAAAAAGCCGGCATTGTCAATCGAACTGCTGCTCTAGAGAAGTCGGCTCGTCGTGGCGGCGCGTCAGCAGAAGAACATAATGAAGTAGGGCGTCTTTTCGCGCAGGAGGGCGATTGGCCGAAAGCAGACGCAGCCTATCGCCGTGCGCAGGAGGCTTATTGTCACTTGTTTGGCTTTCGGACAATTGCAAAGCCGAGATTGTCGCAAGGCGAGCCAATAGCAGCGCGCGTCAGGCTGGGTGAGTTGTGTAAGATGCTTGCCCGCTTCGGCGCGCAATATTGGGCTGAGGACTTAGCAAACCTGTTGCGCGCCAATTCAAAGGAGCAAATTGAACAAGAGAGCGCGTCGCACTGGCCGAAAGGCTCGGTGTTGCCGCAACGCCAGTTCGTTCCATTGCCCGATCGGCCCGAAGAGGGGCGGAACACGATACTGTCGGTCGTGATTCCGGCGTATCAGGTCAAGCGAGAGGACTGGCTTCGCGAAGCGTTGGAGGGCGTGCTTGATCAGGCGCCTGAGCAGACCGAGATCCTGGTCGTAAACGACGCTCCCGACGACCAGGTCGCACAGCAGGTCGCGGCAAGTTACGGCCCGCGCGTTCGTTATTTATGCAATGAAACCAACCTTGGGCTCGTGGAAAATCACAATCAGTGCATTGCGAAAGCTGCCGGCGAGTTTGTGCATATTCTGCATCAGGATGATAGAATTAAGCCGGGATTTTACGAGGCGCTGTTGGCGCCCTTGCAACGCGATCCTCGCCTTGTCGCTGCTATGACCCACACAGGATATATCGACGAAAAAGGACAGCTGAAATCAGAAGAACAAGGGCTGCAGCCGCGCGGCGTTCTCGAGCGTTGGCCGATCAAACTCTCATTACAGGTCCGAATTCAGTTTCCATCGATCATCGTGCGGCGGAGCGCATACCAGGAAGTGGGAGGATTCACGCCGTCGCTGAAATTCGCATTTGACTGGGACATGTGGAATCGCATCGCAGCATCTGGGCCCATCTGGTTTGAACCGCGGGCGTTGGCGCAATTTCGAGTTCACGAAGGCTCGGCGACCTACAGGTTCGGCTGGCTAGAGCGCGTGCAGGACGCGATGCAAACTGTGGCGCATATGGCGCAACTTGTGCCGGCAGATCAGCATCGTTCAATCGCTGAAATGGCCATGTACAAATTCTTTGAAAGATACTGGAGGCTCTTGAGCGAAGAGCGCTCTGAGGAAATGAACAGTGATCAGCAAAGCCTGATCGACTTTTTGTTGTCTGGTTGGGCCAGCGACGAGGAGGCTCGCCAACTGCTCGCGAAATTCACGGCCTTGCGTTCAGCTCTCCCGTGACGAGGCGTCAAAACGATCCCACGCCTCCTCAAGCGTGATCATGTTGAACGGTTTTTTCCGCAATGCCGAATTGTCCGTGTTGAAGTGCCCGACCCCGGGAACGATTCCGGTATTGACCACCACAGCCCTGTCGGTACGCCGGTGAAGTAGTTCATGACGCGCGGTTACGAAGGCGGTGGCGGAATCCCAGGAAAAAAAAGACTGCAGGACTTTTGTTACGTCGCGTCCAGGCGTGCGGTCCAGGCGTTCTCGCATGGCGTCGTCCATGTGCGTGGCGACATATTTCAGATAGGCGGCCTCGGGCATCATGAATAGCGCACGCTGTTCGGCCAGGTAGTCTCGGATCCGCGCGCTATGTGCCGCCCAACCCCATCCCTGAAAGCGTGAGAAGTTTTTGTCGTCTTCGGGTTCTGTTCCAAAGTGGCATCCGTAGACTGAGTAAATATTGGTTTGCTCGGCAACCTCGGCCAGGGTGTCTTCGAAAGCTTCAATACAGCCGGAGAGCGGAAAACAGTCGTCCTCCAACAGAATAAGTCGATCATACCGGGCGCTCATATATTCCAGTGCATCGAGCATCATTTTCTCGATGCCAAGATGCCCCGATATCGCGTGCAATTCCCTGACATTGAAGCGACGCCCCACCGCAACGGATGCGCTGTTTGCGCCCTCGAATTCTCGGCGGCCCTGCGTGCCGTCGAGCCAGAGATGGACACGGTCAATGTGGCCCTGTTTATCGAGGCTCTCTAAAACGGATTCGAGATGATCGGGGCGGTTGTACCCCAACACCACAATTCCGAGGCCGTCGCTTGCCGTGCCTACGCCCAACTGTTCCCCCCGGTGCAAGCCGCGCCATTGTAAATCGAACCGTTCAAAATTCCGGACTTTTTATTGTTCAACACAGAGAATGATAGCATCCATTCTGCTGCATCTGAAGGTGGATTTTGGCCGATGCGACTGGGCGCGCGATGCGAAAAAACGGGCGCTCGACGCGTGTGGACGATTTTTCTACTCGAATATCGTCAGATGTTGTATTGGCGCAGTAAGACCCCCCATTCTTTTGGCGGGCATAGGAAATGTCGAGTTATTCCCGTTGGAAACGCCTGAAGAAACGTCCCATCGCTTTTGCATCGCGCCGATGATGGACGGCACCGACCGTCACTGCCGGTATTTTCACCGGCTGCTGACCCGGCGCGCGCGCCTCTATACGGAGATGATTACTGCTGAAGCGGTGATTAATGGGGACAGGGATTATCTCCTTGGGTTCGATGAGAGCGAGCATCCCGTTGCATTGCAGCTTGGCGGATCGGAGCCGCAAAAACTGGCTCAAGCAGCCCGGATCGGCGCCGACTTCGGCTATGACGAAATCAATCTCAATGTCGGTTGCCCTTCCGACCGGGTGCAGTCTGGCGCCTTCGGGGCCTGCCTGATGAAAGAACCGCTGCTTGTCGCGGACTGTATCGCCGCCATGATCGCCGCGGTCGATATTCCGATCACTGTCAAATGTCGGATCGGCGTTGACGATCAGGATCCTGAAAAAGCCTTGCCGGCGCTCGTCGACGCCTGCGCCGAGGCTGGCTGTCGCGTATTTATTGTCCATGCGCGAAAAGCGTGGCTTGAGGGACTTAGCCCCAAAGAAAACCGCACCATCCCGCCGCTCGATTATGACATCGTGCGGCGCCTGAAAGAGGCGCGACCGGCGCTGACCATTGTCCTTAACGGCGGCATAGAGACGCTCGGCGAGGCGGCGACGCATATGGGCGCATTCGACGGCGTGATGCTCGGCCGCGCAGCATATGGCTCGCCATACATCCTCGCTGATGTGGATCAGATCATTTACGAAGAGGCGCGCGAGCCTGTTTCGCGAGAAGCGGTTATCGAAGTCATGTCTGACTACGTCAAAAAAGAGTTCTCCAAGGGCGTCAGACCGCACGCCATCACTCGGCACATGCTGGGCCTTTTTCACGGCGCGCCCGGCGCACGGGCCTGGCGGCGTTTCCTTTCAGAACATGCGCCATCGGCGCGCAGCGATATTCTTGATCTGGCGCTCCGCGAAATGCGGGCGGCGCGCGTGCCCGCATGATTGATCTTGCCGGGCAATATGGTCCGCTGCTGATCGCGCTGCTGGCGGCGGGCTGCGCCACCGGCTTCGCCGCAGGGCTTTTCGGCATTGGCGGCGGCATTATCACCGTGCCGGTTCTTTATGCGGTGTTCCAGACCCTTGGCGTTGCGGAAGGGGCGAGCCTCAAGACTGCAATCGGCACGTCGCTGAGCGTCATCATCGTTACCTCGGTCTTATCGCTAGCCGCCCATCACAGGGCGGGCCATGTTGACCGCGGCATTCTGATCGGATGGGGCCCGTGGATTGCGGCGGGCTCGGCTTTTGGCGGCGCCATTGCGCGCTGGGTTCCCGCAGAACTGCTGACGGCGGTGTTTTTGGGCGGCGCCATTTATATCGCCTGGCGCCGGCTTAAACCCAGCAAGCAACGCACGCGCGAGAACCTTGATCTGCATGCGGTGCATTTGAAGTTTCCTTTGGGCTTTGGCGCCGGCGTCTTTTCCGCCTTGATGGGGTTGGGCGGCGGCGCCGTCGGCGTCATGGTGATGACGTTGGCGGGCCGGTCCATGCACCAGGCGATCGCCACCTCCGCCGGTTTTGGTCTCGCGGTGGCCGTTCCGGGCGCAGCGGGTTTCGTTCTCTCAGGATGGGGGGCGCCGGACCTGCCGCCGGCGTCGGTCGGGTATGTGAACCTCCCGGGCTTTGCAGCGATGGCGATTACAGCGGGGATCATGGCGCCGGTCGGCGCCCGCGTCGCCCATCGGCTCAATGCGGCCCTGCTTTCACGAATCTTTGCAGTCTATGTCCTGATCGCAGCGACCTGGCTTGCAATCGATATCTTTAACTAGCGGCTTCAATAGTTAACGGCGTTTGCGCCGGCGCTTTTTTTCTCAAAACGGTATCAATCTTGCGGTCTTGCTGTTAGCGTCTTCGCAGTTGCGGCACGGACAGTCATGAGCGAAATCGAAACGGTAATCTCCGGCGTAGGAAGCTACCTGCCGGAACGTATTCTAACGAACGAAGAACTCGCAAAGACGGTCGAAACGTCCGATGAATGGATCCGGTCGCGCAGCGGCATTGGCCAGCGCCATCTCGCCGCCGACAACCAGGCGACGTCTGATCTGGCCCGCGAGGCGGCGTGGTCCGCTCTTGCGGATGCGGGCCTCAAACCGTCCGATATCGGGCTGATCATCGTCGCAACGGTCACGCCGGACAAAACCTTTCCCTCAACCGCGGTTTATGTGCAGGAAAAGCTCGGCATCCCGCCAGGCATCGCGTTCGATGTCTCGGCCGCCTGCGCCGGTTTTATCTATGCGATGAATGTTGCGCACAGCTTCATTACGACGGGGCAGGTCAAGCACGCCCTCATTATCGGCGCGGAAAAACTCTCCTGCTTTCTCGATTGGAATGATCGCGCAACCTGCGTCCTCTTCGGCGACGGGGCCGGCGCGGTCGTGTTGAGCGCGGAAAAGCCCAGCATCGCCGGACCGCCCCGGGGCATTCTTTCGACCTACCTTTCGGCGGACGGACGCCTCGCGCCGCATCTTTATGCGGATGGCGGCCCGTCCACCACGGGCACCGTCGGTCTCGTCAAGATGAACGGCAAGGAAGTCTTCCGCAACGCCGTCAAGGAAATCTCCGGCGCAGTGTTCGAAGTGACCGAGCGCGCGAAAGTATCCCGACACGAAATCGACTGGTTCGTGCCGCATCAGGCGAATATTCGCATCATTCAGTCCTGCGCTGAAAAACTCGAACTGTGTCAGTCGAAAATTATCGTCACGATTGAAAAACACGCCAACACGTCGTCCGCCTCGATCCCCCTTGCGCTCGACGCCGGCGTTCGCGACGGACGCATAAAGCGGGGCGAGCTTCTCGTCTTCGCAGCGCTTGGCGGCGGTCTCGCCTGGGGCTCGGCGCTTGTCAGGTATTGATCAGGCCGCTCGCGGGCGCAGCTTCCGGCTTTCTCACAATCGGCCACAATAGCTGCTCTGCGGCACTTGTTTCGGGCAGGTTTTCAACGCCGAACTCCTGCGGTACGCGGCGCGTGATCTTGGCGGTGCCGAACAAGACATCCCAGAAGAAGAGAAGATTGCCGAAATTGCCTTTGTAGTTGGTGACGCCGTCATCCTTGTGCTTGCCGTGATGCGCGCTGTGGGTCGCCGGCGTCGAAATCGTCCGTTCAACCACCCACATCAGCGGCGAAAGCCATTTGATTTTATAGAGCGGCACATCCCAACGCACGTCCGAATGGGCGGCGAAAATAACCGTCATCTTGACGACCACATAACCGGCGTAAACCCAGCCGAGACCCAGATAAATGAGCGCGCCGGAGAACCACAGGCCAGGCATCAACGCGTAATAGAAAAAGTTGTTGCGATAAACGACGCGGATCGAAAGATATTCCGCATTGTGATGCGGGCGATGCAATTTGTAGAGCCACGGGAAGGTGTGCGACGCGCGGTGCCACCAATATTGCGTCATGTCGTCAAAAACCAGGAACAGCGCAACGCCGGCGACCACGGGCAAACCGGCGAGGGCGCCGGCGGCGTTCGGCGCGATCAAGTGCGCGACAAAGGCGCCGGCGGCGAGCGCAAATGGCTGGGTCACCAACACCAGCATCACGGAACTGAAAATTTCAACGATCCCGTCTTCGCGCCGTTGGTTTGGCTTTTTGAAAAGACCGGTGAAGAGAAATTCGAGCAGCGCGAATGTGAAAAAGATCGCGGCAATGACGATGAGTTCCGGTTTCATGAGCTCTGCTTTCCTGTTCGCCTGCGGGCAAATAGCGCCGCCCACCGCTTGACTTAGCAGGCGCTGTGGCGGAAGAATGCTAAAAACTTAGCATTTCATATGCCTGATCTCCTGACCCTGGGCGACGAGCCGGTTCTCGCCCTGCTGCCGCCCGCAATCGCCGACCGTCTCGCCGCGGCGGGCGCGCGCATGCGCTATGGCGACGGCCGGCTCATCCATGGCCGCGGCGATGACAAGCCCGGCTTTTCGATTGTCGTCGAAGGGGCGGTGCGTTTCGTCAAACGGCTCGGCGACGGGCGCGCACTTACCAACTCCGTCCTCGGGCCCGGCCATAGTTTTGGCGAGGCGACGCTTTTTGCCGGGTGGGGCCGCGCCTATGACGCCATCGCCGTTGGCGAGACAATTGTCGACCAGATTTCAAAACCAGCATTCGAACGCTTGCTCGCTGATGAGCCGGCGCTTGCCCGCGCGATGCTCGTTTCCACGACGCGGCGGCTTTATGCGGTCCTCGCCTTTCTTGACGATTTGCGCAGCCTGCCGCTCGACGCGCGTGCGGCCAAACTGATCCAGGGAATGGCGGCGTCGGCGAAAGATCCAAACCGGATTGAATGCCGTCAAAGCGATCTTGCTTTCACCCTCGGCGTTTCGCGGGTTTCTATCGGCAAGGCGCTTGGCGCTCTCAAAGACGCCGGACTGATTGAGCTCGGCTATGGCGAGATCGGCATCCCGGACAGCGCAGCGCTCAGCGCATGGATAGAAGCGCGCGAAGCGTAGATCCGGTTGTCGATCGCAGGCGTCGCCAACCGGATCTGGAGTCCTTGTTTTGAGCGCGTGAGACAACCTTCGCCCGATTGACCGCACGTCAGACGCGCTCGGGCCCCGAAAAAATTTACGATGTCAAAGAGCCGGCGCGGCGGCTCTTTTTAAAAAGCCCCGTTCCCGTCGCCGGAAGGGTCCGTTCGAGAATGTTGCGCCGGTTTGAAAGGAAAGTCCGGCGCCGTTTGGATGAACCGCATTTCAGCGCGAGAGCAATCATAAGGGCGCCGCGGGAGGGTGATCATAACTATCGACCAAATGCGGGAAAGAGCGAAGAATATTGGGTTCTGGTTGTATTTCGGCGCGCGCGCTCAACCTTTTTGATGCGGGTGTTAGCGGGCCGCGGCGCCATGAGCGCGCAGGAAGCTCGCAATCTCATCAAGCCCGTCATGGGCTTCCGGGAGCATGCGGTCAAAAGCGTGCCAGACATGGGGCATGTGATCCCAGATCTGGATATCCGCCGGCGATCCCGCAGCCGTGCGTTTCGCTGCGTATCGGCGCGCATCGTCGAACAAAATTTCCTTGGCGCTCACATGAATGAGCGTCGGCGGCAGGTTCGCAAGATCGGCGAAGATCGGTGAAACGGCCGGGTTAGCCGGCGACACGCGATTGCCGCGCCACAGCGCCCATAAAAGCACCGGACGCGGAACTCTTAGCAAAGGCTCTGCAATGGGCTGCAGCATGATATCGGTTTCGAAGTTGTTGCGCAGGCTCGGGCTCGAGAACGTCGTGTCGGTCGCCGGCGATATCGTGAACGCCGCGTCGGGCGCCCGCTTTTTCGCATCGCGCGCCCAGTTGATAACCGAAAGCGCCAGATTGCCGCCGGCGGAATCCCCGCCAATGGCGATGCTTTGAGCTTTGCTTGGGCCGTCGGGGCCGTTTGCGGCAATCCATTCGAAAGCCGTACGGCAATCGATGATCCCGGCCATGCGCGGGTTCTCCGGCAGCAGGCGATAATTCGGCGCAAAAACGGCGCAACCGGTGCGGTTCGCCAGATTGGTTATGATCGGCCGGTGACTGACAGCGCTGCCGACCGTATGGGCGCCGCCGTGGATATAAAGAATGCGCCGGGCCGGGTCGCAGTCTTTGGGAAGCGTCCATTCGCCGGCGACGCTCACCTTGCCGATTTTCGCCGCATCATCCCGGAACTCGCAATCAAACTTCCGGCTGAGGCCAATCTCGTCAAAGCGTTTGCGCTTTGCGGCGAGCTTGTCTTTGGATCGGCCCTCGGCGGCGGCCGGCATGATGAAATTTTCGACCAGGTAGTCGTTTACTTCGCGCAGGCCGGGCGAGTTGGGGTCGGGATCAAAAGCGACGGGAAACTTGGCGTCGTCGTATTTCGAAAGGTCTTCGCCGGAAAGGTGAAAGCGCGTGACAGCCGCCGCCGCAATTCCGGCGACCGCGGCGACAGGCGCGCCGATGGCAAGCGCTGGCAGTAACATTGAAGGCCCTTTCCAGAATCAACAGCGACAAATCTAGGCGAGAGGCGTCCGCGATGCGACGGTAAATTGCAGTCGGCGCCGCCTCAAATCTTCTGATTATACTCGCCGACTTCCGGATGTTTCTGCAGTTCCGCGTCGAGTTCCGTGAACATCGCCTTCATATTAGCCTCGGAAACGGGGCTTTCAACGACGACTACGAGTTCCGGTTTGTTGGAGGACGCGCGAATCAACCCCCAAGTGCCGTCCTCTGCGGTGATCCGAATGCCGTTGACGGTAACGACGTCGCGCACATTCTGGCCGATGATCTGTTTGCGCGCCGAAAGCGCAGCGACGACCTTTTCAACGACGCCGTATTTCTCCTCATCCGCGCAATGGGGCGACATGGTCGGCGACTGATATGTTGTGGGCAGACTTTTGCGCAAATCCGACAGCTTTTTGTCGGGGTTTCGATCGAGCATCTGCAACAGGGCGATGGCCGCCACCAGACCGTCGTCATATCCGCGCCCGATCGGCTTGTTAAAAAAGAAGTGACCGGATTTTTCAAAGCCGGCAAGGGCGCCGAGTTCATGGCTCTTGCGCTTGATATAAGAGTGGCCGGTTTTCCAGTAGACCGTTTCCGCGCCGTTCTCGATCAATACGGGATCGGTCATGAAAAGGCCCGTCGATTTCACGTCGACCACGAACTGCGCATTCTTGTGCAGTTTGGAGAGGTCGCGAGCGATCATGACGCCGATTTTGTCGGCGAAAATTTCCTCGCCTTCATCATCAACCACGCCGCAGCGGTCGCCGTCGCCGTCAAAGCCGAGCGCAACGTCGGCGCCACGCTCCCTGACTGCTTCCTGCATGGCGTGGAGCATTTCCATATCTTCCGGGTTCGGATTATAGCGCGGGAAAGTATGATCGAGCTCCGCATCCATGGGCACGACCTCGAGGCCAAGACGGGAAAGCGTTTCCGGCGCATAGGCGCCGGCGGTGCCGTTGCCGCAGGCGGCGATGACTTTCATCTTGCGGGAGAACGAGACGCCGTCGACGAGGTCCGCGATATATCGCTCGCGCATGCCGGTCACATAATTATAGGCGCCGCCGTCATGAGAGCGGTACTCACCGTTGAGGACGATCTCTTTCAGCCTGCCCATTTCATCCGGGCCAAAGGTCAATGGTCTTGCTGCGCCCATTTTCACGCCCGTCCAGCCGTTTTCATTGTGACTGGCGGTCACCATGGCGACGCAGGGAATATCGAGATCGAACTGGGCGAAGTAAGCAACAGGAGACAAAGCAAGGCCGATGTCATGGACTTCAATGCCGGCGCTCATGAGGCCGACGGTCAGCGCCTGTTTGATCGATGAAGAATAGCCGCGAAAGTCGTGGCCGACGACAATGCGAGGGGCCTTGCCCATTTCCCGGATCAGCGTCCCGAGCCCGGCGCCCAGGGCCTGCACGCCGAGGAGATTGATCTCCTTTTCGAACACCCAACGCGCGTCATATTCGCGAAAGCCGGTCGGTTTAACGAGCGGGGTAATCTCATAATCAAGCGTATTGGAGACAAGGTCGGCGCGAGGTTTCGGCAGCATCAAACGGGTCCTGATCAGCAGTGCATTATTGGCGCGGGGATTAAGCCAGCCGGCCCCAATCCGCAAGGCGATTGCCGACTTTTCACATTTGCGTAGGCAGGCCCGAAAGCGCGCTCCGCGCCTTTGCATCGCGGCGGCGCAGGGCTTATGGGCCGTACCCTCATGCCCCGCGCACTTGGACCCCTGCTGAAAGACATTCGCGCCTGCCGGATCTGCGTCGAGGCGCCGGAGAAAACCGTGCTTCCCCATGAGCCGCGCCCGGTAGTGCAGGCGAGCCGGAGCGCGCGGCTCGCTGTTTTCGGACAGGCGCCGGGCAATCTCGTTCACCAGACGGGCGTCCCGTTTAACGATCCGTCGGGCGATCGCCTGCGCGAATGGATGGGCGTGACGCGCGAAGAGTTTTACGACCCGAAAAAGCTCGCCATCATTCCCATGGGATTTTGTTTCCCCGGTTATGACGGGAAGGGGGGCGATCTTCCGCCGCGCAAGGAATGCGCGCGGGCCTGGCGGGAGCAGTTGATGGACGCGCTCCCCAATATCGAAACGACGATCCTTGTCGGCGGCTACGCTCAGAAATGGCACCTGAAATCCCGCGCGGAAAAAAGTCTGACGGATACGGTCAAAAACTGGCGGGAGTTTTCGCCTCAATATTTTCCGACGCCGCATCCTTCCTGGCGCAACAACGCCTGGCTCAAAAAGAATTTATGGTTTGAAGAAGAGCTGCTGCCGGTTCTGCGCAAGCATGTGCGGGCGCTTACAAAGTAATGGCTTGCGCTGACCTGTTTTACTCCGGCGCGGTGAGATAGGCGTATGAGAGAAGGGTCAGTTCATCGACGACTTTCTTTTTGCTGAAGGCGGCGACGCCATACGCGCCCCGATTGGGATAGATGCAGCGTTCAGCAAGGCACGCATTTAAAACGAAATTGAAGACCCTTTTCGCGGTCTCTTTATCGCGCCGGCGCACTTCGTCTTTATAGACGTCAATGAGAAGCGCGATCGTATCAAATCCTTGCGCTCCCATCTTGCGCCACGCTTCCCATTCCGCCGCATCGCCGCGACGAATGCGATGTTGGATGGCCCGGATAATGTGCGCGTCGCCGACGACTTGCTCATAACCGTCGGCAATGATTGCGTGCAGGGCAGGGCGCAGCCCGCCGTAAGATTTAAATTCGGACACAAGGTCGGCGGCGAGCGCTTCGCTGAGACGGTCGCGAACCCGGCCGCGCCACAGGTCTATCAAAGCTGAAAGGAAGGCGTCCTTGTCTTTGAAATGGGCGTAAACCGATCCGACCGAAACGCCCGCCGCTTTCGCAATATCGGTCACGGCAATTTTCTCGAAGTCGGTTTTCTTCAAGAGCCGCTCAAGCGCCTCCAGCAGTTTTTTTCTGGTTTTGAGCGCGCGCGGCTGGCGCGGATTGGCGAGCGCCGGGCGTGCGGCCGGAGCTTTTCGGCTGGACATTGGGCGACGACTGGCTGGATTCCGGGCGGTTTTCGGCATTTTAAAGATAGTACTTGAATTTGAATTCAAGTTCAAATTAATATGCGGTTGGGGCAAGATAATTGGGGTGCTGGATGGCGGATTTTCTCGCGCGCTCAGGACTGGGCTACGCCGATCTCGTTTCGTTGTTTTTGATCCTTATCGCCTGGCCGCTCGCTGGCGAGCTCGGAAAACCGCGCAAAAACGCTCAAGGCGAGATGCCGGTCATCAAGCCGATGGACGTCTACAACTCATCCATGATCCTTTTATGGGCGACAGCGATCATCATTCTTATCGGCTGGGCGATTACGCGCCGTCCATGGAGCGAGATTGGCTTTGCTTTTGAATGGAGCCCGGCAATGGTCGGCGCCTTTGCTGTCGTCGCCGTCATCTCGGCGTATTTGTTGTTCGAACTCATAAGGTCGTTCTTCAGCGCGCGCTCGCGTGAAAAAATGCGCAATGAGATGGCGCGGCTGAAAGACGCCGTTCACATCATTCCAAGAACGGCGAAAGAGTACCGGCGCGCCATGATGCTCGCGGTGACGGCAGGGATCACCGAGGAAATTATTTTCCGCGGATATCTGATCTGGGCGCTGTCGCAATTCATGCATCTCTGGATTGCAGCGTTAATCGCCGTCGCACATTTCGTATTTCTGCATCGCTATCAGGGATGGTACGGTATGAAGAGGGTGGCGGTCATTACCGCGACCGTGACGCTGTTATTCGTTCTTACCAATTCGTTGGCGGCGGCAATTCTGCTTCACATACTGGTTGACGTTTTGATGATCAGCCGAATTGCTGTGAGCTATCGCGACGAAGCTGCAGAGCCGGCGCATTGATCGTTGTGCACGGGACCGCCGTTCGGGAATTAGCGCCGGTAATTCCGCCAGTCGTCGATGCGAGCGATGATGACGAACAGGACGGACAAGACGATAAGAACCAGCAAGGCAAACTGGATCTGCGCCTCGACCGCATGAACTTCGTGTTTCGACGGGCGACTGGGCATGCCCTCATCAAGCACGATTTCGCCCGATGAACCGAACTCCTCGCCAATGACGGCGCCTTCGTCCGTTTCCGCGACAATGTCCTCGCCAACGCTTTCATCTGCTGGAGTTTCGTCCGCAGCGTCCGCCGGTTCCTCGGTGTCATCTGTCGGATCTGCAACCTCAGTTGGCGTTTCGGCGGCGTCATCTTCAGCGCATCCGGGTCCGCCTTCGGCGACCGGATCATTGGCGAAATCGATTTCGCCGTCGAACAGCGTATCTCGGGCGCAACTATCCGCCTCGTCGTCAACCTGGCTGCGCGGCGGCGTGGACCCTTCGGCGGCGGACGGGTCTTCGGTCATGCCGCTTCCGGTTTCGATATTGGTTTCGACCTGATCGAGTTCCTCAGCGCTGTCGCGCCCCATGGACGAGGCGGCGACGCCGGCGCCGCCGGCGACTGTCGCGCCCTGAACCGTACGGCTCTGGGCGATGTTATCGCGGCGCGGCGTATCCTCGATCGGGGTGACCCGTGAATTCTCAGCGATATTGTTCGGTTCACGGACAATCGGCGGATTGGTCGGCGTCAGAAACAGCGCACGCTCCGCTGCGCGCCGCCGCGTCAGGCCGGCGACTTCTCTTAAAACTCCGCCGACCGTCGCCTTGTTCCACCAGGCGAGGGCGTCTGCGGCGCCGAGGCGATTATTCCTGTTGAGACGGCGGCGGGCGGTGGAACGGCGATAGGCGTCAATGCCGACATTGTAGATAAAGCTGACCAGCGCATCGAACTCGTTCTGGTTGAGATTGACCGACGTTAAACTATCGACCGCTCTCTCACGAGACTTGAGGTCATCGCGCAACAGCGCTTCGGCCTGGCGCTCGGAAATGCGCATGCCCGGTTCTACGTCCGGGCCCGTATGGCCATAACCGATGGTCCAGACCCCGGCGATATCCTGATAGGCCTCAAGTTCGAGGCCCTCAAACTGCTTGATCAGCTCTATGCCGCGCGCCGACGTCTTCACTTCACAAAACCCACCCGTTACCGCCGGGATGATAGCCAAGAAATGTGGCGATGTTTAGGGTGAAGGGGCGTGGGTCGGTTTTGCCTGTCATTCCATTCCCTGTTAGCGTCCCTTTCCAGTTAGTCATAAGAGTTCGAGGGGTTCATGAGTAATCTGTTGAAATTGAAGGCGGCTTTCGCCGTCACGGCGAGCCTTGCGTCGATTGTTGCGGGCGCCGAGGCGCAGGTAACGGCGAATTCACAATTGCTCGCGCCCGCTGCGAGCGAGACCGGCGGATTGGTCGAAAAAGCGAGCGCAAGCGATATTCGGGAATTCCTCGAACCGCTGGGGATCGGGATCGCCCCCTTCGACGATGGCGACGACACCGCTTACACAATGATGGCGACGACAGAAACGGGCGGGCAGTTTCTGGTCACCCTTTTCACCTGTGAAGATGCGTCGACCGGCGATGCATGCGAGGGGCTCACCAGCTACGCTGGATTTTCAAACGCCGGTCTCGCCTATGACGACCTCAACCGGTTCAATACCCAGGCGACCGTGTCTAAAGCGATCAATGTTGAAGCCCAGAACGCTGTTATTTTCGGCGTGCAGCAGTATCTCGCCGGCGGCGTTAGCGCAGACAATATGCAATATGTCATTGTTTTGTTCCTGAACGACCTCGACAATTTTATGCAGGCCGAAGCGAACAATGCGACCGCCGTTTCTCACAGCGCGCCAGCAGGCGAATCAAAGCCGGCAAAAACGGATAATGATCTTACCGGCGCGGCGACCATGCGAACCGGCGCGTTTGGCGCGTACTCGTTGCGTGGCGCCGTTGCATCAGCGATCAACAATACGAGCGGCGTTTCCTTCGCAGTCGACGCGGCGCGCTGATCGATCCAGTTTATCGATTTCTTCGCCGAGGCTCGGACGGCGCCTCGATCCTGAGCGCTGCAAAGGGTCGTCCCAAAATGCCGAACAAGGCGGCGCCTGGCGTTCAGCCCCATTGTTGCGGCGCAGCAATGCTTGATGGCGCACCCAGCAATTCAGCCGGGCGCCGCCGGAAAATCCCAGCCAAAAACCAATCGTCAATAATTGATTTCTATTGAGGAGTTGTGACGGCGCGAGGAACGAAACAAGGGCTTGAGAGGCCCTGTGCCCGTCGCTATAGAGAGCGCGAAATCGAGTCGGGGGCGGCCGGTTTGGCGTATTGTGCAAAGGGAGTGAGGGATGTCCGTAAGCGAGCTCGACGAGTATCGTCCGACCGAAGACGAACCGTTCATGAATGATCGCCAAAAGGAATATTTCAGACAAAAACTGCTTGGCTGGAAAGACGAAATTCTCAAAGAGAGCAAAGGCACGCTCGACAACCTGCAAGAAGATGACAATCACCTTCCCGACATTGCGGACCGCGCATCCAGCGAAACGGAAAAGGCTCTTGAGCTTCGCACCCGTGACCGTCAACGCAAAGTCATTTCCAAAATCGACGCCGCCTTGCGCCGCATAGAAACCGGCGAATACGGCTATTGCGAGGAAACCGGCGAGCCGATCTCACTGCGCCGGCTCGATGCGCGCCCCATTGCGACCATGTCGCTTGAAGCCCAGGAACGCCACGAACGTTCAGAACGCGTACATCGCGACGACTAGCGATCAGCCTTCACGCTGCAACACGACCGCCGTCGCCACAACGGCCGCGGCGACAATCAGCGATGCGGCGAGCACCGAAGAAAACTGAAACCCTTGAACGGCGAGCCCTTTGAGCACCGCTGAATGCGCCGTCGAATCAAGAAGATGCGTGAACTGTGCGGCGGCAATGCCGGCGCCGACGAGCCCGGCAAGGCCGAGAACGCCTTTGCGTACACGCATCCGTTCATCAAGCTGGCGATGGATCGCCTGAAGGAAAGCGTCATTTTCATATTGCGCGGTGCATGCTTCGAAATCTTCACGCAAGACCGTTGCGAGTTCATCGTCACGCATAAGTTTGTCCTTTCGCGCTATGCATCGCCGCCTGTGGCGGCCTTTCTTCCTGCGGCGCCAGCATGACGCGCATTCTGTCGCGCCCGCGCGCAACCCAGCTTTTCACCGAGCCAAGCGGCGCGCCCAAAGCGGCCGCGGCTTCCGCGTGGGTAAAGCCGGCGGCGTCACATAACAGTAAAGAGGCGCGTTCCTTTTCCGGCAGTCGCGCCAACGCCGCTTTCAGATCGAGCGACAAATCGATTGCGGGCGCCGCGTCGCTGGCCGACTGATCGGCCGCCGCCTCGACAATACGTTCCGCCGCCTTGTCGCGACGGCGTTGCTGTAAGAATTCGCGATAGGCGATCGCAAACAACCAGGAACGAAATGAGCCGCCGCCGCGAAAATCACTCATCGCGTGGTGCGCCTTGATCAAGCTCATTTGCGCAATGTCGTCCACAATTGCTGCGTCGCCGGAAAGGCGCAGCAGAAAGGCCCTCAGCTTCGCCTGATGGCGCCGCACAAGTTCTGCGAAGGCGGCGTCATCCCCCGCCGCCTGCGCAAGATAGACAAGCTCTATGTCGGATTTGCCCATGACCGGCCTTGGACATTACACGGTCGGCTCGCGCGGGGCAAAGAAATGAAAGCCGATAAAGGCGAGGCCGATCAACCCTGGAAATGCGGCGACGCCGAGCATCGGGCCAAGGGCTTCTTCCTCGGGTATCGAATAGCCGAGTGCGATAAAGGCGACGGCGATCGCGATCAGCAGGATGCCTCGTCTGAGGTCGGCGTTGCGACCCACATTTTCCCGCACAATGGCGTCGATGAGCTGTGGATCCGCGTTGCCGGTTTTTTCGATGGCGACACGAATGGCGTCATAAACGACCAGGCGCTTTTTGTAGCTGAAGTGAAACGCGAAAAAGGCGATGAGGGCGATCGAGCCGAACACCACCAGCGGAATGAGGACATCTTCGGTCATAATTTCTCCTTTTCTTTTCCCGCATCCGGCGAGCGGCAAGCGCGCCGGTTACAGGATAGATGCAGCGGAGGCGGCGTTTGGATGCAGAGGCGCCGCAAAAAAATCGGCCCATGCGGTGGGCCGAGCCGCATAAAGGACAAAATGACCGCCGCCGGCCCAAAAAATCGGGCCGGCGGGAAGAAATCCGCCGCCCTTTAGCTCGCGGTGGGGATGCGCAGCGTCTGGCCGGGATAGATTTTGTCCGGGTCCGACAGCATCGGCCGGTTGGCGTCAAATATCACCGGATATTTCATGGCGTCGCCATAAAACTCCTTGGCGATCTTTGACAGCGTGTCGCCGGATTGAACGGTGTAGAAATTCGCCTGCTCCGGCTCGTCTTCAATATCAATGTGGGATTCGACTTCGCCGACGCCCGGCGTGTTGCCGGCGGCGACAATCGCTTTTTCTGCTTCGGCGCGGGTTTTGGCCTTGCCCTTCAAGACAACCCGTTCGCCTTCATGTTCAACCTTCAGATCTTTGACGTCTGTCTTGTGACCGGTAATCCGGTCTTTGATGCCGTCGGCGATGTTGCCGACGCCTTCGCGGAACTTTTCACCGGCTTCTCTGGCGAATTTGAAAATCATTTGTCTGTCTCCTGATAATTGTGAATTAGGTACGCCCGAAAAAGCCGCCGAAAATCTTTTTACCGGCTGCCTCCAACAACTCGTCCTTGAAGTCTCCGTCGCCATCCTGATCGAGAAATTGCATCAGACCGCCAAGCTCGGACGGCGCGGATTTCTGAACGCGCACGCTTTCTTCGGTGACGAGGCCGGCCAGCGCCGATGCGTCGAGACCCTGTTCGCGTTTGGCGCGGCCGAGAGAAGCAAGGACCATGGGTGCGGCCATGGCCAGCAACTGGCCGACCTGGCCCTGATCGACGCCGGCGGAGCGCGCCAGCGCCCGTTCGGTCTGATCGCGTTTGCCGCCCAGAATGTGGCCAAGGATTTTCTGTCCGTCAGCCAGCGTATTGTCGGCGCCGAGCTGGTTGAGGTTGTTGAGGAGACTGCCATCGTGGCGGTCGAGGGCGTTGGCGAGGGCGTCCGCCCCTTGCGGCTGCGAGGCGTTCTTTTTCAGCCCGCCCATAAGCGCCGCCATGGCCATGGGCATAAGCTGCGCCGCCAGGCCCTCGTTCAATCCGGTTTTCTGCGCCGCCTGCTGCGACATTTGACCGACGACGACGTCGGTCAACTGGTCCATTAATGACATGGGTTTCCCACCTTTTTCGCTGCTTCACGCCCACCCGGGGGGCAACCTAGTTGGCGGCGGGCCCATGCGCAATTTTTTGCCGCACAACGCCTTGCGCGCGCGATTGACTCCGCTATGAAGGCCCATGGAGCGACGCAATTCTTCATCCGGGCGGAAAAAGCCGCCGAAGCGCGCGAAAAACCCGAAAGTCGCGACCCCGAATATTGCGAAAACGGCGCTTGGCGAGGAGCCGGAAAAGCGCGGCCGCAAAAAGTCGGCGACCGCCAAGGGTGAGGCGTCGTCCCGCGATTTCAACGTCCATGTAAAAACGGCGAAGCGACGGGACTACGGCTCGACGCTCTGGCTCAAGCGCCAGCTCAACGACCCTTACGTGCGCAAGGCGAAGGCGGAGGGCTATCGCTCGCGCGCTGCTTACAAGCTGGCCGAGATCGATGAAAAATTCGGGCTTTTAAAACCGGGACAACGGATCGTCGATCTTGGTTGCGCCCCCGGCGGCTGGCTGCAGGTTGCGGTGAAAAAAGTCGGGAAGTCGGGACGCGTCATCGGCATTGATTATCTCAACGTGCCGGCGGTCGCCGGCGCCGAAATCCTTGAGATGGATTTTCTCGACGAGGCGGCGCCCGACGCTCTCAAGGACTTGCTCGGCGGCAAGGCGGACATTGTTCTGTCGGATATGGCGGCGCCCACCACCGGGCACAAATCAACCGACCATCTGCGCATAGTCGCGCTGGCCGACGCGGCGCTCGACTTTGCCGAAGATGTATTGGCGTCCGGCGGCGCATTCGTTTGCAAAGTCTTCGCCGGCGGCGCCGAGGGCGAGTTGCTGGCGCGCCTCAAAAAGAATTTCGACTCAGTAAAACACGCCAAGCCAAAAGCCTCGCGCTCGGATTCGGCGGAGAAGTATGTGGTTGCGACGGGGTTTAAGGGGCAAGGATGATGCAATGTTTCGGCGGCGTATTCGGCGTTCTTACCTCCCCCTTGAGGGGAGGTCGAAACTGCGCAGCAGTTTCGGGTGGGGGTAGGCGGCAACAGCGCTCATTTTCGGCCCCCCTCGAAATCAAAGATTTCGATCCCCCCTCAAGGGGGGGATGGGGAGTTACTTTGTGAGTATCATCGCGGCCATAAACGACGTGGAGCAAAAAGTGGTCTGGGTGGGCTCCAACGGACGGGCGACGCTTGGCAGTCTCCGCGCGCCGTCGGTCGATCGCAAATGGAAAGCGGTGGGCGGCTGGCTGATCGGCATCACCGGTTCCGGTCCGAAACTCGAAGCGCTTGAAGCTCACACGAATGAATTTCCCGATCCGGCGGAACATCCGTTCGAAGTCCTGAAGTTTATGAAGAGCGCCTATGATGCTTTCGACATTGGCGACACGGACGATGGACTGAAACGCTATAGCGGCAGCGGCATGTTGATTTCGAAGTCGGGGCGCGTGTGGGATTTCGACAATTCGTTCTGTTTGACGGAAGTTGAAAGCGGCGCCTTCTGGGCGCAGGGCTCAGGCATGGAAATCGCGCTTGGCGCCGCCGCCGCGCTCATCGATCACATATCGTCGCCGCGCGAACGCATCAAACGCGCGATTGAGATTACGATTGAAAAGGACGTCGACTGCCCCGGCGAAGTTATCGTGCAGTCGTTCGACCGCAACGGTGTCTTGTCGGCGCTGGGAGTTGTGTAATGAAGATCTGGATTTCCTCTCTTCGTGATGTTCATGACGCCCATGCGCAAGCGGGCGCGGAGCATATTGTCAGTCTATTGTCGCCGGGATCTGACTTTCCCGATTTTGAGGGGTTTGGCGACGATCGCCATATGCGCGTTGAGATCAACGATATCCTTGAGGATATGGAAAACCGTCCGGCGCCGGGAGAGCATCACGTTGAAAACCTGGTCGGGTTTTTAAAAGAATGGCGTCCCGAGGCGCCGCTGCTCGTCCATTGCTGGGCCGGGATGAGCCGCTCGACTGCGACGGCGATGATCGCCGCTTGCCTCCATAATCCGGAAGCAGATGAAGACAGAATTGGCGCAGCGCTCGCCGCCGCGTCGCCGACGGCGTTTCCGAACACCCGCATTGTTGCGATCGCCGATGAAATGCTTGGCCGAAACGGGCGCATGGCGAAGGCGGCGGAAAAAATCCGCGCCGATGAAGCGCGCCTTACCGAAATTTATCGCGTGGCCGAAGCTGCGCCGTTTTTTATTCCCGCAAAGTACTAAGGGAGAGACCAGATGAATATCCGTGATGCATTGACCTTTGACGATGTCCTGTTGGAGCCCGGGCCGTCGGAAGTCATGCCGAGCGAGGTCAACGTAAAAGCGCGACTGACCAGGACGATTGAGCTCAATATTCCCGTCCTGTCATCGGCCATGGATACGGTGACGGAAGCGGACATGGCGATCGCCATGGCTCAGCATGGAGGGATCGGCGTACTGCACCGCAATCTCACTGTTGATGAACAGGCCGAACATGTTCGGCGGGTCAAACGCTTTGAAAGCGGCATGGTCGTGAACCCGCTGACGCTGACGCCCGACGCGACGCTCGCCGAAGCTCGCCTCATCATGGATGCGAAGAAAATTTCAGGTTTTCCCGTCGTTGAAAAACCTGACGGCAACGGCGTCGGCCGGCTGGTCGGGGTTTTGACTAATCGCGATATGCGCTTTGCCGACAATCCGAACCAGAAAGTCAGCGAGCTGATGACCAGGGAAAACCTCGTCACGGTGCGCCCGGGCGCCAGCCGCGAGGAGGTGACGCGTCTCGTCCACCAGCACCGGATTGAGCGGGTCATCGTTGTCGATGAAACTAACCGTTGCGTGGGTCTGATCACCGTCAAGGACATGGAAAAGGCGCGGGCCTATCCGTTCGCCGCCAAGGACGACGAGGGAAGGCTTCAGGTCGCGGCGGCCTCTTCCGTTGGCGACAAGGGGTACGAACGGGTTGAGGCGTTGATCGACGCCGGCGTCGACGTTGTCGTTATCGATACGGCGCACGGTCATTCCGCCGCCGTCGCGGCGCAGGTCGAACGCATCAAGAAAGCATCCAACGCGACGCAGGTCATCGCCGGCAATGTGGCGACCTATGACGCGACCCGCGCGCTCATCGATGCAGGCGCGGATGCGGTGAAAGTCGGGATCGGCCCCGGCTCGATCTGTACGACGCGCATTGTCGCCGGGGTGGGCGTACCGCAATTGACGGCGGTGATGGATGCGGCGCGGGCCGCGCGCGATTCCGGCGCACCGGTCATCGCCGACGGCGGCGTCAAATATTCCGGCGACATCGCCAAGGCGGTCGCCGCCGGCGCCGATTGCGTGATGATCGGTTCGCTTCTCGCCGGCACCGACGAGGCGCCCGGCGAAGTTTTCCTCTATCAGGGCCGGTCCTACAAATCCTATCGCGGCATGGGGTCGATTACGGCGATGGCCCGCGGCTCGGCCGACCGTTATTTCCAGGCCGATGTCACCGAACAGATGAAGCTCGTTCCGGAAGGCATTGAGGGACGCATTCCCTACAAAGGCGCCATCGGGCCGATCCTGCACCAGCTTGTGGGCGGTCTGCGCGCCTCCATGGGATATGTGGGCGCGCCGACCATCGCCGAAATGCAGGCCCGCGCCAAATTCGTGCGCATCACCAATGCGGGGCTTAAGGAAAGCCACGTCCATGACGTCGCCATCACCCGCGAAGCGCCGAATTATCCGACGCAGAACTAATTTTCCTTATGCTGAACGACATACCGCGTTTGCTTCGTTACGCCTGGCGCATGGCGTCTCGCCCTGCACGGGTCACAATCGCCGGGGTCAAGCTCAACGTGCCGGCGAGCGCAAAGGGCCGCGTTCTCGCGTCGATCTATGCGGAGAAATATGAAGGTCTCGAAGTGCGCGAGCTGCCGCGGCTTTTAAAACCTGACGACGTTGTCGTTGAAGCGGGCGCCGCGATCGGGTTCGTCGGCCTTATCGCGCAAAAGGTCGTGGGACCTGAAAATGTTTACATGATCGAAGCGAACCGCGACCTTATTCCGGAGATTGCGCGAAACTGGCGGGACAACGGAAGTGAGCCCTGCCAGGTTCGCCACGGTCTTGCTGCGGCCGAAGCGGGCCCGCCGGTCGACTTTCATGTTGCCGATCTCTTCTGGGCCTCGTCTGTGATCGATCACGGCGCCACCCGCCGCGTCGACAAAGTCGAGCAGGTCGGTCTCAACGACCTTTTCGGTCAGAAGAATGCTAGCGTCTTCATCTGCGACATCGAAGGCGGCGAATTCGCATTACTGCCGCAACTCGATCTTTCCGGTCTGCGCCTGATCGTTATCGAGCTGCATGAAAAACGCGCAGAGGCCGGCGAGATGGAAGCGGCGCAGAAGCAAATTGAATCTGCAGGCTTTGCCCTGACGCAATCGTTCAAGAACGAAGTCTTTATCTTCGAACGCCAATGAGACTGTCCGGGAAAATTTCTGCGGCGATTGAAATCCTCGCCGATTTCAACGCGCGCCGCGTGCCGCTCAAAACCGCGATCGCCGACTGGTCGCGCCATAATCGCTACGCCGGCGCCAAGGACCGGGCGTGGATTTCCGGACTTTGTCTCGATGTTTTGCGTAAGAGGAACTCTCTCGCCGCATCAATGGGAGAGGAGACGCCACGGGCGCTTGCATTCGGCGCCTTGCGATTTCTGTGGGCGACGCCCGTTGACGAATTGTCAGAGGCTGCTGCGGAAGAACCCCACGGGCCGGGAGCGTTGACGGAAACGGAATTGAAAACTTTTCAGCGTTCGGAATTTCCTTCTCCCCCTCGGGGAGAAGGTGGCCCGAAGGGCCGGATGAGGGGGAAGGAAGCTCACAAAGACACAGAGGAATATCTTCCCCCTCACCCGGAATTGCTGCGCAATTCCGACCTCTCCCCGATGGGGAGAGGTGGCGGCAACCTTCCTCCCCACATCGTCGGCGATTTTCCCGAATGGCTGACGCCGCACATTGTTCGTGTGTTCGGCGAGGACGCGGGCGCCGCCATGGCTCAGCTCGCGGAACGGGCGGATGTCGACCTGCGCGTCAACACGTTGAAAGCAACGCCTGAAAAAGCACTCGCGGCGCTCAAATCCGTCAAGGGCGCGGCCGTCCCCATACTGACGACGGCGGCGCGCATCGCCGCGCCGGACCCGTCGCAGAAAGCTCCGGCGGTGACGGTAATTCCCGCCTTCAACAAGGGCTGGGTCGAGGTGCAGGATCTTTCATCGCAAATCGCCGCTGCGGCTGCCGGCGCGGTACAAGGCCTACAGGTTCTCGACTACTGCGCCGGCGGCGGAGGCAAAACCCTGGCGCTTGCCGCCATGATGGAAAACACCGGTCAGCTTTACGCTTATGATCGCGATCCGCGCCGCCTGAAGCCGCTTTTTCATCGCGCCAAGCGCGCGGGCGTCAGAAATCTGCAGATCAGAAGTCCCGCAGGCGACGAAACGTTCGACGACCTTGCGGACAAGATGGACGTCGTCTTTGTCGATGCGCCCTGTTCCGGGGCGGGCGCCTGGCGACGCCATCCGGACACAAAATGGCGGTTGACGGAAAAGCAGCTCGCAACGCGCATCAACGAACAGGACGCCGTGCTGCGCGAGGCGGCCCGCTTCGTCAAACCGGGCGGGCGTATGATCTGGGTCACGTGCTCGTTTCTTATGGAAGAAAACGAAGACCGCCTTGCGGCGTTTCTGGATCAGCATGAGGACTTTGCGCGAACCCCGGTGCTCGACGCCGTCGCCACATCAGGACTCTTGACCGACGAAGGCCGCGCAGTGCTGGCGCCCTGCGTTACCGATGACGGCGCCTTGCGCCTCACGCCCGACAAACTCCGCGGCGACGGATTTTTCGTGGCGGTCTTGCAGCGTTCGCGCTGAACGCTGGCGCACGACCCACTACGCAAAGGCGAGAAGCGCACATATTTCATAAACCAGGGCCTGAACCCACCATCCGTTCTTCCCGACGAAAGTCGGGATCCAGAAATGCCGGCTGTTTTGACAAAAGCCTGTGGGTCAAACGCCTCTAGTTGCGCCGCCTGTCATACCTTCGGCCGCTTTTGGGAGGGTACATCTCTGGATGCCGGCTTTCGCCGGCAAGGCCGGGGAGAGGAAGGTTTTGATGAAAACAAAACGCCCCGTGCTTCTAGTAACCTTAACCCGAAAAGTCCTTGACAGACTGTATTAGCGTATTAATACACTGCATCAGAAAACGGAGGCCGATATGCGCGGACCGGGCGGACGCAACGCCACAACGGACAGGCGAGAGCGGGAAAAGGACGAAAAGGCCCTGTTCGGGGCTTTTGCCGCGCTCTCTTCGCCGGTCGATGCGGCGCGCTTCCTGCGCGACATCGCAACGCCCGCGGAAATTGAAGCCTTTGCCGAGCGCTGGCGCATCGCCCGCATGTTGGACGAGGGCGAACATTCCTATCGCGAGATCGCCGCTGCGACCGGCGCTTCGACCACCACGATCGGACGCGTCGCACGTTTTTTGAATGACGAATCACATGGCGGCTATCGCCTTATCCTTTCTAAACGGAAGAAATCATGACGGAACGACTGCGCATCGCGATTCAGAAATCAGGCCGCCTGTCGGACGGATCATTCGAGCTCTTAAAAAACTGCGGGCTAAAAATTTCGCGCGGCAAGGACCGGCTCTATGGCCGCGTTCAGGAAATGCCCATCGACGTTATGCTCCTGCGCGACGACGATATTCCCGAGTTCGTTGCTGACGGCGCCTGCGACATCGGCATCATCGGCGAGAATGTGTTCGAGGAAGCCCGTCTCATTGATGGACACGAGACCCCGGCGGAGCGGGTGATGCCGCTGGGCTTTGCGCGCTGTCGACTGATGATCGCCGGACCTAAGGAATGGGATTATGAGAACGCCGAGACGCTTGCGGGCAGACGCATCGCGACCTCCTATCCCGGCCTCACGGGCGCCTGGCTGAAACGGGAAGGGATCGCAGCGCGCCCGGTCATGATGAAAGGCTCGGTTGAGGTGGCGCCGCGCCTCAAGGTCGCCGACGCAGTCTGCGATATCGTTTCAACCGGCGCGACCCTCGACGCCAACGGGCTGAAGCCGCTCGCGACGGTTTTTGACTCTCAGGCCATCCTGATTCGCAACCCGACGCCTTTCTCTGCCGGCAAACAGGCGGTGTTTGACGCGCTCTTAAAACGCATTAATGGCGTCATCACCTCGCGCGATGCAAAATACGTCATGATGAACGCGCCGCGTGCAGCGATTGATGCGATTACGGAGTATTTGCCGGGCGCGGAAGCGCCGACGGTGCTTGAGCTGGCCGGCCAGCCCGACAAGGTCGCCATCCACGCTGTCTGCCGGGAAAGCGTCTTTTGGGACCAGCTCGAAGAACTTAAAAAGCTCGGCGCTAGCGCTATACTTGTTTTACCGATCGAGAAGATGATGACGTAGCAAAGGAGGGGCGCATCAATTGAACCCCGTGCTGCGATACATTCTGGCGGGCCTGGCGGCGGGATTTACAATGCTCGCCGTGTCGTTCGCCACATTCGGTCCGGCGCAATCAATCCTCGCCGATCCCGCATTACAAAGCGCTAAGTTTCTTGACGCCTTCAGCGGCGATCCGCCGCCGCGGGCGGCTTCATCGCCGCTGATTTTTCCGCTCGGCTTGATTGGCCTCGGATTTGTCAATGCGCTGGCGTTTCAAATGCTTTATCGCGGCTTGACGCGAAACTGGTTCGTCGCTGGTCTCACCTATGGGTTCGCCGCCTGGCTCATCGCTTTCCCATGGTTTGAATATTACCTGCCGTGGAATGTGATGCTGGAGCCGGCGCCATTGGTGTTTCTGGAGCTTGCTTGCTGGCTTTGCGTTATGCTGGCGGGCGGTCTGGCGCTTGCTTTTGTTTATCGCGGCCGACTGATCGACCATCATTTATCTTTGTACAGAAAATAGAATTACTGTTCCTGGTTCCGCTGTGCTGTCGCAGCCATGCGTTTGGGCATCGCCGGTTTAACGAGGGCGTCGGGTTTTTTCGTCCCGGCCTGCGCTTCCTGAATGGCGCCGGCGTAGTCGCGCGCCTCGCGCAAATGTTTCAGGAACGCATCGAGGGTTTCCTGGGAGGCGGCAAAAGGCATGTCGCCGGTGCGCCGGCCAAGTTTGATAATCTCGCCGAGAAACGCGCCGTCCCGGGTCAGCGCCGGCACCCCATGCTCGACAATGTTCCGGTTCGCGCGCAGACGGCAGAAGACGGAAATGAAATGCAGAACATGGGCCTTCAGCTCTTCGTCTTTTTCAAAGCGCTCGGCCAGCCATTCGGTAAACTCCGCACGAGATGCATTGCCCATAAAGGCGAACATATGCGCCGTCGTTTCATCGTCGATATCGAGATAATGGCGGGCGAGGCGTTGTAATTCCCGCTCGAGAAAATTCCACTCGATCGCAATATGGCCGACGGCGAGGGCGTAGCGGTTTTTATCGTGATGGTGGGCCATGGCGGGAGAATTACATTGACCGCATGTGACCGCAACGGCGCAGTAGGGGGTAAGGCGGGCATGTGTTGGTCATCTCGCCGAGCTTCCTTCGCTTCGCGAAGGGACCAAGCTCCCCCGCGCGCGAAGGCGCGCGATCAAAAAGCGTCGGAAAGTAATGAATTTGCCGGGATATCGTTATTTCGCCGAGCTGCGTTTGCTCCGCAAACGGTCCGGGCTTGGGATTTCGCTTGGTTTCCTTCGCTTCGCGAAGGGACCAAGCTCATGGTGCCGCAGGGGAGAATTGAACTCCCGGCCTCACCCTTACCAAAAAGGAAATGCCCTTGTCCAACATATTGATTCAATGTCGACAATTTCGGCGCGTTGCTTTTTTTTGTCAGATTCTTGCCACAAATCATGCGAAAAAGTTGCGCGCCAACAACTGAAATTTGCTGTGGAAACGCGCCGCTATTTGGAATTGATTTATCGAAAATCTGCAATTTTAGCCCAAGCTGTCGTTGTCGGCGCGAATACAAAACGTAGACAACGGTCGGCAGATTGGCGCCGCTTGTCACAATTGAGCGTCTTTCTCTTGTCACGAAATCATTACACTATGGAAATGTGGTGAACTTTAACATCTGCATACATCTGAGAGACAGGTGATAGTCTGCCAAGGGGCCAGCTTGCCCGGTGCGTGCTACTTGGCGAAAAAATTGTGTCGTATTCGCGTTTTGGTTGGCAGAGGGATGGTTGATAGATTCAAGGGGCCAATAAGAGCTCGTATACAGCAATTTGTTTCGTACTAGTAGGTCGCGTGCATAGCGAAAATCTTTTAGCCACCTGTCTAAGTAGCCACATCCCGTGAGGTTTTTCTTCCTCGCCAACGCCGAAACAATCGACCAAACATCCGAGTGAGTTATGTCTTGCTTACCGGGAAATAGAATTTTAATGGGATTCGATATCGTTTTTTTTGCTTCTTTGTGAAGTTTCTGGTGTGATCGGTCTCCAAACTGCGGGAAAAAATCAAACACAAAATTTTGGCCCCTTGAGCGCACAAAAAATATGCCCAAATGGCCCAAAATGGTTTTCGCAGCAAACAGCGCAAACGTGTAAGCGATTATGTTTCCAAACTCCGCTCTGTCTGCTGTTATATTATCGTACAACTCCCGAAAACACTGTTGGCTTTTATGTTCCAGTACAGCAAGGTCGTGCATAGCTGTTGCACTGTGCCCGACATTGTCTATGAAGCTATGCTTTTCGGTACCAATAGGTTCGGACAATATTCCGGTGGATTCCGCGAATTCGCTAAGCGATATATCTTCCGCCTTCGTCCAATGCGCAACGACGGATCGGGCGTCGCTCAGTGATCTTGCGGAAAAGTGGTTTTTAGCAAAGTGTTCCCAATTCATGAATCTATTCAAGGCGAATAGTAGAGACTTTGCCACTTTCAACTTGCTCAGCTAGTCGCCTATCAAAATCTAACTGAAAGTCTTTTGCCGCTTCAGTTTCAGCCTTATTTCCGGACCCGTAAGACGACCATTGTTTGAAATCGAAATCAGATACCAGATCAAACATCTCTGAAACATCGGGCGTTGAAAACGATGCCTTACGCTCAGAAACTTCATTAAATATTCGTTCAAAAACGTTCATCATAGCCCCAAAACCCAGCGTAGAAAAGAATATCGACTTTGGGCTTTTCCATTCGCTTTCGTAAACTCGGGCGATGCTTTCAAAGTAGTTTCGAATAATTTTTTGTTGTTCTTCAAGCGTAAAATTTTTCAACCGGCCCCTTTCCCCGTGCACGTAGGGGGTGACCTTGCGGACAAAATTTGTAAGCGAAATTTGGTTAGGCCCCGGTGCGTCAATCACAATCCGATTGAAAAAAGGAGAGGATTCTTCCGTTCGAAGAGCCTTAGCTATGTCTGCAGCCCGTTCATTTGCTATGTCTGAGGGACGCCGCTGAGGTATATACTTTAGTAGATCCAGAACGAGGGAAGTCGGGACGTTTTTTGCTTCCCTGTTTATCGTGATAAAGAGTTTGACCTGTTCTTCGATGCTTAATCCAATGGCTGCAATCACGGCAAGTTCAATGTCCACGCCTTTTTTACTAGCGACATGAGCGCCGGCCAACCTATGCTGTCCGTCAATGACCCAACCAACATCATTGCCTGCAGGTACAACGATCTTGCCATCAACAATTTCGGCTTTATCAAACGAAACCAAAATTGAATTGGGAATCACATTCTTTTCTAATATGAAATTTGAAATTGAATTGATTCGGCTATTGGGTAGGACTCTTTGGTAACCGGTGTCTTTGTCACTATCGCGCCTGTTTATCGAAAGCATATTGAACAATACCGAACTCTTGGCCGTGAATTGATACAGCACTTTGTCGTGCTGATTCACGGCCATGACCGGAGCCGTGAAAGGCTCATTGATGGTTCCTTTTTTCTTGCCCGACTGTCTACTGGGAGACTTGGCCATAATCAAAATGCTCCGGTTTGGTCGCGACTGAAGTGTTAGTATCCGGTTGTATTGGGGGTACGTCTGCGCGAATCCCAATTGTCCCATCTGCTACAGCCTTAATGCGGCATTTTGCGAGTTCGACAAAACGCAACTCGGTTTCATACCCGATGCAATTGCGCTTGTTTCTTATTGCACTTACGGCCGTTGTTCCAGATCCTAAAAAGGGATCTAACACCAAATCACCTTCCGAGGACAAAGCTCTAATTAATCTGTCGGCGAGCGCAATTGGAAATTGACAATCGTGTTCAGTTTTCTCGACGTGTTGTGCTTTGACGTTCGGAATATCCCATACGTCGCCCGGGTTTTTTCCTTTCGGATTTCCACTGAATTCGCCTTTCTTTTCACCCTTGTAGTGCCTTTTACCGGGATATTTTTGCGGAATCCGCACATCATCCAAATTGAACTTGTAACTATCGTTTTTTGAATACCACAGCACGGTTTCGTAACGGCCACTGAATCGCTTTGTGGCGTGAGTTCCATGCCCGAACGTCCATATTATCCTGTTTTGTAGTTTAAAGCCTGCAGTCGACATCAAATCATGGGTCAAAAAATCAAGCGGCGTATACCCATTTGATGATATATGATTTCCCACTTGCCAACAAACGCTGGCAGTATCAGATAGTTTT
This sequence comes from Hyphococcus sp., assembly GCA_965267325.1. Classification (GTDB taxonomy): domain Bacteria; phylum Pseudomonadota; class Alphaproteobacteria; order Caulobacterales; family Parvularculaceae; genus Hyphococcus. The sequence continues at coordinate 1,469,561 of OZ253943.1, read as the reverse complement.
GGTTTCAACTTTTGTATTACGTTTCGTAGTAGGTCTGCATAATCCTGAAGTGATTTTGACTCGTCATAGCTCTTCCCAATGAAGTAAGGGGGGGAGCTTACAACTAGGTCTATTGATCTTTTGGGGATTCGCGGAATACCAAGTCGGCAATCGGCGTGTCTGACGGAAGCTGCGTAGCCATTATAAAAAATTTTGCGTGCCATAGGCCCATTTTAGGCGATTTTTTTTGAGAGATCTACCCCGTAATTCTCGAATTTGTTTCACGGCCTCTGCTTGCGAAGTGTGGGCACGAACCAGTCGGCAAGGCACGGTTCGTTTGTCAGATTCTTGTCAGCGGCAGCAAATGTTCTCAAACAGTTCCGGACAATACCCGACAGTTTTCACCACATTATATCGGCGCGATTGTTTGGATAACCGACTATTTTTAAAGGGTTTTGCTGGTGCCGCAGGGGAGAATTGAACTCCCGGCCTCACCCTTACCAAGGGTGCGCTCTACCACTGAGCTACTGCGGCGTTTTCGGGCGCGCCGAAAAGAGCGCGCGGTATAGCGTGGGCGGGGGCCGATGGGAAGCGGCCCGGCGGCGATTGTTCAGAGCCCGGCAACACCGAAGGGATCGAGGATTTCCGGGCCGACGCGCCGGGGTTTGCGGGTTTTTGCGTCAACGAGGCACCAGGTGGTGAGGACCGCCGCGGCGGGGCGGCTGGCGCCCGGTTTGCGGATGTCGATATGGCGCGCGAATCGCGGACCGGAGGCGGCGCCCAGCCAGGTGCGGATCTCCACCGTTTCTCCCTCAAGGATCTGATCGCGATAGTCGATCTCGTGGCGCAGCGCGACCCAGACATAGTCGTTGATGAGCGCCGCGCCGGCGACTGCGCGCCAGTGGGCGACGGCGATGTCTTGCGCCCAGACAAGATAGACGGCGTTGTTCACATGGCCGAGTTCGTCGATGTCGTCGGCGCCCGCCCGGCGCGTCATCATCACGGCGCGATCAAAGGCATCAGCCCCCATCAGCTCACCGCTCATCTTGCCAATAAGGTCGCTCACGCCAGTCATCCTTTCCTGCGGGGGGCGCTTACATGGCACGGGCCGCTTAGGTCTGCAAAGCCTTGCCCGGCGAGGCGCTTGACCGGCCGGCGGGCCCGCGTATGGTCCGCCGCCATGCCGACCCCATCGGATTGCAACAATAAAGACAACGCGCCCGAGGACCGCCCGACAACGGCCCAAAAGACGCCGCTTGAGGACGCCAATGAGAAGGGCGCCAATCAAAAGGGCGCCGACAAGAAGAAGGCGCGGGAGGCGCGTCTGGCGGGCGCCCTCAGGGACAATCTGCGCCGGCGCAAGGCGGGCGGCAAAAAGGACAAGGACGACTGAATGGACAAGCTGGCGATTATCGGCGGGCGTCCGCTTTACGGTGTTGTGCCGATCAGCGGCGCTAAAAACTCTGCGCTGAAATTGATGGCGGCGTCGCTGCTGACCGATGAGGCGTTGACGCTGCAGAACGTGCCGCGCCTTGCCGATGTGGACATGCTGCTGCGTTTGTTGAACCAGCATGGGGCGGCGTCTGACTTTGACGGCGCTGTCCTCAAACTGCATGCAAAAGACATTGCATCAACAGAAGCGCCCTATGATCTCGTTCGCAAAATGCGGGCGAGTTTTAACGTGCTTGGTCCGCTCCTGGCGCGGGAAGGGAAGGCGAAAGTGTCGCTGCCCGGCGGTTGCGCCATTGGCGCCCGTCCGGTCGATCTGCACTTGAAAGCGCTTTCGGCCATGGGCGCCAAGATCGATCTTGACGAAGGCTATGTCTTCGCTGAGGCGCCGAACGGTCTTCGCGGCGCGGAGATTTCGTTTCCTTTTGTCTCTGTGGGCGCGACTGAACACATCATGCTCGCCGCGACGCTCGCCAAGGGCGAAACGCAAATCTCAAACGCTGCGCGCGAGCCGGAAATCACCGATCTCGCCGACTGTCTCAACGCCATGGGCGCCAACATCGTCGGCGCCGGGACATCGACGATAACAATTGCAGGCGCCGAAAAACTTCGCGGCGTCACCTATCGGGTTCTCCCCGACCGTATCGAGACCGGCGCCTATGCGATGGCGGTGGGGTCCGCCGGCGGAGAACTGACGCTTGCAGAGACTGACATCGAACTGCTCGGCGCGGCGCGGGCGGCGCTCGAGGAAGCCGGACTTCACTTCGAAAAGACCGAGAAGGGGATCAAGGTGACGCGGCCCGAGCGATGCCGCGCAGTCGATATCGTAACGCAGCCTTTCCCGGGTGTTGCAACGGACTTGCAGGCCTTGTTCATGGCGATGATGACAACCGCGGACGGCGTTTCGCGCATCAAGGAAACGATTTTCGAAAACCGCTTCATGCACGCGCCTGAACTCTCGCGCATGGGCGCAAAAATATCCGTAGACGGACAGACAGCAACGGTGCACGGCGTTTCCAGGCTGAAAGGCGCGCCGGTTATGGCGACGGATCTGCGCGCATCCATGTCGTTGGTGATCGCAGCGCTTGGCGCAGAAGGCCAGACCATGGTCAACCGCGTTTATCACCTTGACCGCGGTTTTGAACGGTTGGAAGAAAAGCTTGCTGAATGCGGCGCATTGATTGAACGTGTAAGCGACTAGGAGAAACGAGTGACGGCGCTCAAAGACTACCAACCGCTGCGTCTAATGGCGGGCGATAAAGAAGACCTCGATGTGTTTTCGACCGTTTTGCAGGACGCTGTCGCGAAAGTCGGCGACTTTGCTTTCATTTCCGCAGAGCGCCGCTTTGCATTAGTCGCCAATCGTTTTGTCTGGGAATGCACCGAAGGGCGCAAAACCGGTCCATTCGCTCGCGTGCGCGCCGGTGTTCATTTCGACGACGTAATGTCCGTTCAATTTCAACATTTGCGGACAGAGGCGAGGGACGCGGTCGTTGAACTTTTGTCGTTAAGGTTTGAACCAGGCGCGGATGGCGGCGGCGTTCTGTTGCTTGATCTGGCGGGCGGCGGCGCGGTTCGTCTCGAAGTCGAATCGATTAACGCCTATCTTTCCGACATTTCCGAACCGTGGAGAACGCGGTCTCGACCCTCTCACACCCCATAATTTTCTGTATGCCCCGTATTTCAATAATCGGTTCGGACCCGGATTATTAACACTCCGTTTACGAATATTAATGAAGAGTAAATTGTGAATATGGTTAACGCTGTTTTCCGTTGACCAAAACGCGTCTTCGGGTTTCCATTCAACCTGTAGGTGATTTCCCCCTCCCTCAACCTACGCGTAACTGGTAAAACGAAACTTGAAAGGAAAACGTTTCGAACTAACCAGCAAAAAATTCACGGGCCCGCCCTGCGCAATCGAACACGCTCCAGATCGAAGATCGCATTAGCCAGACCGGGTCCGTGAAGGAAACGCGGTTCGACGCACCATCGAACCGCGTTTTTCCTGTGTGAGGATTGATCTAAAAATTTCAGACGAAACAGGCGCGCGTTAAGCTTCCACTGCGCTTTCTTCGCGCATGACGCGCCGACGACGCATCGCCCGCGTCCAGGGCTTTGGCCAAAAGTGCGTTGGCACAACCTTGTATCTCCGCGTAAGGAAGTTCTTGCGTTTGCGCCGTGGCGGCGAGGGGACGTCATCGCTGTGATGATTGTCGATCATCGAACCGGCCTCCTCGTTATCATCGAAACCAATGGCGGACGCCGGGGCAGGATCCGCATTATCCGGGGCCGCCGTCTCAACGGCGTCGTCGCGGCTGTCTTCCCCGTCTGGTTGAACCGCGGTCTCATCTTCGAAGGCCACATCGACGGCCGCAGCGCCGCCATGAGCGGCGGCCGGCTGATGGTTCGGCGCGGCTGCATCAAACGGTTTTGCGCCAAGGGATGTCGGCAATCCGCGAGCCCTGACGCCAGGGCGAAAATGGGCCCGGGCTTTGCCGACGGGCATTTTGAATTGAACGGACGAGGGCGCCTCGATCGGCGCTTCATCGTCGTCAACTTCAACGGCTTCGACAACAATCTCCTCGGGCTCGGCTTCCTGCGGGTCGCTTTCTTCTGCGACAGCCCCCTGCTCAACCGGCTCTGCTGAGACGTCTATAGTTTTTGGCGCTTCGGCGTCTGCGTATTCCGTAAACTCCTGGGCCAGCCGGTCCTGCAGCGCGCGCGGCGCGGCGCTGTCGTCAGCTTCTGAAACATCTTCCGTTTGTTGCTTGGCCAGAGCGACTTTCGCCTTCGCCCGTTTGATCGCCGCGGCTTTGCGCGCGTCGCGGGCTTTGGCGCGTTTCGCCAGCGCAATTGCTTTTGCTTTTTTGCGGGCCCGGGCGAGGACGGCTTTTTTGTCTTCTTTTTCTTCCTTGCTTGCCGGCGCCGCGGCTTTCGCTGCGTCTTTTTCCTGATCCGGCGCTTTTGTTTCTTCTACGTCGCTCGCAGCCGGCGCCTCTGCATCTTCTCCCGCCTGAACTTTCGGCGCGGATGTCCGGAACAGGGCGGCAAGTTCATCACCATTGAGCGGCGGCAGTTCGAGCAGTTCCCGGACATGATTGACCTGGCTCGGTCGAAACTCGCTGAGACCGCCCACGCTTGCCAGATGGTTCCCTTGAGCCGCCGTGAATCCCAATCCCTTGAGGGCGGCGAGAGACGCCTGATCTTCAACCCCGACGGCGGTGGTGACCGCATTCGCCTTTTTCGCAATATCGAGGAGGTCGGAAATTGCACTCAATCCGGGGCCGCGGACCGTGCGGGCAAAACGCAGGATCGACGAGCCGCCGGTTTTGATTTCATCGAAGGGGAAGGGATCGACGGTGCGCAGATAGTCGCTGGCGCGGCCGCGCACTTCAATCGCCAGACGAGCGCCGGTTTCACGCAATTGCGCAAACCGGTCTCCCATGCCCTCAAGATCGGAATCGACCGCCGGCATGGGGCACTCAAGAGTAATCAGATCGGCAGGAAAATCATGGGTTTGCACGACCGAGGTCAGATGCGACGTGAATGCGTCATCGGCGAGATCGGCAAGCGACAGATTGATGGAAAACCCGGGGGCGTGAGGGCCGCGCCATTCGCCATAACTTTCAATGGCGTTGTCGAGGACGTAGCGGGTGAGCTCACCCATGCGGCCCTGGCTTTCAAAAAACGAGATGAAAGCGCCCGGCGGCAGCACCCCTAAAGACGGGTGACGCCAGCGCACAAAGGTCTCCATACGCGCAAGCGCCCCGTTGCCGAGGTCAAAAATTGGCTGAAAGAGGACTTCGAAGTCCTTGTTTTCTAGCGCGTTATTTATGTCGACATTCGAGAGCCGAACCGCCTGCGCGCCCATCTGTCGTTCCTCCGTCAGCCTTTTTTGGCTGGCCCGCAACCAACGCCCATATTGTCGATGACAGCGGGTTAACGCCCACTGAACGGGGGCACGAGGACCCTCGCCAGACGGCCAGATCGCATCACTGCCGCGATTCAGGGGGATTGGTAAACCGCTCGTAAAAGAAACAGGCCGGTTAGTAGTCGAATTGTTCGCGCAAGATCCGCTCGTCGAGCGAATGGCCGCGGTCAAAAAGCAGCGTCATGGCGATTGAGCGATCTTCTTGCGCAGTCACCCGCACCACATTGCGGACCTCGTGATTGTCGGCGACGGCTGAAACCGGCCTGAATTCAGGGTCCATGGCCTCAAACTCAACAACGGCGTTATGAGACAGGAGAGCGCCCCGCCAGCGTCTCGGCCTGAACGCGCTGATCGGCGTCAGGGCCAGCATCTGGGCGTCAATCGGCAGGATCGGCCCATGCGCTGACAGATTGTAAGCCGTCGATCCGGCGGGCGTCGCCAGCAGTATGCCGTCGCAGGTGAGGGACTCCATCCTCACCTTGCCGTTTACGCTGATGCGGATTCGCGCGATTTGCCGGGTCTGCCGGAAGAGCGAGATTTCATTGATGGCCTTGGCGGTTTCGGTGCGTCCGTCAGCAGTGATCGCCTGCATCGAAAGCGGGTGAATGATCGCTTCCTCCGCAGCGTCGATCTGATCGCCGAGGCCCTCCACATCCTTAGGGTTCATCAAAAACCCGACTGTGCCGCAATTGACGCCGTAAATTGGCTTGCCGGCATTCATGAAGGCGCGAAGGGTTTCGAGCATGAAACCGTCGCCGCCAATGGCGACAAGAATATCGGCCTCATCCGGCGATGCGTCGCCATATCGGTGGACGAGATCGCGACGGGTCGTCTCCGCTTCCGGTTTTTCGCTCGCAAGAAAAGCGAGTTTCTTTTTTGTCATGGGCCTTTTTGCTCGACCTTGTGATTTGGACCTTTGCCGCCAGGTATGTTAGGCGCATCCGCCCGCTAAAGGAATGCGATGGGCCATGGCATTTGACTCTCCGCTATTTGCCGACCGCGCAGCGATTATCGACCGTTATCGCACCGTGCGCGGTCAAAGTGTGGCGCTGGCTGATCCCTTGTCAGCGGAAGACTGGATGCTTCAGTCGATGCCGGACGCAAGCCCGGTGAAATGGAACCTCGCGCACACAAGCTGGTTTTTTGAGACCTTCATTTTAAAGAAATACGCCCCGGACTACGCGGAATTTCATGCGAAATTCGGCTATCTCTTTAATTCCTACTACAACCAGATCGGCAAGATGCATCCGCGGCCCGAGCGGGGCCTGCTCTCGCGCCCGTCGGCAGCGGACATAAGGGCGTATCGAGGCCACGTTGATGAGGCAATGTTGTGCTTGATCGATGATGCGCCGGACGAACTTGCATCACAGATTGCTCCGCTTGTTGCGCTGGGGCTCGCCCATGAGGAACAGCATCAGGAACTGTTGCTGACCGACGTTAAGCATGCCCTGTTTCAGAACTCGCTGGCGCCGGCCGCCTATGAACGGTCGACCGCGCCGGAAACGCCTGCGCCCGTTCCGTTGCGGTTTGAAGAGATGGAGGGCGGGCTCTGCGAAATCGGGTGGAACGGCGATGGCTTTGCTTTTGACAATGAAGGGCCGCGCCACCAGGTATTCTTGCAACCGTTCCGTTTCGCCAACCGGCTCGTGACAAATGGCGAGTTTATCGAATTCATCGACGACGGCGCGTATGAAAACCCAACCCTGTGGCTCTCCGACGCCTGGGCGTTGATCGAAGAAGAGGGCTGGCGGGCGCCGTTATACTGGCGCAAAGACGGAGAGCGCTGGCGCCGCTTTACGCTCTTCGGCGAAGAAGACATCGACCTTCATGCGCCGGTTTCCCATGTCAGCCAGTACGAAGCGGCCGCCTACGCCTTTTGGGCCGGCGCCCGTCCGCCGACGGAATTCGAGTGGGAGGCGGCGGCGTCGCTGTTCCCGATCGGGGGCCGCTTTTGTGAAAACGGCAAGGCGCGCGAACCCGAACGCGCCGACGGCGCCGCGCGCATTTCCCAACTCTATGGCGATTGCTGGGAGTGGACCGCGAGCGCCTATGTGGCCTATCCGAAATACGCCCCGCCGCCGGGCGCTGTCGGAGAATATAACGGCAAGTTCATGTCGGGACAGATGGTGCTGCGGGGCGGCTCATGCGCTACGCCGGCGGGGCATATGCGCGCTTCTTACAGAAATTTCTTTCCGGCCAATGCGCGCTGGCAGTTTTCGGGCATTCGCCTTGCGAAGGACTGCGATTAGCGCGTGCGCCGGCGTCTTCGCCGCGGTAAAATCACTTTCGAAAGCGCCAATTAGGGAGGTTGCCCATGTCGGCACAAGAGCAAACGCCGGAAGCTGTCGGCGTCGAAGCCGGGTTTTCGATCCCCGATCCCACAAGTCTGCCGTCGCTCAAAGGGACGGTTTCGGATGCGGAGTGGCGCTTGCGCTGTGATCTCGCTGCGACCTATCGGTTGGCGGCGATTTACGGCTGGGACGACATGATATTCACGCATATCTCTGTGCGTTGTCCCGACGAAGGCGATGCGCCGCGATTTCTGATCAATCCCTATGGCGTCTTCTTTGACGAAATGACTGCGTCCTGCCTGTTAAAAGTCGACATTGACGGGAACGTTGTCGGCGAGACCCCGTATTTTTCAAACCCGGCAGGGTTCACCATCCATTCCGCCATTCACATGGCGCGCGACGACGCCCATGCGGTGCTTCATCTGCATACGCCCTATGGCGTTGCGGTCTCGGCGCAGGAAGGCGGACTGAAGCGCTATTCGCAGTTCGCCATGATCTGTCATGACGACATCGCCTATCACGACTATGAAGGCATCGCGACGGACCATGACGAACGCGCGCGCATTGTCGAGGATTTCGGCAATCACGGCTTTCTGATCCTGCGCAACCACGGCACGCTCACGGTCGGCGCCAACTGCGCGACGGCGTTCATGCGCATGTATTTTCTCGAACAGGCCTGCCGGGCGCAGATCCTCGCGCAGTCGGATACCAAGCCGCCGCTCGAAGAGCCGCCGGCCATGGGCGCGAAAGTGCTGCAGCAGGGCGCGCCGGCCTTTGTGCCGGGCATTGGCGACAATCTCGCCTGGCCGGGGCTGATGCGAAAGCTCAATCGCGAAAATCCGGGATTCGACCAGTAGGACCCACTGGTCATGCGCGCCGAGTTCGCCTATCTAGCGCCTCCGCGCGCCGTAATTTTTGGGAGCGCCAAGGGCCGCAATAGCTCAGCTGGTAGAGCACCTGATTTGTAATCAGGGGGTCGGGAGTTCGAGTCTCTCTTGCGGCACCACGAGCCCGGACCGTTCGCGAAGCGAACGCAGCCGGGCGAGATCACGATTTCCCGGTAAATTCACTGCTTTCATGTGCACATTGAATGCGCGCCTTCGCGCGCGGGGGAGCAGCGACCCGTCGGCGAAGCCGACGCAGCGCAGCGAAATCCCAGCCGAGACCCTTTGCGAAGCAAAGGAAGCTCGGCGAGATCACGATATCCCGGCATATTCGTTTCCTTGAGACGACCCTACGCGCGCGGGGGGAGCTTGGTCACTTCGCGAAGCGAAGGAAACCAAGCGAAATCTTGCTCGCGAATGTCAGGTCATCCGGGATCTGATTGATGCAAATCCAATGCGCGAAAATTCAGAGAAAAAGCCGCCGACTCACGCGCACTTCACCACCGGCGAGTGTCGGCGAGTGGAGTAAACGCTGATTTTGAACCCGCGGTCCGAATACGGTATCTTTTTCCCATGACCCTACTTATCATATTCCTTGTGCTGGCAATCGGCGTTTCCTTCTTTTGCTCGATTGCTGAAGCCGTGCTGCTTTCAGTTCGTCCGTCATATGTCACCGCCCTCGAGTTAAAAGGAAAACGAGGCGCGAAAACGCTCGCAAAGCTCCGCGAAAACCTTGACCGGCCGCTGGCCGCCATTCTCACCGCCAACACGATTGCGCACACTGTTGGCGCCGCGGGGGTGGGCGCGCAGACCGCTGTCGTATTTGGAAGCGAGTATCTCGGCGTCGCCTCTGCGATCCTGACTTTTCTTGTTCTCGTGCTTTCTGAAATCATTCCGAAGACGCTGGGCGCAACATATTGGCAAGCATTGGCGCCATCATTCGGCGTATTTATCCTGTGGCTGACGCGCGCGCTTTATCCGATTGTGTTGTTGTCTGAACGTCTGACGCGGCTGCTTTCCCGCAGTGGCGACAAAAATGGTGCTTTCAGCCGAGAGGAAATGCGGGCCATGGCGGAGATTGGCTCGCGAGAGGGCGCGCTGAACCAGCGCGAACATAAAATAATAAACAATGTAATGAAACTGACACGCATTTCTGCGCGCGATATCATGACGCCGCGACCCGTGGTGTTTTCAGTTTCGGGACAATTGAAAGTCAAAGAGTTCTTCGAGGCTCATGCCGACAAACCCTTCTCGCGAATTCCCATCCAGGACAGTTCGGCTGACGATATCTCTTCTTATGTTTTGAAAACGGACCTGCTTATTGCGCAGGCGAAAGACGAATTTGATTCGCCTCTTTCCGCGTTTAAGAGGAAATTTCTCGTCCTTCCGGACATGGTGACCGCCTCCGATGCATTCGACCGCCTTGTGCAGGACAAGAGCCACATTGCGCTCGTTGTTGATGAATATGGGACTATGCAGGGCATTGTTACGCTGGAAGACGTTCTGGAAACCCTGATCGGGTTTGAGATCACGGACGAACTCGACAAGGTCGAGGACATGCAGGTCCTCGCTCAGAAACGCTGGCGGGAGCGCATGAAGGCAATGGGGTTTGATCCCGACAGCGTAGAGTGGAATACGCCCAGCTAATTCATCCATGTTGATCAGGCCGTGATAATCGCTCACAGTTGACCGCAGAAACGGCCCAGACTGCTTTCCCGCAAACCCTGGCGATTGGCTCGAACGGAACCCGCATTATGACCACTTCTCAGGCGCAGGCGCCTCGACGCAACGGCTTCACCCGCTTTCTCGATGCTGTCGAATGGCTGGGCAATCTTCTGCCGCATCCGGTGACGCTCTTTGCGCTGCTGGCGTTCGGCATCGTTCTCATTTCAGGGTTTTTCGGCTGGATCGGCCTTGCGGTTGAAGACCCGCGTCCCGCGGGCGCCCGCGGCGTTGCGGAAGACGGCATGATCAGAGCCGTCAGCCTGTTGAATGGAGACGGCGTCCGCCGCATTTTTACTAACCTAACCACCAACTTTACGGGCTTCGCTCCGCTCGGCGTCGTGCTGGTCGCAATGCTCGGGGTCGGCGTCGCCGAACGCTCGGGCCTTTTGTCCGCCGCGGTGCGCGCCATGGTTTTAACCGCCCCGCGTCACGTCGTGACGGTCGCCATCGTGTTCGCCGGCATCGTTTCGAATACGGCTTCGGAAGTTGGTTATGTCGTATTGATCCCTCTTGCCGCCGCAATATTTTACGCCCTGGGCCGCCATCCTTTGGCCGGCATGGCGGCGGCGTTCGCCGGCGTTTCGGGCGGCTACAGCGCAAACCTTTTGATCGGTACGATCGATCCGCTTCTTGCGGGCATCACTCAGGAAGCCGCGCGTCTCATCGCGCCGGACTATATCGTTGTCGCAACCGCGAACTGGTACTTCATGGTCGCCTCGACTTTTCTCATAACGGCGGTGGGTTCGCTGGTGACGATCTTCATCGTTGAGCCGAAACTCGGCGAATACGATGCATCGCGCGCGGATAAAACCATTCTCGACAAGCGCATGATGGAGCGGTTGACCGGGGCGGAAAAGAAAGGGCTTGTTTGGGCTGGCGTCGCCGTTCTCGGCGTTTTCGCGCTGATGGCGCTGACCCTTATTCCGGAATGGGGGGTCTTGCGCAATCCGGACACCGGCGATCGGATTAACTCGCCCTTTTTTCGCGGCTTCGTCGTCTGGATACTGATTTTCTTTGTCGTCACCGGCTACGCCTATGGGCGCGCCGTTGGCTCCATGAAAACCGATCGCGACATTATCGACGCAATGGCTGCGGCGCTGGCGTCGCTTGGGCTTTACATCGTACTCGTTTTTTTCGCAGCGCAGTTTGTCGCGTTTTTCGGCTGGACCAATCTTGGCGCAATCAGCGCGGTTACAGGCGCACAATTTCTAAAAGACACAGGGCTAACGGGTCCAAGCGTATTTATCTTTTTCATTCTGATGTGCGCCGTTATCAATCTTTCGCTTGGCTCGGCGTCAGCGCAATGGGCGGTTACCGCGCCCATCTTTGTGCCCATGTTGATGCTCATCGGCTACGCGCCGGAAGCGATACAGGCCGCCTACCGAATCGGCGATTCTTCCACCAACATCATAACGCCGATGATGAGTTATTTCGGGCTAATCCTCGCCTGGGCGACGCGGTATGACAGAACGCTGGGCGTCGGAACCCTCATCGCCATGATGTTGCCCTACACAATATTCTTTATACTGACATGGTCCTTGTTCTTCATCTTCTGGACCTTCGGCCTTGATCTGCCGGTCGGACCTGGATCGCCTACATATTATTCGCCGCAATAGATTTCACGCCGGTTCGCTCGCCTTATGTCGTCACCTCGCTCAGGCGCTGGCCGTCTTTCGCGCATTGTTCAAGGAACGGCGACGGGGCGAATTCGGCGCCGAAGCGTTCTTCGAATTCCTTTAGCTTGCTGACGACTTTGTCGAGCCCGACAGTGTCGGCCCAGAACATGGGACCGCCGCGATAGACCGGCCAGTTATATCCCTTGATGCAGGCGATATCGATATCCGAACCGCGCAGGGCTATCTTTTCATCAAGAACCTTCGCGCCTTCGTTGACCACCGGATAGAGGAGGCGAGCGAGAATTTCATCGTCATCGGCGGGGACCTGTTCAACGCCTTTTTCCTCCGCAACGGCGCGTATGATTTCCAGCGCGAGCGGAGAGATCGTCGCATTGCGGTTTTCATCATAGTCGTAATAGCCGCCGTTCTTTTTCTGGCCGAGGCGGTCGCGAGCGACGAGTTCAGACGCAACGGTTTTCTCGTTTTTGTCGCGCCCGATAACGTCAAGGCCCACAAGGTCCATCATGCGGAACGGGCCCATGGCGAAGCCATAATCATAGATGACGCGGTCCATCGCTTCCGGGCTTACCCCTTGCAGCGCCATCATGTTGGCCTGCTTGCCGCGCACGGTCATGACGCGATTGGCGATAAAGCCGTGGCCGACGCGGGAAAGCACCGGCGTCTTGCGGATTTTCTTGGAGAGCGCCATGGCCGTATTGATGAGGTCCTTGCCCGTTTGCTCGCCGCGTACGATTTCCAAAAGCGGCATCACATTGGCGGGCGAAAAGAAATGCAGCCCCATAACGTCTTGCGGGCGTTTCGTTGCGGCGGCGATTTCATCGATGTCGAGATATGATGTGTTCGACGCGAGGATGGCGCCTTGCTTGGCGACTTTATCGAGCGTTGAAAAGATCTGCTTTTTTATGTCCATCTGCTCGAAGACGGCTTCGATGATGAGATCGGCGTCGCCGAGAGACTCAATTTCCGTTGTCGGATTAACAAGGCCCATGGCCCCTTCCACTTGCGCGTCAGTGATCCGCCCTTTTTTGGCGGTGTTTTCATAGTTCTTTCGAATGACGCCAAGGCCGCGGTCGAGGGCCTCCTGGGTTTGTTCAACCAGGGTGACGGGAATACCCGCATTGAGGAAATTCATGGCGATGCCGCCGCCCATGGTGCCGGCGCCAATAACGCCGACGCGGCTTAGAGCGCGGGTGGGCGTATCTTTCGGAACGTCGGGAACTTTCGCAGTCTGGCGTTCGGCGAAAAACACATAGCGCTGAGCGGCCGATTCCGGGCTCATCATCAGTTCCATGAAGAGGTCACGCTCGCGCGTCATCGCCTCGTCCATGGGGAGCGTCGCCGCCGCCTCGACGGCCTTGATAATGTTTTCAGGCGCCTTGAAACCGCGAAATTTGCGGGCGTTCTTTTTGCGATAGTTTGCAAAGACCTCAGGATTGTCGCGCGCGGCCGCGAGTTTTTCATCAAGATCGCGCACGCGGCGCAGGGGCGCTTTTTCATCGGCCAGCTTGCGCGCATAGGCGATAGCGTCGCGCCGCAAATTCTTTTCATCGGCGAGCGCATCAACGACGCCGAGTTCCAGCGCGGCGGCGGCGCCGATCGGTTTGCCGCTTGTCATCATATCGAGCGCCGGCTCGACCCCGATGAGACGCGGCAGGCGCTGCGTGCCGCCGGCGCCGGGAAGAATGCCGAGATTGACTTCGGGCAAGCCGATTTTCGCTGACGGAACCGCAAGGCGGTAGTTGCAGCAAAGCGCGGTTTCACAACCGCCCCCAAGCGCCGTGCCGTGGATGGCGGCGACGGAAAGTTTTTCAGAGGATTCGATAACGTCAAGAACGCCGCGCAAATCCGGCTGGCGCATGGGCTTGCCGAACTCCGTTATGTCGGCGCCGGCGAAGAAAGTGCGCCCTTCGCAGATGAGAACGATGGCGTCAGCGCTGTCGTCGCCCCACGCCTTTTCGAAACCGGCGACGATGCCGCTGCGGACGTCGTATCCCAGCGCATTTACCGGCGGCGAATTAAGCGTAATGACGGCGACGCCGTCCTCAACCGAATAGGTCATGATGTCGGACATGGAATTCCTCGGAAGCAATCTAGAGCGTGACATTGTCGAGGATATGGGCGCATGGCGCAATGCGGCAGGACAGCCGACGACTTTCCTCAAGCCGCCGGCAATCAGAATTCTAAAATTTGACGTTGGTTATGCGGGCCGCGTGATCGCCATCTGACGAACATCAGTGGTGCCGGCTCGGAAACCCGCTTCGCAATAGGCGAGATAGAACTTCCAGAGTTTTTTAAACCGGTCATCAAAGCCAAGCGGCGCGATATCGTCCCACGCATTGATGAAGCGCTGATGCCATTCGCCCAGCGTGCGCGCATAATCCTGGCCGAATTCCGCCACAGACCGCACCGTAAGGCCCGCCCTGTCCGACAGATCTTTCAATACCGCAGGGCTGGGCAGGGCGCCGCCAGGGAAAACATAGCGCTGAATGAAATCGGTCGAGCGCTGATAATTTTCATAAAACCGGTCAGCAATTGTAATGATCTGCAAGCCGGCCGCGCCGCCGGGCTTGAGGGCATCGCGGACCTTGTCGAAGTAAGCCGGCCAATATTCTTTGCCGACGGCCTCGAACATTTCGATCGAGGCGATTTTGTCGAACCGTTCTTCAACGTCGCGATAATCTTGCAGTCGGAAATTGACGCGCTCGGCGAGCCCCTCTTCAAAGGCGCGCTTCTTTGCGTATTCAAGCTGCGACGGCGACAGCGTGAGGCCCGTCACTTTCGCGCCCCGCTCGCGGGCGGCGTGGACGGCGAAACCGCCCCAGCCCGATCCGATTTCAAGAACGGTTTCGTCTGGTTTGAGATCGATGGATTCCGCAAGCGTCCGGTATTTTGTTTCCTGTGCGGTTGATAGGTCTGCGTCCGGTTGATGAAACCGCGCTGACGAATACGTCATCGTCGGGTCAAGCCACTGCGCATAAAACGCATTGCCAAGATCGTAATGCGCCATGATGTTTCGTCGCGCGCCGGTGCGGGTGTTCTTGTTGAGAGCGTGGCGTACGTTGTTCAGCCAATCGAAGAGAAACGCACCGTGAAACGCTTCCTGAACGTAGTCTGCGTTGCGGGCGAAGAGGTAAAGGACGTCGGCGAGATCGGGCGTTTCCCATTGTCCGTCTGCGTAGCTTTCGTAAAAGCCGATATCGCCGCCAAGAATGGAGCGCCAGGCAAAGGCGAAATCGCGAACGATTATCAGTGCTTTGGCGTCTTTTTCCTCGGCGCCGGAAAACACAAGTTTGCGCCCGTCAGGCAGCATGAAGGTCAATTCGCCATACTTAATTCGGGACGCCAGGCGGCAGGCCTGCCGAAAGAAAAACGGCAATCCGTCAAGATCCGCGGACGAAGGCGATAGAGATTGTTGTGTCGTCATGTGCGTCACCCGGCTTTAACCCTGTCATACCGTTCCAGCGCGCGCTTTCGGGCCTCCCCATGATCTAAGATAGGCTTTGGGTAGGTTTTTCCAAGGCTTACGCCTGCTTCCCGCAGTACATTTTCCGGCGCTTCCCAGGGCGCGTGAATGAATTTTGCCGGTAATCCTGCAATTTCCGTGACAAATTCACGAACATAGTCCCCATCCGGATCGAATTTGCGACCCTGCGCAACGGGATTGAAAATTCGGAAATAGGGCGCCGCATCGGCGCCGCTGCCGGCCACCCATTGCCAGCTTGCAGCGTTGTTGGCGAGATCGGCGTCGACCAGCGTCTCCCAGAACCAGGCGGCGCCCTGCTGCCACGGGATCAGGAGGTCTTTTATGAGGAAGCTCGCAACGATCATCCGTACGCGGTTGTGCATCCATCCGGTGCGCCAGAGCTGGCGCATCCCTGCGTCCACAATCGGATAGCCGGTCAGCCCTTTGCGCCAGGCGCGGAAGCCGATTGCGTCGTCGCGCCAGTCGAAATTTGCAAATTCCGGACGCAGGGGCGCCGTCGGCAGATCGTCAAAGTGATAGAGCAGCGTATGAGCAAACTCCCGCCAGGCGATTTCTGACAGAAATTTCTCCGCAGCGCCCATAGAGATTTCATTGGCTTCAATGCGCGCCTTCGTTTCGCACCAGATTGTCAACGGACTGATCTCTCCGAACGCCAGGTGAGGGGAA
This sequence comes from Hyphococcus sp., assembly GCA_965267325.1. Classification (GTDB taxonomy): domain Bacteria; phylum Pseudomonadota; class Alphaproteobacteria; order Caulobacterales; family Parvularculaceae; genus Hyphococcus. The sequence goes on along the minus strand of OZ253943.1, from coordinate 1,453,515 downwards.
AGGCGCGAGGTCAGTTCGAAATCGGGTCGGTCACGGCCATCCGCATAGTGATCAACGCGGTTTTCCAGAAAAGAGTGCAGCCGTGATTGGGCGGCGCGCTCGCCAGGGGTCCAGAGCGTCGCAATCTCTTCGGCCCAATTCGGTTTGCTCGGAAGAAGCTCCCAATCGTTTAGTGTTTCGCTTGGCGGATGACGGTCAGCGCCTTTGATCTTGCGCAAGGACGGAAACGGATCGCTGCGCGCCGGCCCGGCCTTTTGCAGGGCGCGCCAGAACGGCGAATAGACTTTATAGGGTCCGCCCGTCTGGGTTTTGAGTTCCCAGGGTTCGCGCAGCAAATTACCATTGAAAGTGTTGACCTCGACGCCGCTATTGGTGAGGTCGGCCTTGATGATTTTGTCGATCGCCACATGCGCCGGGGCGTAGCGGCGGTTCCAGTAGACGGCGCTTGCCCCGGTTTCTTGCGCCAGCTTCTTCAGCTCTTCCGCGGAGTCCCCGCGTCGCAGGACCAGTCGTGCTCCCGCTGAGGCGAGATCCGCGCCCAGCGCTTTCAACGAATGGTCAAGCCACCAGCGTGACGCGGCGCCGGGCCTATGGGGCGCGTCGTCGTCGAGGATATAGACCGGAATAACCGCGGCGCCGGTCTCGCGCGCATGGAACAGCGCCGGATTATCGGCGAGGCGCAAATCGTTTCTGAACCATGCGAGAACCGGATTGGAGGCGGTGTTTTTCGGCATAAATCAACTACGTAGCGACCGGGTAGACCGGATTAACGATAAGCGATAAAAGGGCGTTGTCGTGTTTATCGGGGTGGGATTTATGGGGTTCGACGAAATCTTGTCGATCATTCAATCGGTTGAATTGCCGTTGCTTGGCGCCATGACGCCGGAAATGGCTTTGTTCGCATTGTCGGTCGCTTTTTTCGGGTTTTCGACGGCGATCTGCGCCATGGCGGTCAGCGCGGCGAATGGCGCGCGCGACGCACAGGCGGATGCGCGCCTGATGATGCGCACGACGCAGGATTATGCAGTTGAAATGCGCCAGCTTGCAGCGCGGGCGGAAAAGTTTGAACACGCCGCGGCCGCTTCTGCGCAGGAAGGACTTTCCGAGCGCATCAAAGGCGTGCGGGTCGGTTCGCGCTATGACACTGACGAGGCCGATGTTGATGTTGCGGAAGGCGACAATGCGGTCGCTGCTGCTGACGACGGCGACGCGCCGGCGGATGATGACGCCAATGTGCGCCTCGCGGATGCGACGCGGGCGGCGACTGAACCGCGTTCGCTGCTGTCGAGCATGCTGCGCCGGCGCTAAGCCGGTTAGCCGAGCGTTTTCAGATACGCTTTGAATTCATCGCCAAACTCGGGGTTCGCAGCGCCGAGGGCCGCGTTGGCTTTGAGGAATCCAAGTTTCGAGCCGCAGTCGAAAATCCCGCCTTCACAGATCACGGCGTGAAACGTCTGTTCGTTGTTCAGGCTGTTCATGGAGTCGGTGAGTTGAATCTCGCCGCCGGCGCCGGCGCCTTGCGTCTCCAGGAGTGAGAAAATCTCCGGCTGCAGAACATATCTTCCGATGATGCGGAAGTTTGACGGCGCGTCGGCGGGCGCAGGCTTTTCCACCATGCCGCTCATCTCAATGCGATTGCCGTCGCGGGACTTGGGCGCGATGACGCCGTATTTTGCCGTATCTTCGTTCGGCACTTCCTCCACCGCCACGAGATTGCCGCCCACAGACCCGTAGGCATCGACCATCTGGCGCAGGAAACCGGGCCGATGCGAAACGATTTCGTCGGGCAGCGATACGGCGAAGGGTTCATCGCCGACAAGTTCGCGCGCGCACCAGACCGCGTGACCGAGGCCGAGCGGCGCCTGCTGGCGCGTATAGGAAACGGTCCCCGCTTTAGGAATGGTCTTTTCGACGTCGCTCAATATCGCGGATTTTGATTTTGCCTTCAGCGTCGCTTCAAGTTCGAACGCATGGTCAAAGTAATCTTCAATGGCGCCCTTGCCGCGACCGGTAACGAGAATGACCTGGTCAATGCCGGCGTCGCGGGCTTCATCCACCACATAGTCGATGAGCGGCCGGTCAACGACAGTCAGCAATTCCTTCGGGATCGACTTCGTGGCCGGCAGGACACGCGTTCCAAGACCGGCGACAGGAATGACAACTTTGCGGATCGGTTTCATGAGGCTCTCGATCTCCCGGATTGGCCCAATCTGGGCGCCTTATCGGCGGGCCGGCGGCCAAGATCAACTGTTCGGAAGCGTCGCGGGCGCATTTCGTCTTAATATGCTGTTAATCCGCCGCAACTCGCGCAAATTTGCCCTTTCGGCGCCTTTCATTGACCAAACCCAGAGGCCATATTGGTTTTTCAACCGGCGTGCCTTTCGCCGCGTTTTGATCATTTCGTTAACCGCTTTGGACCATGATTAGCGGGCGAAAATCTCGATCAGACGCGGAAAGGGCGGGAGACCCATGGACGTGAAACGGGACCGCGACAACGAACGACCGCTGATCAAGCCCCAGAAACAGGGGCTGCTCGCGGATCTGCGTTCAAGTTTCCTCGCCGGCATTGTTGTGGCTGCGCCAATCGGCATCACCATTGCGCTGGTCTACTGGTTCGTGACCGGCCCCATGGCCAAGCTTGATGCGTTTGTGAAGCGCACGCTTCCGGACCTTGGCGGCAATGCGGAAACATTCGTGCAGGTGCTGCCCGGTGTCGGCGTGCTGATCGCCGTCGTCGCCATCGTCATTCTCGGCGCGCTCGCAAAGAACTTCATTGGCCGGTCGTTCATTCGCGCCGGCGAACGGCTGGTCGATTCCGTACCAGTCGTGCGCAACCTTTATCGCTTTTTCAAAAATGTTTTTGAAACGGCGCTGCAGCAGTCAGAACGCTCCTTCAAAGAAGTCGCGCTTATCGAATACCCGCGCAAAGGCTCGTGGGTCATGGCCTTTGTGGTTGGCGCCGGCAAGGGCGAAGTGGCCGCCAAGCTCGCCGATCAGGGCGAGGGGCTGACGGCGCTGTTCGTGCCGACCGTGCCGAACCCCACATCGGGCTTTTTGATCTTCCTGCCGCGCGAGGACATTCGCGTTTTGAGCATGAGCGTTGAAGACGCAGCAAAGGTAGTCTTCTCCCTCGGCCTCGTCGTGCCCGCCTATACCGATCCCGACAAGGCGGTCGAGCAACTCGAAAATGTTGTCGAGGCCATGAAAGACGAAAAGCCCAAACGGCGTCTGTTTTCCATTGGCGGGAAGTAGGGGCGCGCCGATCAGCGCAAACGGCGTCTTCAGCTGAGTCTCGTTTTCAAAATTTGATTGATACTTTGGGCGGGGATAGCGCTCCCCGTCGTTGTCGGTTCTTGTGGACAAGGGGACGTTGACCGCACGCAGGCTTGGGCGCCATTCTTGAAATATGAAAATGAAAGCGAATGTCATTGCCGCACTTGTTGCGGGTGCGGCGGCAACAATTGCCCAAGTTATGTACTTACTACGCATTGAGCCGCTTCAGGCTGATCTCGGCATTCAAGTAAGCGGGATCCTTATAGTCGTGTGGGCCATTGTGGTTTGCGCCTTATTGTTTCGGGGGGGCTGGGGGTACTGGTGGGCGCTGGTATTGACGTCGCCTGCACTCATTGGCCCGATACTCTTCCTTGGATCCGTTGCCGGATGCGCACTCGATGTGACTAGGTGTCCTTGATATCCCTTTTGCGCCACAAGAAAAATTCAGCACATATGCGGCGAGTCCGTTCGGCGCTAAAACCTGCTATAGAACAGTGATCGGATAACTGCATCGCGGTTTGATCGCCGGGCAATTAAAGGGGACCTGAACATGCCGGAGAGTTATCGATTTCCGATCATGATGATCGTTTCCGTCATCGTTCTCGCCGGCATTATCTGGTTCGCCGCGCGCCGAGATAATAAAGCGCCCAATTTCCTGGCCGTCATCATTATCAGTCTCATCATTTCTGTTGGCGGAATGACGTTCGCCAAGTTCGGGGCGAATTGGGGAATGTCGTGGATGATATATTACGGCGTCCCCGCGGCGCTGACGGTCTTGCTGCCCATTCTATTTTTTCGAATGAACCCCCAGCGGGCGATCCTCTATCTCATTCTGGCGTCGATTTCCGCGCCGATCATTCATTACGCATTCTCATTTTTCCTTGGCTGGAACGAATACATGCCGTTCCTTAGTCCGTAGGATTGCGCATTGCTCACAAGCGCTGATGCAAAATTGCAATCGCCCGCAAGCATTTCACCCCGCTCCCAACAGTTTCACCGCATCGTCGCGGCTGAAGAGATAGAGCAGGGTGCGCAGGGCTTCGCCCCGTGCCGACTTCAGTTCCGGATCCTTTTCGACAATCAGTTTCGCGTCGTCCCGTGCTGCGGCGAGGAGTTCGCCATGGACGCCGACATCAGCGAGGCGAAAACGCGGGAAACCCGACTGCGCCGCGCCCAGAAGATCGCCCGCGCCGCGCAGGCGCAGATCTTCCTCCGCAATCAGGAACCCGTCCTCGCTTTCGCGCAGGATGTTGATCCGCGCCTTCGCCGTTTCGCCAAGGGGCGCTTTGTAAAGCAGGATGCAGCTTGAGGGTTTAACGCCGCGCCCGACGCGCCCGCGCAATTGATGAAGCTGCGCGAGGCCAAAGCGCTCGGCGTGTTCGACAATCATGATGGTGGCGTTGGGCGCATTGACGCCGACCTCTATCACTGTCGTGGCGATCAAAACCGCGATCTCGCCCTCGTGAAAACGGTCCATGACGCGATCTTTTTCCGCCGCATTCATGCGCCCGTGGACAAGGCCGACACGATCGCCGAGCACGGCCTTGAGGGTTTCGAAACGGTCTTCGGCGGCTGTGAGATCGATAACATCGGATTCTTCCACCAGCGGACACACCCAATAGGCTTGATCGCCCTTGTCGGCGGCGCGTTTAACGGCGGCGATCATTTCATCAAGGCGCGCCATCGGCACGGCGCGGGTGTCGACGGGTTTGCGGCCCGGCGGTTTCTCCGTAATCTGACTGACATCCATGTCGCCATAGGCGGTGAGCGCCAGCGTGCGCGGAATGGGCGTCGCGGTCATGACAAGAAGGTCGGGGCGGGGTCCTTTCTGCGTCAGCGCCACACGCTGATGCACGCCGAAGCGATGCTGTTCGTCAATGACAACGAGAGCAAGGTTTTTAAAGGCGACATCGTCCTGAAAAATCGCATGAGTGCCGACGACAATATCAACGTCGCCGGCGGCGAGGCGGTCGAGTTTTTCCTGCCGCGGCGCGCCCTTGTCGCGACCGGTGAGGATTTCAAGCCGGACGTCTGCCGCATCAACATAAGGGGCAAGGGACTCCAGATGTTGGCGCGCAAGGATTTCCGTCGGGGCCATGATCGCCGCTTGAAAGCCCGCTTCAATCGCGGCGAGGGCGGCGAAAAAAGCAACGATGGTTTTACCGGCGCCCACATCCCCTTGCATGAGGCGCACCATGCGTTCGTCAGACGCCATGTCATCCAGAATTTCCGAGAGCGCCGTTTTTTGTCCGCCGGTCATGGTGAATGGCAGCGCTTTAGCGACCATCGCCCGTTTGCGCCCGTCGCCCTTGATGGCGCGTCCGCGTGAACGCACGCGCGCCTTGCGGATAAGCACCAGTGCAAGTTGATTGGAGAGCAATTCGTCGTAAGCGAGCCGCTGTCGCGTCAGTGTTTTGAGAGAAAGATCGTCAGCGTTCTTCGGCGCGTGGAGTTCGCCCAGCGCCTCGTTCCAGCCCGCCCAGTCTTGTTGTTTGAGATAGGCGGGATCGAGCCATTCCTCCAACGCCGGCGCGCGCTTCAACGCCTGTTGAACGGCCTTGCGCATGACGTTTGCTGTAAGGCCAGCGGTGAGGGGATAGACGGGCTCAAACAGCGGCATCGCATCGGCGCTCTCCGGATCGACGATGTAATCGGGATGGGCCATTTGCCGGCCGCCCTTGTATTCCTCGATCTTGCCGCTGATGAGGCGCGTCGATCCTTCGGGCAGGGTCTTTTGCAAATAGTCAGCGCGGGCGTGAAAAAACACCAGCGTCAAAAACCCGGTCTCATCAGAACAGATGATCTTGTAAGGAAGGCGGCGCCCTTTTGGCGGCGCATCGTGGCGATCGACTTTCACTTTCAGCGTGAGGATGCGCCCGGGCGGCGCGTCGGCGATGCTTGGTTGAAACGATCGGTCAACAACGCTGATCGGCGCTGTTAAGATGAGATCAACAATGCGCGGGCCCGCGGCGCGCCCGATGAGCGCGGCAAGTTTCGGACCGACGCCTTGAAGCGCGGTGATGTCTGCAAACAGGGGATTGAGAACGGACGGGCGCATCACGCCTCGTCTTAGCCGACTTTCGCCTGCAGGTCTTTAGCCGACGTCGTGTGCTGGAACTTCAGCTTCTTGTCCGGGAAGACGTAATGAAAAGCCCCGTGCGACATCAGCGCGGCCTCGTGGAAGCCGGAGAGGATCAATTTCAACTTCCCGGGGTAGTGCGCCATGTCCCCAATGCAGAATATGCCCGGTACGGAGCTTTCAAATTTTTCCGTATCGACGGAGATGCGGTTTTCTTGCAGATTTAGGCCAAACTCGGCGATGGGTCCGAGCTTCATGGTGAGGCCGTAAAAGGCGAGCATGGTATCGCAAGGAATATCGGCCGCCTCGCCTTCCTTGGTTTCTGTTTGCACCGCCTCGATCTGTCCATCTGCGCCTTTAAGGCCTTTGATCTGCGCAATCTTGAGGTCAATACGGCCTTCCTCGACCAACGCGTGCATTTTCTCGACGCTGTCGGGCGCTGCGCGAAAATCCGGGCGGCGATGAATGAGCGTTATCTTTTCTGCGATCGGTTCGAGGTTTAGCGTCCAGTCAAGAGCGCTGTCGCCGCCGCCGGCGATAACGATCGTTTTGTCCGCAAACATCTCGCGCTGGCGCACGGCGAAATAAACCGACTGACCTTCATAGTCGTCGACGCCGGGGATGGGCGGCTTTTTGGGTTGAAACGACCCGCCGCCCGCGGCGATGCAGATGACCGGCGCCTCAAGACTTGTGCCCATGTCGGTGTCGATGCGCCACTTGCCGGCGTCGGTTTTTTCAAGAGCGATCGCCATTTCGTTTAAGTGAAACTGCGGTTCGAAGGGCTGGATCTGTTCAAGAAGCTGACGGGTCAACTGTTCGCCGGTGATGGTCTTGATCGCCGGAATGTCAAGGATCGGTTTTTCCGGATAAAGTTCGATACACTGCCCGCCCGGATGCTCGAGAATGTCGATGAGCCGCGCCTTGATGCCGAGGAGCCCCAGCTCGAATACGGCGAACAGTCCGACAGGCCCGGCGCCGATGATAATCACATCGGTTTCGTGCCGCCCGCCCGGCGGAACGGTCTCTACCATTTTGTCGGCCATATTCTCACGCCCCGCCTGTTCATCGATTTCGGTCAGGTAAGCGTAATTTGAGCAGCGAGGAAAGACCGTTATGGATCGGCGATTTCTTTCGGCGTTGCAAAAAAATCGAGCGCGCAGGCGCCTTTGTCGAATTCGGCCCAGGTGTCGGGGCCCTCGAATGAGGCGAGCGCCGCGGTCGGAAACTTCTCGGCAATGCGCGCGAGGGCGGCGATGTCCGACCGTTCAGGGTCTGTGAGGCGCATGGCCAGCACCTCCAGACCCGGATTGTGGGCGATGATCAGAATATGGTGCGACAGGGGATCAGCTTCGCGGACGGCCGCCAGCATCACTTGCGGATCGGCGAGATAGAAATCATCGCGAAACTCGACGATCGGTTCTGTGCGCAATCGCGGCAACAACAGGCTGAGGGTTTCTCGCGTGCGCGCCGCCGTCGAACACAGAATGCGGTCAGGGGCGAGATCGCTTTTCGCCATGAGGGCGCCCATGATCGGCGCCGCGTCGCGCCCGCGCGCGTTGAGCGGTCGGTCAAAATCGCGCTGGCCAGTATCAGCCCAGCTCGATTTGGCGTGGCGAAGAAGCGAGAGCCGTTTCATTCCAGGGTCAACACAACTTTACCCAACACTTTGCGGTCCATCATCAATGTTAGCGCGTCGGCTGCCTTTTCCAGCGGGAAGGCCGCGGTAATGCGCGGGCGGATTTTTCCGTCTGCGTAAAACTCGAACAGTTCGCGCACATATTCCGCGTTCTTTGCAGGATCGCGCATGGTGAATGCGCCCCAGAATACGCCAACAATCTGACAGCTCTTGAGCAAGGTGAGGTTGAGTGGAATTTTGGGAATGCCCGCCGGAAATCCGACAACGAGAAAGCGTCCTTCCCAGGCAAGGGCGCGCACAGCCGGTTCGGCGTAATCCCCGCCCACAGCGTCATAAACGACATTGGCGCCTTCGCCGCCGCATTTGGTTTTGATCTCGTTTGAGAGCGCTTTCTGGGCGTCGCGATCAAGCGCACCGACCGGATAAACGACGGTTTCATCCGCACCGAGATCTTTGCAAAAGGCCGCTTTTTCGTCAGACGACACGCCGGCGACAACGCGCGCCCCCATAGCTTTGCCAAGCTCAATCGCCGCAGCGCCGACGCCGCCGGCGGCGCCGAGAATGAAGAGAGATTCGCCGGCCTCAAGCTTCGCGCGATCGCGCAACGCATAATGCGACGTGCCATAAGTCAACATGAACGCCGCGGCTTCATCGAACGGCATGGCGTCAGGAATTTTGTTGGTCCGGGCTGCTTCAGCGATAAAATGCGTTGCGAACCCGCCATTAATCCCGCCGGCCATAACGCGGTCGCCCGGGGAAAACCCGGCAACGCCGTCGCCGACCGCCTCGATGACGCCGGCGACCTCGCCGCCAGGAGCGAAAGGGCGGGGCGGTTTGAACTGGTACATGTCGCGAATAATCAGCGTGTCCGGAAAATTGACGCCGGCGGCCTTGACCGCGATGTGCACCATGCCCGGCCCCGGATCGGGCGTTGGCTGCTCCGTTAGTTTCAATGTCTCCGGGCCGCCCGGCTCATGGCTCATCATCGCTTTCATGGGGTCGCAGTCCTTTCACCTTGCAGTTGGGCGTTATCTTACGCATTGTATTGTCAGGGATAAACACCAAGCCGCACACGTCGCAGGGAGATCATCACCCCATGAAGACAATAACAGCCGCCGCCGTCGGCGCGACCTTATTGCTGGCCGTCGGTTGCGCGACAGCGGTTCGCTATACGCTGCAGGATCGATTTCGCGCCATTGGCATCGCCGGCGAGACCGCCGATTGCATGGTCGACGAGCTGGAACAGCAATTGTCTCAGGACGATCTGCAGGACCTTGCGCGATATACGTTTGATCTGGCGCGCGCTTCATCAACCGGCGCCGCCATTCGCGCATTGATGACCATCGACAATCCGCGCGCCGTGACGGCGGTCGGGAAATCCGGCGTGACCTGCGTCACGGGATTTCGGTTATGAGCGAGACGAAAGCGCCGCTCATGAGCGCAATGCAATCCTCAAGCGGGACCTATCGCGTCTACGTTCTGGTGGTCCTGACGATTGTTTACACGTTCAACTTTCTCGACCGACAGATCATGGGCATCGTGGCGCCCGCTGTTCAAGCCGATCTCGGTCTAAGCGATTCACAGCTTGGAATTCTTGGCGGATTTGCGTTCGCCGTTCTTTACACGACCCTTGGCATTCCGTTTGCCCGACTGTCCGACCGTTACAACCGGGTGACGATTATTTCCATTGCGCTTGCCAGTTGGTCCGGTTTCACGGCGCTTTGTGGAACGGCGCAAAACTTCACGCAGCTTGCGCTCGCCCGTGTCGGCGTCGGCATCGGAGAGGCGGGCGGGTCGCCGCCGTCTCATTCGTTGATCTCTGACTTCTATCCCAAGGAAAAACGCGCCGGCGCCCTTGCTGTTTATGCCCTCGGCATTCCTGTGGGCGTTACGCTGGCTTATCTGGGCGGCGGATGGGTTTTGCAGAATTTTGACTGGCGGACGACGTTTTTAGCGCTGGGAATTCCCGGCGTTCTTTTCGCGCTCTTGTTAAAGCTGACAGTGCGCGAACCGCAGCGCGGCGCCACGGAAGCAGCAGACGCCCAGGACATTTTTAGGGGGCTAAAAATCACCGAGCCAGTGGGCTTGGTCGAAAAGTCACTTCGCATGATGACGGTGGTCTTTCCATCGAAGGCGCGCGATTCCGTGTTCAGCGAATTGGCTTCACTATGGCGGGCCGCAAAACACCTGCTTGCGATCCCGAGCTATCGGGCGATCGTTATCGGGCTGACATCCGGCTCTTTTGCCTCCTACGCGATCGCCAATTGGATTGTCGTATTTTTTAAGCGATCGCATCCCGATTTCGGCGCCGGCGAGGTGTACTTCTGGCTGGGGATTATCAATGGCACGGCGTATGTGCTCGGCGTATTTATCGGCGGCAACCTTGTCGACAGGTTGGCGAAGAAAAACAAATCTGCATATGGCTGGGTGCCGGTTGCGGCGCTGGCGCTGAACGCGCCGTTTTTTCTCGGCGCCATGTGGGTCAACGACCCTGTGCTTTCGCTCGTTTTGTGGTGGCCGTCGCATCTGCTGACGGGATTTTACCTCGGTCCGTGTTTTGCTCTCGCGCAAACGCTGGCGCCGGTTTCAATACGCGCGCTCTCAACGGCAATTTTCTTCTTTATTCTGAATATGATCGCCCTCGGATTCGGACCAACCTATGTGGGCATATTCAGTGATTTGCTGGGGGCGGGCGGCATGAATAACGAGCAGTCGCTTCGTATCGCCCTTTCCTCGACCGCAATTGCCGGGTTTATTTCGATTGGAGGATTTTGGTACCTGGCGAAAAAACTGCCCACGGACTGGGCGAAAGCAACGGGCGAGCAGTCCACATGACGACCAAAAAGAAAGCGCCTGCAAAGAAAAAGACTGCGAAAAAGAAAACGGCGAAAAAATCAGCCAGTGCGGTAACGGTTCCGACGCGTGCGAGCGTTGCGAAGTTCATTGATGCCGTCGAAAACGAAACGCGACGCAAAGACGCCAAAACGCTGCTCGCCATGATGAAAAAAGTCACCGGAGAAAAGGCCGTCATGTGGGGCCCTTCCATCATCGGTTTCGGCAAGTATCACTATAAATATGAAAGCGGCAGGGAAGGCGACATGTGTCTGGTCGGCTTTAGCCCGCGAAAAGCGAACATGGTGCTTTATGTTCTCGGTTACGGCGAGGGCGAGCCATTGTTAAAAAAACTCGGAAGACACAAACACGGCGTATCGTGTCTATATGTCAATAAACTCGACGACGTCGATCTTGGCGTTCTCGAAAAGTTGATCAAAAAATCTTACGAGACGACAAAAAAACGCTGGAACTGACAGCGGCTCCATCACAAATCCGTGCGGCGCCGTCTTGCCGCATTTCCGCCGGGAAATTTCCTCGCAGCGCAAGGATGCTCGTCCACGCAACAATTGTGGAGAGTAGATCATGGCGACCATCGTTCGAGGCAGGGGATCCCAATATGATGTGAGGCCCGCCGGCGAACATGCGGGCGCCCGGGGTCTCTTCGGGTTTTGTAAAGACGGGCTGCAAGGCGCCTGCGCTGGATTGCTCGGTCTCCTTGGCGCGACGCATATGACCGGCGCGCCGGCGGGATTTGCGGACTTGCATAGCGAGGTCGCCTGGCTCGATTCCATCTGGAGTTCGTTTTCTGCAGGAGGGCTCGCCGGGCCGGTGGAACTCATTGGCGGCCTTGTCCTGTTTTTCGCCGCGCGTCGCACCATCGCGCGCACCTTCGGCCTGTTGTTGTTCATTGCGTTCGTAGTCGCATATGCAAACGGGTATTCTGCGACCGACATGTTGCGGTTCCTGTCGAGCATGCTTGCGAGCGCCGCCGGCGCGCTGGAGCCAGCCGTCGCAAACGGCTGACGACTTAGGGACTTGCAAGGCGCCGCGCCCGCGCGCAGCATGGCGCGGCGATGAAATTTACCGTTGCGGAACAGACTGACGCCGACTGGCCGGAAGCGTGGGCAATGCTTGCGCCGGTGTTTCGCGCTGGCGAGACCTACCCATTGCCGCGAGATGTTTCAGAAGATGACGCCAAACTCTATTGGATAAAGCGCGACGGCTATAACGGCGTCGCCCGCGATGAAGACGGCGTCATGGTCGGCGCGTATTTTTTGCGGCCCGACCAAGGCGGCCCCGGCGATCATGTCTGCAACGCCGGTTACGTGATCGCGCCGGCCGCCCGCGGCAGGGGACTGGCCGCGCCCTTATGTTTGCAATCGCAAGAACAGGCGCGGTCCATGGGCTTTCGCGCCATGACCTTTAATCTCGTCGTTGCATCCAACGAAGCTGCCATCCGTGCGTGGAAACGCGCCGGATTGGAAATCATCGGAACGAAAGCCGGCGCGTTCCGGTTGCCCGATGGACGCTATGCTGATGCGCACATTATGTGGAAGACGCTTTAATTGCGGTGATTTTGGTCTGCGTTAAGGCGCGCCTTATGGATGGCGATCAACTCGGAAACTTCGTTTGCATTCGGTCCGCGCCATTCGCCGCCTTCAACGTAAACAACGCCGCCCTTGATGACTGAGCGCACGCCCGGTCGCGCAAAACCGACGGCTTCGAGATCGCCAGTATAGAGGACAATGTCGCCGCGCGCGCCGACGGCGATGCGGCCGATATCATTACGATCGAGCATTTCTGCGGGAATGCTGGAGGCGGCGGCGATAATGTCTGAGGTTGAAACGCCGAATTCGCGCCACGCCGCCAATTCCGCCCAAATGGCGTCGTGATGAAACTGCCCGAGCGATCCGCTGTCCGATCCGACAATGAGTTTGGCGCCAGCCTCTCCTAGTTGATGGAACTTCGCCGGCATCACCGGAAACGACCCAACCGCGCCGGCTATATATTGGTCGTTTTCAAATGCTTCGTTGAAGCTTTTGCTCATGGCGTCGCGAAGCGCCTCAGGCATGAAAAGGAAAAGAGAGTCATCGATCGTTTTGTCGTTGTCTGCGGCGTATGCGGCGGACCGGCTGTAATATCCAATCGGCGGCGTGACAAAAATCGTTTCCCGCCGGTTTTCAATCGCCGCCAGGATGTCGTCAGGATAGGCGTCGGCTTCCGTCCGGTTGAGATATTCAGCTGAGGCGACGGGGAGTTCGAGCGTTGCCTCAAAGTCTTCAAAGCGATCCGCATCAGCCATAAATTTAACCCGATGGCGCGCCGCCGCCCCCCGGATCGCTTCTTTATCGGCGTCCGAAAACTGCGACGGCCGATGCAGTGCGATCCATTCAGCGCCATGCTCGACGAGTTCGTCAATTTTGTCTGTGAGGTCTGCGGTGTCGGTATAGCCGCGCATCAGACGCCCATTGACGGAGGGCGCGCCGGCGAGGAGACCCGGTCCGCTCAATGCGATGCGGGGCGCAGGAAAACAATCATCGTCGGCGATTGATTTTAAGAGCGCCATGTCGGCGAGCGCAGAAAGATGAGCCCGCGCTGTCGTGACGCCTGACGCCAGTGTCTGGCGCATCGTCACGGGGTAGATTTCCGTTTCAACGTCGAGGCTCGGCTGCATATGTTTCGCCGCCGGCAGCGCGTCGAAATGCGTATGGGAGTCGATCAGTCCGGGCAGGGCGGTCGCGCCGGCGCCGTTTATTTTGCGCACCGAAAGGTTCTCTGTCGGCGCGTCTGCATTTGCGCCGACCCATCGAATATGCCCGTCGGCAATCAGGATTGAGTCAACGCCCGGCTCTTCCGCATTCCAAATATCAACATTCGTGATCAAAACCGGACTTTGATCGCATCGCGTCGATGCATGGGCGGCGCTTATCAATGTAGCAAGAGCGAGCGTGAAGCGTAGAATATGGCGCATTGAATATTCTCAACGACAAATGAATTGAACGCCGTCGACAGTCATTTCCGACGTCTGTGTATCGGGCGCGAGATGGCCGACCCATCCGCTTCGCCATTGGTCCGGCGCATAGGATAGATCGTATTCTGCTTCAAATTGCTTCCAATCCTCGCTGAACGCAATTCGAATTCGCCCGCGGCTGTCCACCTCGATCCATTCGCCAGAGAATTGCCTGTCATCAACGACGCCAACGACTGCGCCAAGGTCGCCGTTTTGTTCAATGACGAAAAACCCTGCTGCTTTGTCCGGGTCGAAGCGGAGATAAAAAGGGCCGAACTGAGTGCAATATCGTTTTTCGACTGGTGCGGCGGCGGTCGTTTCCGTCGAGGCCATCGCCAGCGCTGCGATCCACTCAATCATATGGCGCTCCCTGTTCTGATCGATTGATCTTTATCTGATATCGCATCACGCCCGTAACTCTTGACCGCCGAAGATGCGGCGAAGCGTTCGGCGAAGTGGACAGAACGCATGAGCCCCGCAAGGCCGCAACGACCTTGCCCCGGGACGCGGCGGCGGATACTAGACGGGCTCCCCGTAAGAAAGACCCGTCATGGCCCGCATCCTGATTACCTCCGCACTTCCCTATATCAATGGAATCAAGCATTTGGGGAATCTGGTCGGGTCGATGCTGCCGTCGGACGTCTACGCCCGGTTCCAGCGCCAGCGCGGCAATGAAGTGCTCTTTATCTGTGCGACGGACGAGCACGGGACGCCGGCGGAACTCGCCGCCCGGGCCGCCGGTCAGGATGTGCGCGAATATTGCCGCGAGCAATATGAAATCCAGAAAAGGGCCGGCGACGCCTTCGGGCTATCCTTCGATCATTTCGGACGTTCCTCCAACGCGCCGAACCATCGACTGACGCAACATTTTGCCCATGCGCTTGAAGAGAATGGCCTGATCGAAGAGCGCACGGACAAGCAGGTCTATTCGATCGAGGATCAGCGTTTCCTCCCCGACCGGTATGTGGAAGGGACTTGCCCCCATTGCGGTTATGAAAAGGCGCGCGGGGATCAGTGCGATAATTGCGGACGGCTTCTCGATCCGACAGACCTAAAAAATCCGTATTCGTCGATTTCCGGATCTCCCAACGTGGAGTTGCGCGAAACCAAGCATCTCTATCTTCTGCAAGCGCAGATGCAGGACAGGATTGCTGAGTGGCTTGAAACCAAAACCGAGTTTCCGGCGCTTACTGTATCGATTGCGAAGAAATGGCTGAAGGAAGGATTGCGCGACCGATCCATCACGCGCGATCTTAAATGGGGCGTGCCGGTTGCCTATGAAGGGGCGCCGCGCCCCGGTTTTGAGAACAAGGTTTTCTACGTCTGGTTTGACGCACCGATTGCTTACATCGCGGCGACGGAAGAATGGGCGATTGAAAACAAGGAAGACTGGGAGCGCTGGTGGCGCAAAGACAAGGGCGCGGAAGACGTCAAATATGTCGAGGTCATGGGAAAGGACAATGTGGCCTTCCACACGGTGAGTTTTCCCGCCACGCTCCTGGGTTCGCAGGAGCCCTGGAAAACAGTCGATACGCTGAAGTCGCTGAACTGGCTAACCTGGTATGGCGGCAAGTTTTCGACCAGCGAAAACCGCGGGATCTTCATGGATCAGGCGCTGGAACTGTTGCCGCCTGATTACTGGCGCTGGGCGTTGATGGCGAACGCGCCGGAATCCGACGACGCATCCTTCACGCTCGAACACTTTGCCTCGGTCGTGAACAAGGATCTCGCCGACGTTCTCGGCAATTTCGTCAATCGCGTGACGCGTTTCTGCAAGGCGCGCTTCGGCGAAACGGTCCCTGAGGCCGGCGAATACGGTGCGGCGGAAAATGCGCTGATCGAGGAACTCGACAAACGCATCGCCGCCTATACGCGCCACCTTGAGGAAATGGAATTCCGCAAGGCGTTCGTTGAGCTCCGCGCCATCTGGGTCGCCGGTAACGAGTATCTGCAAATCGCCGCGCCGTGGACCGTGATCAAGGACAATCCGGACAAGGCCGCCGCGGCCGTGCGTTGCGGTCTCAACCTTATCCTGCTCTTTGCGACGCTGTCGCGTCCGGTCATTCCATTCACATCGGACAAAATGTTCGCCGTTTTTGGCGTTGATCCGGAAGAGGGCGCCAGTTGGCCGCAAAGCGCCGGCGTCGCCTTGCGCACGCTCAAAGGCGGCGAGGCGTTCACGACGCCGGAGGTCTTGTTCGCCAAGATCGAAGACGAGCAGGTCGAGGCGTGGCGGGAACAGTTCGGGGCGGAGTAAATCGAGGGGAGTACTTATGAGAGTTTTGATAGCAGCATTCGCGCTGGCGGTCGCCGCCTGCGCGCCTGACGCGGAACGCAATCAGCCGGCGCCGCCAAGCGGTCCCCAGGTCGCCGCCGTCAATGGCTTGATGAGGGCGTTCAACGATCATGACCCCGATAAAATGCGGACCTTTTGGCACGAAGATGTGACGTGGATCGAAATCACCGGCAATGGCGCCAGCGTCGTCACGGAAAGCGCAGAGCAGCTTCACAGTGAACTGGTGGTTTATTTCGAGGCCTATCCCGAGGTGTCATCAAGCCTTGAATCAGTCAGCCTGAACGGGGATTATCTGACTGCGATTGAACGGCCGGTCTGGTTCGAAGACGGCGTCAAAAAATCGCAAACTTCAATAGTCGTCTATGAATTCGACGACGGCAAAGTCAAACGGTTCTGGTATTACCCGCCGCAATAGGAGCTGCGCCCATGATGAAGGATCTTTTTTCGCTTGAAGGGCGCGTCGCGGTTGTGACCGGCGGCTCGCGCGGCATCGGCCAGATGATCGCCCAGGGATTTGTTGAGCAGGGCGCAAAAGTCTACATCACCGCGCGCAAGGCAGAAGCGTGCAATGAGACGGCGGCGGCACTGTCGAATATCGGCGAGTGCATTTCACTGCCTCACGATATTTCGAGCGTCGACGGCTGTCGCGAATTCGCCGCTGAGGTGCAAAAACAAGACGGCGCCATCGATATTCTTGTCAACAACGCCGGCGCTGCCTGGGGCGAACCGTTTGAATCGTTTCCCGAGACCGGTTGGGACAAGACCATGGACCTTAACGTCAAGTCTTTGTTCTATCTGACGCAAGCGATGCACGGCGCGCTCAAAAAGGCGGCGGCGGCCGACAAACCTTCCAAGGTCATCAACATTGCGTCGATTGACGGGATTAAAATCAACCCCTGGGAAACCTACGCCTATCAGGCGTCGAAAGCAGCGGTCATCCATTTGACCCGGCGCCTGGCGGCGCGACTGATTGACGACAATATTTGCGTATCCGGCATTGCACCGGGGGCGTTTGCATCGGACATGAACAAGGCGACGCGCGACGCGCCTGATCAGGTTGCGAACATGATCCCGGCGAAACGCGTCGGGCGTGATACGGACATGGCGGGAACCGCTGTCTTCCTCGCGTCGCGGGCTGGGGACTATGTCGTCGGCGATACGTTGGCTGTCGATGGCGGCGTCGCCTATTCGCAATACACGCAGCCATGGGGATGATGCGGTTGCATCATTCCATCCAGGGCGGGGACGGCAGGTTTTTCGACTTTAAGAATTCCGGATTGAATAGTTTCGATGCGTAGCGGTTGCCGTAATCGCACAAGATCGTCACCACCGTGTGTCCCGGTCCCAATTGTTTGGCGAGGCGAACGGCGCCGGCGACATTAATGCCGGACGAGCCGCCGAGACAGAGCCCTTCTTCAATCGTCAGTTTAAAGACGGCGTCGAGCATTTCTGCATCGGGAATGCGAAACGCGTCGTCGATCGCCGCGCCTTCGAGATTGGCGGTGACGCGCCCCTGGCCGATCCCCTCGGTGATGGAATCGCCTTCTGTTTCAAGCTCGCCGGTTTTCACCCATTGAAAGATTTTCGATCCGCCGGGATCGGAGACAGCGCAGACGACATCCTTGTTGCGTGCCTTCAGCGCCTCAGTGACGCCGGCGATGGTGCCGCCGGTGCCGACTGCGCAGGTAAAGCCGTCAACCGCGCCGCTCGTCTGTTCCCAGATTTCCGGTCCGGTCGTTTCCACGTGGATGTCGCGATTGGCGACATTGTCGAACTGGTTCGCCCAGATGGCGCCGTTCGGTTCGCTCTCGTTCAGTTCTTCGGCGAGGCGCCGCGAATAATGCACATAGTTGTTCGGGTTGGCGTAAGGCACGGCGTCAACCTCGACGAGTTCGGCGCCGAGCATGCGAATAGCGATTTTCTTCTCATCGCTTTGCGTACGGGGGATCACGATCTTGACGCGATAGCCGAGGATGGCGCCGACCATGGCGAGACCGATGCCCGTATTGCCTGCGGTGCCTTCAACGATCACGCCGCCGGGGCGCAGGACGCCGCGCTTTTCCGCATCGCGGATGATGCCGATGGCGGCGCGGTCCTTGACGGACTGGCCGGGGTTCAGAAATTCCGCCTTGCCGAGGATCGTGCAGCCGGTCTCCTCAGAGGCGCGTTTCAGGCGGATCAGCGGCGTATTGCCGATGAGATCGATAGGATTTTCCGAAAATTGCACCGGTTTATCTCCTGAAGGGCGCGCCAACGTCGTGATTCTGGGGATTGGGGTGATCCGTCCGCGCAGGCGCTACGTAAGACAGATCGGGAGCAAATTCAGGTCACAAAGATGAGATGTTGGGCGATTGCGGGCGCTTTGTTGATTGGCATCACCATGCCAGCAGCGGCGCGCGATCTCGATGCAAAATTTCTAATCGAACGTAAAGGCAAGGTAATCGGTTACCATGCCGTGGACGTGACGCCCACAGAGGCTGGCGCGCGGGTCGATACGCGCATAGAGATGCGCGTGGGGCTCGGGCCGATTACATTCTTCAAATACGATCATCGGGCGACGGAAATCTGGCGCGGCGAGGATCTCATCTCCCTTGTCAGTGAAACGGACAATAATGGCGACCAGTCGAGCGTGAACGCCAAACGCTATGGCGACCAGTTGATGATCACTGGAACCGGCTTTGAAGGTCCAGCGCCCGAAGGCGCCATGCCGTCGAGCTATTGGGACAAAAATCTCGTCGAGGCGAACGCCATGATCAACACCCAGACCGGCGAAATCCTGGATATTGATACATCGCTCGTGGGCGAAACCGTCGCGCCGAACGACCGGCCGGCGGAACAATACCGTCTCGTCGGCACCATCGCCCTCAATCTCTGGTACGACGGAGAGCGTTGGGTCGGCTCGAACTTCACCGTCGACGGC
Source organism: Hyphococcus sp. (assembly GCA_965267325.1). Taxonomy (GTDB): domain Bacteria; phylum Pseudomonadota; class Alphaproteobacteria; order Caulobacterales; family Parvularculaceae; genus Hyphococcus. The sequence goes on along the minus strand of OZ253943.1, from coordinate 1,434,466 downwards.
GAGGAGCTGACCTACGTCCTTGTCGATGAGCCGCAGGAGTTTGCAGCGCTGGAAAGCCTGGCGCCCTAACGGCTTTTCGCCTCCGTCCACAGCGCTTCCATCTCGTCGAGGCTGGCCTCTGCGAGACGCTCGCCGAGCCTTTCCTCGATATAGCGAAAGCGCTGGATGAATTTTTCATTCGTCCGGCGCAGCGCGCTTTCGGGATCAATCTTCAAGTGACGCGAAAGGTTGGCGAGGACGAATAAGAGATCGCCGAACTCTTCTTCGATTTTGTCGGGGTCTTTTGTTTCCATCGCTTCGTCGAGTTCGGCGGTTTCTTCAGCGATCTTTGCGAGCACGTCTTTGGCCTGCGTCCAGTCGAAGCCGACGCGGGCCGCGCGTTTTTGCAGCTTCACCGCGCGGGTGAGGCCCGGCAGGCCGGCGGGCACATCGTCGAGCAATGAGCCATGGCCTCTGGCGGCGCGTTCTTCAGCCTTTTGTTCTTCCCAGGCGGCGGTCTGTTGGTCCGCATTGCGCATATCCGCATCGCCGAACACATGGGGATGGCGCCGGACCATTTTCTCCGCGATGCCTTGGGCGACATCAGCGAAGTCAAAAAGCCCTTCCTCTTCGGCCATCCGCGCATGGAAGACGGCCTGGAACAGAAGATCGCCCAACTCATCCTTGAGGGCGGCCATATCGTTGCGCTCGATCGCGTCGGCGACCTCATAGGCCTCCTCGATCGTATAGGGCGCGATGGTCCGGAAATTCTGTTCGATATCCCATGGGCAGCCGCCGTCGCGCGCCCGAAGCCGGGCCATGACGTCAATCAGCGCAAGGATCGCGCGCGCAGGGCGCTCATTTTCGCCGTTCATGCCAGTCCTTCTTCTTGGAGTCTCAGTGCTTTTTGCTATTTTTGGCAGCCCCGGCCATATAGGCGCAAGGCCCGTCGGGACCCTAACATTATTGAGGAAGAAAATGCCGATTCAGGAAGTCGAAAAAATTTGGCGTAATGGGGAAATGATCCCGTGGGCGGATGCGACGACGCATGTGCTCACGCACGCTATCCATTACGGCACCTCCGTGTTCGAAGGCATGCGCGCCTATGACACCAAGCATAAGGGCGTGTGCGTCTTCCGTAATCGCGAGCATATCGAACGGTTTTTCTTTTCCGCCCGCGTTTACCGCATTGGCATGCCCCATTCGGTCGAAGACATTATGCAGGCTTGCCGCGATGTTGTGCGCGAGAACGGGCTGGCGTCAGCCTATATTCGTCCGGTGGCTTTTCTTGGTTATGGCGATATGGGGCCGTCTTCCACTGCGGTGAAATCTGACATCGCCATCGCCGCGTTCCCCTGGGGCGCCTATCTCGGCGAAGAGGGGCTTAACAACGGCGTTGACGCCATGGTCTCAAGCTGGCGGCGCATGGCGCCGGGCACTGTGCCGGCGGGCGTTAAAGCCGGCGGCAATTATCTCTCCTCGCGACTGGTTTCCATGGAAGCGAAAGATCGCGGCTTTGTCGAAGGCATTGGTCTTTCCCATGACGGTACGGTGTCGGAAGGCGCCGGTGAAAATCTTTTCGTCATTACTGACGGGCGCATTGTGACGCCTCCGGCGGCGTCCTCGATCCTTAAAGGCATCACCCGGGACACGGCGATGACGCTGGCGAGAGAGCTCGGGCATGAGGTGGTCGAACAGCCGATCCCACGCGAAGCGCTTTACGCCGCTGACGAGATCTTCATGACCGGCACCGCGGCGGAAGTCACGCCCGTGCGTTCCGTTGACAATCTGCCGGTCAACAAGCCGGACTTTCCAATCACGAAGCAAATCCAGCGCGCCTTTTTCGGGCTGTTCAGCGGCGAGACTGAAGACGAATGGGGCTGGCTCGATCCGGTGAGCTAAACCTCAAACATCGTGGAACAAAAAAAGGGGCCGCATTGAGCGGCCCCTTCTCTTTTTGGCCATGGCGGCCTTATGCGTCTTCGATCAACAGCGCATTGCCTTCTTCATCGACGACGACCTCGACAACATCTCCATTACTCAGGAGCTGGTCGAGCGTTTCCGGGATCTGCGACAGGGGATACTCTCCTTCCTCAACATCGCTATCGCGAGCGCGCTCGACAAGTTCGGAATCAAATAGCGTGTCGGGCGTCACGGTGATGAGGAAATCTCCGATCTCAAACGTGCCGGCGGAGACGTTGAGCTCGCGAACGGTGCCGCCGATTTCATCTTCTCCGCCGCCTTCTTCACCTTCTCCTCCTTCTTCGCCTTCGCCGCCGGTTTCTTCTGTGGGCGTTGTGCCGGCGACATCGTCTTCGGGTTCGTAATAGACTTTGCCGTCGGTCATCGTGTCGAGATTGCCGGTACGGCAGCCCGTGCCCGCTTCATCGCTGCGTGCAGAAACAACGTCGCCCGCCATGAGTGCGGCAAAAAACGCAGCGCGGCCCATAGCAACCTCATTGGCGCGGAAGCGATCATCGCCGAGGCCGGTCGTGTTCACCTGAATGCCGGCAAGGTCAAATACCGGATCGTCAATCGTCCCGGTATCGACCGGGCCGCGCAGAACGCAGTCCTGACGCTCTCGCTCGTCCCGTTCAATCCGGGTCCAGACGATGCCGCCATTCTGATCCGGATAGCCGCGCGCTTCGATAAAGTCATTGGCGCGCAGCCGGCCAAGGAAGGCGTCCGGTGTCAACTGATCGCCGTCTTCGCCGACCTCGTCTTCAACGCGGGACATAATCGTCGGCGTCACAACAAGGCCGAGGCGCGTTGTGAATGTGCCGCCGGCAAGGTCGATTGACGCGATACGGTCAATGGTTCCGACTGTGTTTTCAACCTCCACATGGGATTCGCGGATGATGAGCACCTCACTGTCGTTAAAGGTCCCGACGATAAAGACGCGCGCGCCCACGTGACCGACAAATGCGCTGGCGTCATCGACGGAGATTGCAACGCCGTTGATGACGACCACATCGGGGTCAGCAACAGTGTCGACCTCTTGCAACACGCCTTCGAACGCGACTTCGTCGTCTTCTTCAGCGTCGTCGAGGTCGTCTTCCTCCCGTTCAATGCGCACGGCGATGTAGTCGCCCGAACTATTGCGGTCGGCTTTGATTTCAACGAACGCGCCGATGAGATCATCGCCAATTACCAGCCCTTCATCGAGCACCGTGGTTGAGACGATCAGGAAAAGGGCGCCGTTGACGGTGATTGAGCCGCGGTCATCCGCGACATCGTCGATATAGCCTTTGACTTCGATTTCATCACCGTCAACGCCTTCGCGGCCAATGTCGTTGACATTTGCGTCCACCCGTTCAACGCGCGTTGCAATGACGCCGTTTTCGGTGGGATAACCGCTGACTTCGACGACCATCGGATCGCCGCCGGCAAGGACCGCCGGGTTGAGATCGCGAATGTCGACACCGTTGATCCCGTCATTGTCGCCGATATCACCGTCAAGCACCGTGTTGGCGTCGATGATGACGGTCTGACCGGCGATGGTGAATGTTCCGAATTCCGGGGTCTCGCTGTTTGGCGTAACGTTTTCTGCCGGGCCTCGCAGTTCTTCATCATATTCAATGCGGCCGGCGGTGCGTACGCCGTTGACTTCGGTCGCATCGATTTCAACGCGCATGCCGAGGCGCAGCCGGCTGTCGTCGCCGGTAGTTTCCGGTTCGTCCTCGACGGCGACGACGGTGCCGTTGTCGATTTCATAGTGTTCGCCATTGACGATAATACTGCCGAATCCGGTGATGACGCCGGAAGATTTGACCGCCGTGGGCGGCGGCGGGGGAGGCGTGCCGCCGCTTGGCGGCGGTAACGACGGCGCGGCGACTTCACCGCATGCCGACAATGCAAAAAAAGAACAGGCGATGGCTGGGTGGCGCATCTTCATTAGACAACTCCGAATCTATCATTGCCGGCGGCGCATCGCCGCCGAGCGGTATTTCTCGCATCCCGGCGCCGAAACTGGGCGCCGTTAGGATTGATTACGGAGTTATGAATAAGAGAATACCAATGGGCACGGTAAACAACGAACCGCACATTCAAGGCGTTCAGCACGCTATTGCTGTAAGCGAATGGTATCTGACAATTTGAATTAAAATATTTTTCGCGTCAGTCGTTCAGCCCCAACGCATCCGCCATGATATGATAGATGACATTTTGCTCCATAACGCCGCTAACAAGGTGGGCGTTCGGACCCGATGCGTAAACGGGGACGTCCTGGCCGCCGTGCGTTTCGGACCAAAGCGGCGTCGACGCCTGTTGCCGATAGTTTTTGTCCGCCGCCGCCGTTTGCGTGGGCGCCGGCCGGCCCTCCGATAAATCACCTTCCGGCACGAAGGGAGAGCCGGGACCATTTATATAGCCGAGCGTTGTGTAGGGTTTTTCATCCTGGGCGAGGATCGGCGCGTCCGCGCCGTCGTCGCCCGTGGTGACGCTAAGACCGAGAATATCTGCGCCGCGCCGCGAGTACCCCGCCATGGTCATGGTGTGGCCGTGATCGGCGGTGACGATAATCAGCGTTTCGTCGTCGCTGGTGAGTTCGCTCGCAACACGCACCGCCTCTGAATAGGCTTGCGTGTCTCTTAGCGCCCGATAAGCATTGCCGCCGTGATGGGCGTGATCGATGCGTCCGGCTTCGACCAGCAGAAAATATCCGGCGTCGTTGGCGCCAAGCGCGGTGATTGCCTTCGCCGTCATGGCGGCAAGCGATGGCTCGCCGGCGCCGTCGTCGGGCCGGTCGGCTTCATATTGCATGTGCTCCGGCTCAAACAGGCCCAGCAGTTTTTTGTCTGATGAGGCTGCGTCAAAGTCCGCGCGATTCCAGACATAGACGTGGTCAGGCGATTTTTCCCGCCATTCATTTGCCAGGTTGCGGTCGTCGGCGCGCAGCCCGGTGCGTTCCGGATATTCCGGATCGGCCAGCGTTGACGGGAGAAAATGCGCGCGACCACCGCCGAGCGCGATTTCAAGACCGTTTCCGTGATCGAATTCGACAAGCTGGCGTGCAATATCACGACACCCTGCAGCGCGCGCTTCTTCAGGCATATTCGCATCGACATCCCATCGCCGTTCAGGGCTATGAGCATACGCGGCGGCAGGAGTTGCATGGGTTATTTCAGCTGTCGAAACGACGCCGGTTGAAAGGCCGGCCGCTTCCGCGCGCTCGGCAATGGTTACGGCGGCGTTCTGAAGCGCGCCGGCGCAATCGCCGCGCGTCACGTCTTCCTTGATCGAAATGACGCCCGACCGTGTCTTGACGCCTGTTGTCATGGCCGAGGCTGTGCCGGCGGAGTCAGCGACCTGATAATCGGTCGTGTAGGTTTTTGAAAAGGCCGTGTACGGAAAGCGTTCGAAATAGAGACTGTTTTCTTCCCCGCTTTCGCCCCGGCTCTGACCATCATAAATGCGCGCGGCGGTGACGGTGTTGAGGTCCATGCCATCGCCGATAAACAAGATCACGTTTTTGGCGCGGCGGCGCTGTGTGTTCCGCATCTTGCGGGCGTAAACAGCCTGACGTCCGGCGTCGAACCAGGCGTCGCCGGTCGCCTCTGGCGGCGCGACCGCTGTGTCGTTTGACGCCGGGCCGCCGAGCGATTCGATCGTTGAGCAGGCGGCGAGAAGGGGCAGGGCGGCGATGAGATAATGTTTCAACACGGGTGAGTATTGCTTCCTCGTAACTAGCCTGCGGGGTTTTTGTGCAGCGCTGCTGTTTTAAAGGGGTGGCGCCGACGGCGCAAACCATGAAAACTGTCCATCGCTTTTCGCAGTCGCACGAAAGGGCGCGGGGCAGATGGGAAAGATACTGTTCGCCGGGTTGGGCGTGGCTATTGCGGGCCTGATTGGCGCGGCAATCTGGTTGTGGACGCCGGCGCCGGCGGCCTTCGATCGCGACGCAGCCATCAGTGCGGCTGGGGAATATAACGCGCGCGTCATCCGCGATCAGTACGGCGTGCCGCATATCTATGGCGTGCGGGACGCAGACGTCGCTTTCGGGCTTGGCTACGCCCATGCGGAAGACGACTGGGCGACGTTTGAAGAGGTGATCTTTTTCTCCCGCGGCGAACTTGCGGAGCGAAAAGGCGAGGTGGCGGCGATCCCCGATTATCTGATTGCCGCGCTTGGGATCTGGCGCGCGGTCGACGAAAAATACGAACGCGAACTGGCGCCAGCGACGCGCGCCATGGTTGAGGGCTACGCTGCGGGAATAAACTTGTGGTGCGCCGAGGAGGAAAGCCGATGCGCTCCGGGCGCCGCGCCGGTGACGGGACGCGACATCATCGCCGGCTTCGTTGCGCGTACGCCGTTCTTTTACGGGTTCGACGTAAACCTGTCGGATCTGTTCGACGGCAGGCTAAAAGAACAAGCGCAACAAACGCGCGAGACGTTTTTGCGATTGCCGCCGGGCGCCGAGACAGGTTCGAACGCCATGGCTGTGGCGCCGGTTCGCGCCGAAGACGGTCATACGCGGCTCATGGTGAATTCCCATCAGCCCTATGAAGGGCCGGTCGCCTGGTATGAAGCGCGGGTCAAATCCGAAGAAGGCTGGGACATGATCGGCGGGCTTTTTCCCGGCGCCCCGCTCATCCTCCTTGGCGCCGGGCCAAATCTCGGTTGGGCTCACACAGTCAACAAACCGGATCTGTTCGATGCTTACAGGCTGACCGTTGATAATGAAAAGAAACCGACAAAGTACATGCTCGATGGCGAATGGCGGGATCTTGAAATCGGCGCTGCCAAATTCCGCGTGAAACTAGTTGGTCCGTTCTCGTTGCCGGTAACGCGCAAGACGTATCGCTCGGTTCACGGGCCGGTTTTCCTGACAGATCACGGCGTTTATGCAATCGCTTATGGCGGCATGGACGAAATTCGCGCCGCCGAACAATGGTACCGGATGAACAAGGCGCGAAATTTCGATGAATGGCTAGGCGCCATGGAAATGAGCGCCATTCCGAGCCTCAATGCTGTTTACGCCGATCGCGCGGGGAACATTGCCTATTACTACAATGTGGCGATCCCGGTTCGCGCCTATGGTTATGACTGGGCGGCGGCCGTTCCAGGCGATACGTCGAAAACTCTGTGGAAGGGCAAGCGACCGTTTTCTGTTGTCCCGCACGTGGTCAATCCGGTGAGCGGATACGTGGTGAACGCCAATCACTCGCCGTTTGAAGCCTCCGGCGAAGCCGATAATCCGGACCCGGCGGATTTCCCGCCGCATTATGGCGTGAAACAACGCAACACAAATCGCGGCGTTCGTATTCAGGAACTTTACGGCGGCGATCCGGAAATCTCCGAGGATGAATTTCTGGCGTACAAAATGGACTACGCCTATGCGCAAGGATCGCGCGTCATGGACACGGTTGAAGCGCTTATTGACGGGCATCAACCGGGTGATGCTTTGCTTGATGAGGCGATTGGCGTTTTGAAGGGGTGGGACCGCACGGCGTCGCCGGACAGCCGAGGCGCTGCGCTCGCGCTGCTGACTGCGCAAAGGGCGCGCGGCTATCTTCTCGACGATGTCGGCGACCGCGCGGGCGATTATGAAACTGCGCTGCGCGAAATCGCCGAAGCGCTGCAGATAAACTTCGGACGCCTTGACCCTGAATGGCGCGACGTGATGCGCTTCAAGCGCGGCGATATCGATATCGAAATTGACGGCGGTCCCGACGCGTTGCGCGCGGCCTGGCCGAGCGGTGATATTGCGGACGGTCCGGTTCGCGCCGCTGGCGGCGACAGCTACATTCTTTATGCGGACTGGCCCGAGGATGGCGGCGATCCCGAAATCCGCACCATCCATCAATATGGCGCGGCGACACTAGACGAAACATCGTCCCATTACGCCGATCAGGCGCCGTTGTTTCTCGCCGGCGAATGGAAGCATCCGCCCATGTCGCTGGACGATTTGCTCGAAGAAGCGACCCGGGATTATCGGCCGGGCCGTTGAACGGACTGCGACGAATGCAATCCGCAGATCGAGGCGAACGGCCGCCGGCGCCTATCCGGCTTCCTTCTCCGCTTTGCGGTCGTTGACGATCTTGTCCGCGTCCTTGCCGAACAATTCCTGGTAATGATCGAAGGCCGCGTTAAAGGTCGCCGCGCCCTGACTGAGCGATCGGAGTTCGATAATCAGGTCCGCGAGCCCCGGCTCCGGCATCATCGCCGTGACCGTATCCCAGCCGGGCCAGCCCTCGCGGGCGTCGAAGCCGAGGATTTGACCGCGGCGTCCGCTAATCACCGCGTGCACCTTGCTCGTGTGTTCTGATGGCGTGTGGATTTCCGTCTTGAAGATCGGTTCAAGCAGGACCGGGTCGCATTCGGGTAATGCTTCGCGCATGGCCTGCCGGCCGGCGAGTTTGAACGACATCTCGTTTGAATCGACCGGGTGATGCTGACCGTCATGAAGCGTCACGGCGAGATCTACGACGGGAAAGCCCAGTGGTCCTTCATGGAGCCCTTCTTTAACGCCGGCTTCAACGGCGGGAATGAACTGCTTCGGTACTGATCCGCCGTGGATGGCTTGATCGAACGCAAAGCCGGCGCCGCGGGCGGCTGGTTTGACCCGAACCTTGATATCGGCAAATTGTCCGTGCCCGCCGCTTTGTTTTTTGTGTCGCGCGTGATGATCAGCGTTGCCCCGAATGGTCTCGCGATAGGACGGCTTCGGCGTTGTGGTTTCGATTTCAACATTATACTGGTTTTTCAGTTTCGCCGCGGCAAGCCGCAGATGCACGTCGCCTTGTCCGCGCAGCAGAAGTTCGGCGGTTTCCTGGCGCCGTTCTGCGGTTAGCGAGGGATCTTCTTCCGCCAGCTTCTGCAGCGCGCTTGAGAGTTTGACATCGTCCTTGTCATTCTTCGGACGGATTGAAAGCGAGTAGACGGGCGCCGGAATTTCAGCGCCGGCGTCGCCCGGATTGATTTTGCCGTCGACAATGAGATCGCCGGAGTTGAGATCATCCATGCGGGCAAGGCCGATAACTGCGCCGGCGGGCGCTGCGTCCACCTTATCGCGCTTGTCGCCGTTAAGAGCGAGAAGGCCGGTCACGCGGCCGCCGTCAACGGCGTCGCCGTTTTTAACGCCGCCGCTCCATACGCGCAGTACGGAAACTTTGCCCGTATGGGGCACATGGGCGGTGCGGATGACGGAAGCGGCTGAGCCTTCGCCATTAAGTCCGCGTCGCGCGGCGGTGGTCGCAACGTCCGGGCCTTCGTGACGCAGGAGTTTGAGGAGACGCGTTACGCCATTGCCGTGAGCGGCCGACCCCAGCATCACAGGCACCACGACATCCTCGCGCAATTCCTCCGCCATCAGAGAATAGATCTCTTCGCTCGGCGGGGTTTTGTCCTCAAGGATCTGCTCCATCAGATTGTCGTCGAAATCCGCAACCGCATCGAGCATCACTTCGCGCGCTTCGGCTTCGCGTTCTTTTGCGCCTTCGGGAATTTCGATCAGTTCTGACTGTTTGCCTTCGCGGTATTTCCATGCGCGCTCGGAAACCAGATCGACGGCGCCGACAATCTTGTCGCCTTCGCGGATCGGCGTCTGGCGTAAAACGAGCGGCCGGTCTGAAAAACTCTGCAAGGCCTCAAGAACATCCCGGACCCGGGTTTGTGCTTCATCGAGGCGGTTGACGAAGAGGACGTGGGGAATCTTGTGGTCGTCGAGATAGCGGAAATAGCCGCCAAGGCTCGCCGACCGTTCGGCCGTCGGTTCGGCGACCAGGACGACGATATCGGCCGCAGACATTGCCGAAAGGCTTGCAGGAAACAGCTCGGCCGATCCCGGGCAGTCGATGAACGACCACTGATCGCCGAGAAACTCGCAGGTCGCGATGTTGGGCTCCGTCGTCATGGAGAAGGCTTTGGCTTCCGTAGATGCATCAAGGGCCGGCGCTGTTCCGCCGGCCCTTTCAACAAGCGCCTTTAAGAGGGTGGTTTTGCCTGCGCCCTGGGGCCCGACAATAGCGGCGCAGCGTACAGCGCCATGGGGGGTTCCGGCATTCATGATTGCAAATCTCCTTCCTTTGGCGAGGCGGCCTGTTGGCGTGTGTCTGGCCCGCCAGGGTTCGGAGAAGTTCGCCGCCTCTACGCGGGCCCGCCGTCTCACATCGTTTTGACTGCGGGCGCGAGGCGGCGCCGAATCGCCTCGTCTTTTTGAGCCCCGTCAGGGGCGATTGGTATGGCAATGAAAACATCAAACCCCTTTAGGGCCCCGCCGGTCAATCCCGCCGGCTGAAAGACTAGGGTTAACGGCGCCGATTTCCTGTTATTTCATGGGGAAAACCGTCTTGGCGGGCCCGGTCGCCCGGCTGGCGCGGCGCCGAGTTAGCGGCCCGGAGCGCGGTCGTCTGCGAAAAAGTCGGTCCCAGCGAATTCAGGAACCACTAAGTTGATGAGGCTCTCAAACCTGGTTCGCAGCGCGATGGAGCCGAAAAAGAGTTGCCTTTTCGGCGCGCCGTTATCACTCCAAAATTGTTTGTACCAGTTAAGACAAAAGCGTCTTCATTCGTGTTTATGGCCTCTTCGAATTCTCCGGCTTGGCTTGGTTGACGGTAAACCTTTACCTGAGGCAGGGATGGTGCGTCCAACACCAACCGAAAAAACGCGGTCAAGCGGAATTCGGCGGTTATTCCCGAGGCCGGTGTATGCCCATCGGTTGAAACGATAATCGTTTCTGCACTGATTATATCGCTGGCGTGGGCTCCTATGAAACACGCCAGTGAGCGTTGAATGTCGACTTCTTGTCGATACTGATGCATCGCGGATGAAGTTGCGTGCGTGGTCGATAACGCTGCTACCGAAATGAATGCATACGCCGCCTGCCGGCGCACCACAAGACAAAGAAATATCGCAACAACGGGCACAAAGAATATCAAAGGCAAAAAATAGTGCCAAATGTGTGTTATGCTTAGGGCCGAGTAGGGCCCGACGGCAACGATCAACGACAATATGAAAAATGCCTGAAGTGGAACTAATTCAGGATTAAGTACGCGCTTAAAGAATCGCTCTCGGTTGGTGACCAATGCGTACCCCGCAATAATTGTGACGCAAGCGATCAAGACAAATAGCGGGAGTAATCCGTTCAGCCTTAATGGAAGCCCGGTCAGCAGCATAGGGTCTACATAGCGGCCAGCCATGTTTGATACGAAATAGAGGCTGTTGGTTATCATCTCGTCCGGAGAATAGACCAGCCGCCCCGGCATTCTCTTATATGGATGTTGAACTGAGTTCAGAGTGTGCCACGTCAGCCCGATCAATCCGGCAGTAAGAGCCGAGGTGACAAAGATACCGGCCTTTGAAGTCCATGCTCTGCTGTTTACCCCCAAGAAGATGAGCAGAGGCCAAAGCATCAAAACGCCTGTGTCCACAGTTGACACGGCCAAATACGCAAGCAGCGTTCCGATGATGAGGCACAACCAACTTCGATTAAGTCCGTCGCCAGAAAATCTCACACATTGAAGCGCCAATGCCGATGAAAGAAAAAACAATGCGAACCATGCGTAGTATGTACCGTTAGCGAAAATTGTCAGGATATGAGAGAAGGGCGTTAAGAAGGAAAAGGCGCCAATTAACACCGACAAATTCGGGTCGCGGACTAAGGGCATTATTAAGACTGACATCAGTCCGGCCCCTGCGGAAAATACAAGCAGGTGCACTATTCTAAGAGACGAAATATCCCCAAAAATGCCGACCAGAGCCCGATAAAGCTCCAAATTGGGCGCATGAAAAATTTCCCCGCGTTGAGATCGTGCAAAATAGGACGAATCGTCAAGAAAGAAGGCATCGGAAAATATTATTCCAGATTTTAAAAATAGTTCGAACGCCAAACATATGAAGAAAGCGGCGCCAAAAACGCGTGCGATTGACCCGAAATCATGTTGCACGCCGACGTGCTTGAAATTTTCAATTATCGAAGTCGTGACGTTCTTTCGTACTTCCGTTAACGACGCGCGCATACTCTGTCTTTCGACCCGAAGTGGATTACCGTTTTAAGAATTGCAATGTGTCGGCAATGACAATTTCTGCGGCGCCGCCCAAATTGTAATGAAGCGGCAATCGCACAAGCCGCTGAGCCAAATCCACAGTATTCACCAACGGGCCGTTTGTCCGGCCATAGAGCCGCCCTGCTGGCGAAGAATGGAGGGGGACGTAATGAAAAGGGGTCATCACGTCATGCTCCCTCATATAGGCAATAAACGCTTCTCTATGCGCGTTGGTCGGCACAACAATGTAATACATATGTGCGTTGTGTTCGCAGTTTTCAGGAATCGTGGGCCGAACGACGTCCACCAATAAATCCGCCGCCGATTGCAGTTCTCTGTCATACAAGTCCCAAATGCGACGCCGCTTTTGAGTTATGTCTGCAACCATCTCAAGCTGCCCGTATAGAAATGCAGCATTCAATTCACCGGGGAGAAACGAACTTCCCCTGTCGACCCAAGTGTATTTGTCGATCTCGCCTCGAGAAAAGCGTTTCCGGTTGGTGCCCTTTTCGCGGATGATCTCGGCGCGCTCCACCAAACTTGGATCGTTGACTATGATCGCTCCACCCTCTCCACAGGTGACGTTTTTCGTTTCATGAAAAGAAATCGCTGCGAGGTCGCCGAGAGAGCCCAGTGGTTGGCCTCGATATGTCGCGCCAAGGGCTTGAGCGGCATCCTCGATAAGCGTCAAACCGTGTTCGTCCGAGATCTTACGAAGCGTCGCCATCTCAGCGCCAACGCCTGCGTAATGCACAACCATGATTGCTTTTGTGCGAGGCGTAATCGCGCGCTCCACCAAAGTCTCATCGATGTTCAGCGTGTCGGACCGGATATCCACAAAAACCGGAATGCCGCCGCGCAATACAACGGCGTTGGCGGTCGATACGAAAGTATAACTTGGCATTATGACTTCGTCGCCTGGTTCGATACCGGCCAGAACCACGGCCATCTCGAGCGCTGCGGTGCAGGAGTGGGTCAAGAGCGATGTGCTGCCGCCAATATACGTATTGAGCCATTTCTGACATTGATCCGTATAATAACCATCTCCGGACAATTGGCGCCTATCAATAGCGTCCTTGATGTATTCTATTTCGCGACCAACTATTGCGGGACGATTGAATGGAATATTTGGCGAGTTCTCTATCATTGGTTTCAGCGTTCAAAAAAATTGAGTCACACGATTTATTTTTTCGCGGCTCTTGGCTGCAAATCGACTTCGAAGTTGCTTGAATTCGATGGCGGCGCCGGTCTTGGACGTAACGTCATGGAGCTTCAGCAAGCCGGTTCCGCAAATGACGGTGGGAATTCCATCGGTGAGCGACCAGAATTTGCCGGGCTGCCTGATTTCAAATTTCAGATCTGCGATAACCTCCGCCGCGTTGATTATCACTTCCTCTCCACGATAAAGCGTCCTTGCGCCTTCATATGGCGAACCCACGGCGTCGATCATGCGGGCAATCCGCGTCGCCGGTTCAGCCCAGTTGATGTGGTAGTCCTCTTGGTCGCGCCACACAGAAAATGTTGCGTCTGCCTCGGTTTGCGGGCGGGGGCGCGGCAAGCCGTCGCCTGTTTCATGTGCAAGCAATTTCGCTGCAAGAGCGGCCATCGCGCCGGCCTGAATATCAAGCGCGTCCTTGATCTTGATTGGGTAGGTTATCGGGATCGCTGTTTGAGCGTAAACAGGACCGGCGTCCACACCGGATACAGGCTTAAGCGCCGTTACGCCTATTTCCTTTTCGCCATTTATCAAGGCGGAGACGGTGGGAGCAAACCCTCTGTATCTTGGCAGCAGAGAGTCATGGAAAACGATTAATCGCTCGTGCTCGCCTTTGACAAAAAATTGCCAGCCGACAATGAAAGCAAGCTCGTCTTTGGCAAGTCGAGGCCGGGTGTTATTTTCCAACTCGATGCAATGAGTGCGAGCAAAGGATTCAATTGTTTCGTATGAATTCGCCGCATCGTCTTTTTGACAATAGCTCACAATGCGGGTCGGCGCCCAACCGCGGGCCTCAAGGTCCTTGAGAAAGCGTGCGCCTTTCTGGCCAACGCACAAGCAGGTGAAGTCAATCTTCTCCGCTTTAGACATTTGCGCCTGCAATGTTCAAGCTCTCCGAGACTACATAGCTCGGACGGCCTTTGGCTTCTCTCAATGTTCTGCCGAGATAAATCCCGGCGACGCCAACGGCGGCGATATTAAAGCCGCCCAGAAACCAGATCGATAAAATCAGGCTCGGCCACCCCTGGACGCTGGCATTGCCTGAAAGGGCCTGGACCAGAAACGCAATACTCGCCAGGAATGCGACACAGGCCACGAACATTCCGAACATTGACACGAACCACAGCGGTCTATCGGAAAATGACAGGACAACTCGCACTCCCAGGGAGAGAAGGCTGCGGAAATTATAAGAAGACGTTCCGGAAAATCGTTCTGCATGGGGAACGGTTATGGTGCGTTGGTCAAATCCAAGCCATTGAATCATGACCGGAAAAAACTTCTGCTCTTCTGACCATGAGTTATATGCGTCAATGACTTTTCGTCGATAAATTCCGAAATTTGCGATCTCAGCGCTCAGCTTGGTTCCGGTAAGTGAACTCAGCGCCTTGTAAAAAAGTGACGACAGTACTCTTCGGTGCCAGGCGTCGGTTCGTGATTGGCGGCGCACCAGAACGATATCTGCGCCTGTCTGAGCTTCCCTCCACATTTTCCGGAAGGCGCTCGGTTGATCCTGGAGGTCGCAATCCAGAATGACGATCCATTCGCCTTCGACGAATTTGAGGCCGGCTTCTATTGCGGAGTGCTGACCGAAATTTCTGGCGAGCTTAACGCCTTTCACTTTCGGGTATTGCGCGCACAGTTCATTTATCGCCGCCCAGGAATTTTCGGGGCACCCGTCGTCAACCAGAAGTATTTCGTAAGATAGGTCCGTTTCCCTGCATACATCGTTGATCTCCGAAACGAGCTTTTCCAGGCAGTTTCTGCATCGGTACACCGGCGATACGAAGGAGATGAGCATGAAGAAGCGGTGATTGGAATTGATGCGTCCGAGTTATTGGCCTGTTTATCTGTCTCGCTAACTATAGGCAAGAGCTCGACTTGAGCAATTATTTGACTATATAATAATGCCTAATATCATGTTTTGTCAGGATTAATTACTATTTATCGTGGAAGAGATATGATTTTGCGCTACGGCGTCGCCGGAGCGATCAATACAGCCGCTGCGTTCCTCGTCTATTCCGGTCTCGTCACCTGGACGCCGACGCCCTATTGGGCGGCGAATTTTTTTGGGATTTCGGCATCGTTGGTCTGCGGCTTCTTTCTGGCCCGCAATTTCGTGTTCCGGGACAGAACCCGGCCGATGCGTTCTTCCGGATGGCGCTACGCGGTTGCTTTCGTCGTGCAGTACGCAGTTGGCACGGCGGCGATTGGACTACTCATGGGGCAGGGCGTCGCGGAGGTTCCGGCGTATGTGATTGCCCTGCCGGTCATGATCGTCGTTGCCTTTACGTTGCAGCGGTATTGGGTTTTTGCGTCCCCGAGGTGAAGAATACGATGGAATTCGCGATTGCGAGCCCGAGCGCAACCGGCGCCGGCTGCGAGGGGAAGTTCGGCGGATTCTCCCTTGATTGGCCGTATTCTTCACCGCCTCGTTGCGCCTCGGCTTGTTCGGCTGGAAATTAAGCATTTTCTCCGACAATCGGCTGCTGGCCGCCCTTCGCCGGGGTGAGTATTTTTTGGCCTTGACGGCCAAAAGGCCCTCACGTAATGGCCATGTTTCTTGGCTGGCCGGAAGGCCTGTACAAGCGGGTGTAGCTCAGTTGGTTAGAGCGCCGGCCTGTCACGCCGGAGGTCGCGGGTTCAAGTCCCGTCACTCGCGCCATTTTTGTAATGAAAATGAACATCTTACGCATTCGTAGGTTACGTCGCAGCTAGCGCTCTTCTTTGGGGGTACCATTGGGGTACCAGCCCGGATCAACTTCAATCCAACTCAATCGCTGGGGAAAAAAGATTAAACGTACCTACTCACGGTGTTGGGCTTTCGCCCAAGCGCGATGGTGATCGCTGATCGCAGAATGATGTGTCGGTGTCAGTATGCCATATGCGCAAATCATCCTGCGATATCCACGTCGTAAGTTTCTTTTATCGGTGACTGCGGGCACACAGCTAACTTGCGTCGTATCGCCAACCAAATCAGTCGAGATCTGAGGAACTTAGTCCCACCAGATTCAGATTTCCAAGCTGAAGATGCGGGTTCGATTCCCGCTACCCGCTCCAGAATATATGCGCAAAATCAAATAATTATAAATGCGCCATTCGGGCTAACTTGGAACGTGTTGTCCCCCGCTAGCAAATCGCTAGCAAGCGTCCGGAAATTTCGGCCAAATTTAGAATGCTACATCCACGCAGGCAGCCAGATCGGCAAAATGCGGGAAAGGCAGTACCTGTCTCGACAACTCAGACGCAACAATATTTGCCGCCGCCAGGAATAGACGGTCGAACAAATTGCAATCTGGCGGCGCTCGCCGCACCATTTCCGAAAAATTTCAATTGACGCTTGTAAGTCGAAGGCGCCACGATTCAATCGGAGTAAGGTAGGCGACACTTCTAGTCAGTCACGCAGTCACATTTCCCAGATAATCGCCCTCAATTGCAATTTGGATGGTAGCATGATGGATTTGGCGGATTGAGTTTCTAACTCTCCGCCATCTTGACGCTAAAGTGCTGGCCGAACCGAATGGCGCTGTACTTACAAGCGACGACATTTTTCCGCTGCTCGAAACGCTTTGTAACGACTATGTTGACTAGGTGAAGGCCGAAGGGCAGGTCGCACACCCGCTATTACCGATCGCCGATGCGCGGTGGCGCAAGCTTCTGTAACTTCATGGAAGAAAAGCTCGGCCGACTCGGCGTCAAGACGCTCTACATCGAACCGGGTTCTCCCTGGGAAAACGGATATTGCGAGAGCTTCAACTCCAAGCTCAGGGACGAGCTGCTTGCGCGGGAAATCTTCTACACGATGAAGGAGGCTAAGACGCTGATCGAATGGTGGCGCGAACACTTCAACACGTTCCGCCCGCACTCACCGCTCGGCTACCGACCGCCAGCGCCAAAAGTCATCTTGCCAAGGCCGTTCATGCCGCCTTACGTTCAGAGCGTGGCGGCATGAACGCTGCCCCACAACCCGCCGAGTCTACCAACGACTCGGAGCACCTCGATGGGTCAGGCCACCTTTCCTAATATCGCGCTCGCCCCTTGCGCATAGAGATCATCAATGCTTGTTCGCGGGCTATGGTGCCGGCAAACCCCGCGACGGAGGGTAGGTGCGCACGACGTAGAAAACGCCGTGTATGCGCCCGCCAGCTAAGCGCTGCGGAAGGCGAACTTGGTTTGGCGGCAGCCATTCAACCGCCGCCTACTCCTCACCATTCAGGTCATTGCGCGCCATATCGGCCTCCCCTTGGGAAGCTTAATAACGCCTTGCCCACGTAAATCTAATAGCTGAGTCGGGTTCGCGCCTTGGTTTAGCGGCGCGATTCTACGCATTGAGTGAAGTTTGAATAATTTGTGGTCGTCAGAATGGCTGGCCGGCTGGAAACTATCTTATCGATTTTGTCGTCTAAAGGCGTTTCAAAACTCATTGCCGCGCAATCGAAGACTTTCGGATAGGCGTAAACTGGAGCCACGCCTTAGGTCGCCACTATTTTTGCGATAGCTTTGGCGGTATACTTTTTTGCACGATGCGCCGTAATGCGAAACTCGACTTGATGCTATTGATATCTCCAAGACGTGCCATTTTTTCAGTTAGAAAGGATTCAAACTCATATAAGTTATCAACTACTATTCGCAACAAGTAATCAGCATCGCCTGTCATTAAAAAACAGTCCATTACTTCTGGCGCATCTCTTACCAGCTCCTCAAATGCCTGAAGAGATTCCTTTTTCTGATTTGCGAGCGAGACCCACGTAAAAACCGCCATGCGACCGCCCAATTTAGATTCATCTAAAATAGCCTTGTAACCGGTGATATACCCATCCCCCTCTAAACGTTTGACGCGTTTGTAGGTTGGCGTCTGGGAGAGGTGTATGCGCTCGGAAAGGTCCGTGTTGCTGATTCGCCCATCGGCAGACAGGGCTTTTAAGATCTTTATGTCGATGCCATCAATAATAGTGAAAATCACTCCCTAACCCGCTAATTTTTAATATATCTTCTCCGATATCGCAATAAGTAATCTAAAAATAGTGAGTTTCGCCATTTGAGTATCGTTATATTTAGCGGCGCAGGGTCGCCAAAGGGAATGGCCGTATGTTGTCATGAAAGCGGAATTTTTTTGAACGGCATTCCAAGCCAGACCGGTACTGAGTTGGCGATGTCTATTACAAAGAATCTTCGGGTCCATAAGAGCAAAACATTGTCGAAGGAAGCTCTTTTCTCGGATCTTTCTTTGCAGGTGGGACTGTTGAGATTGTTCGGGTCGCGACAATTGCTCGATATGACTTTGAAACCTGACCAATAGCGTGCCGTTTTATTAACACTTTTGCGACGATTGCACCGTCCGCTGTCTGAAATGCTTCTTACGAAAAGTTGCGAACGCAACTGCAGGAGAAGTTTCTAAACAAGGAATTCAAACCTAAGTGCAATGAGAACGTTTTCTGCTTTTCAGTTTTTCTTTTTTTTG
This sequence comes from Hyphococcus sp., assembly GCA_965267325.1. Lineage (GTDB taxonomy): Bacteria > Pseudomonadota > Alphaproteobacteria > Caulobacterales > Parvularculaceae > Hyphococcus. Next base: position 1,415,829 of record OZ253943.1, on the reverse strand, counting down.
AGAAATGAACAAGAAATCTGCAAACATTGCTATGCTTTCCGATCTTCAGCGCTGCGCCTTATGGCTAGCGTCGTGGACTATTCACAACGCTAATTATATTCGGCCCAAGGGCGACGGGGACGTTAAGGTTGGAGGGCACCAGGCCTCTTGTGCATCCATTGTTTCAATCATGACGGCGCTCTATTTTCATGCCCTGCGGCCAGAAGACAGGGTGGCGGTCAAGCCGCATGCGTCGCCAGTGTTTCATGCTATTCAGTATATTGCGGGCAATCAAACTCGCGAAAATCTCGAAAATTTTCGGGGCTATGGCGGAGCCCAATCTTACCCGAGCCAAAGATGTCGACGACGTGGATTTTTCAACTGGTTCAGTTGGGCTGGGTGTTGCGATTACTGCATTTGCATCGTTGGTCCAGGATTACATATACGCGAAGGGCTGGTTAGGCAACGAGCAACTCGGGCGCATGATTGCTCTAGTAGGCGACGCTGAGCTTGACGAAGGTAATGTTTACGAATGCCTCCAGGAAGGCTGGAAGCACGATCTTCGTAACGTATGGTGGATTATCGATTATAATCGGCAAAGCCTGGACGGTATTGTGCGTGAAGGGCTATTTGAGCGTGTCGAGGCAATCTTCGAGGCTTTCGGTTGGAGGGTAGTGCGGCTGCGACACGGCGCTCTGCAGCGGAAGGCGTTCGAAGAACCAGGCGGAGAGAAATTGCGACAGTGGATCGACGACTGTTCAAATTCTCTTTATTCCGCCTTGACTTTTAAAGGCGGCGCAGCATGGCGTCGTCGGTTGCAAGACGATATAGGAGATCAAGGCGACGTGACGGCGTTGCTGAATAGACGCTCGGATGATGAACTTTCGGCCCTAATGACAAACCTAGGCGGGCAATGTTTGGAGACGCTTTGCGATGCATTCGACGCGGCTACAGGCGATCAGCCGACCGTCTTCCTTGCTTATACGATTAAAGGCTGGGGCACACCGCTCGCAGGGCACAAGGATAATCACGCCGGCCTTATGACCAAAGCCCACATGGAGGAATTCCAGAGAGAAATGGGTGTGCCAAAAGGCCGGGAGTGGGAGCCCTTTGCTGCGGTTGAAGAGACTTCCGATTTGAGAGAATTTGTTGCAAATGCACGATTTTTCTTGAAAGGGAAGCGTCGTTATTCGGCCGTAAAAGTTGAGTCGTCCGGACCGGTATTCCTCGATGACGAATTTACATCAACGCAGGCAGGATTTGGTAAAATCCTCGACGGATTAGCAAAGTCTAATGCAGCCATTTCAAACCGGATTATGACTGCGTCGCCCGATGTCACTGTGTCCACAAATCTCGGAGCATGGGTTAACCGACGCTGCCTTTTCGCCCGCGATGTTCGAGGCGATACTTTCAAAGAAGAGGCCGTACCTTCGGCACAAAAGTGGAGCTTTTCGCCCGATGGGCAGCATATCGAGCTAGGCATCGCGGAGATGAACCTGTTTCTTTTACTTGGCGCCGCCGGACTTTCGCATTCATTGTTTGGAGAACGCATTCTTCCGATTGGCACAGTCTATGATCCTTTTGTCGCCCGTGGCCTTGATGCGTTAAACTATGCTTGTTATCAGGATGCGCGCTTTATTATTGTCGGCACGCCATCTGGCGTAACGCTGGCGCCCGAAGGCGGCGCTCATCAGTCCATCGGCGCTCAACTCATTGGCATGAGCCAGGACGGGCTTGTGTCTTTCGAGCCCGGGTATGTTGATGAGCTTTCTATCATAATGGACTGGGCATTTGCCTACTTGCAGAGAGATGGGGAGGGTGATCCCGACGAACGCACTTGGCTACGGGATGAAACAGGGGGTTCTGTATATCTTCGGCTGACAACGCGGCCCATCGAACAGCCAACCCAACGGGACAGCGAAGGCTTTCGTCAAGCTGTTGTGGACGGTGCCTATTGGTTTAGGCCGCCAACGGCAAATACCGAAGTCATCATAGCCTACCAGGGATGTGTCGCGCCGGAAGCAATTGAAGCAGCGGGTCGGATAGGAAACGACCGTCGCGACGTAGCAGTGCTAGCAGTGACTTCAGCCGACCGATTGAACTCCGGATGGACGGCAGCGCGACGTGCGCGGGCGCGCGGAGTCCGTAACGCTGAGAGCCAGATTGAAAGGCTGATGTGCGTGGCGCCGACCACGGCGACGCTCATTACCGTAACGGATGGTCATCCGGCGACACTTGCTTGGATAGGTGGCGTCAAAGGCAATATGACGGTGCCTCTAGGCGTTGAGCATTTTGGGCAAACGGGGCGAATAGCTGATCTCTATCGTCATTTTCAGATAGATGCCGACGCCATTGTTGCAGCTGCTAATTACATCAGCCCGGGTCGTGAAATTGGTTTGATGGCGCGACTAAAATCTGGCTAAACTGTATTTGCTTGCGGTGAATTACGCGAAGCCTCATTCGTAAACGCGCGGCGCACATTGTAACGGCCAATCACAATGATCCAAGAATGCTTTGATTGAGCGCATCGCGCTATGCGATTCGGGCAAATCCGGCGCGAGAATGGGGAAGGAATGAAACATGCCGTTGTAGACTTCCAGCATAGACTTGGCATTAGCCACATTCAGTTTTTCGTGTAGGCGCAGGCTGTCCGACAGCAATATGTCGCGTGAGCCGCACAGAATGAATGTTGGGGGATAAGTGTCGTCATATTCAGCGAATAATGGCGAGGCGTCTGGATCTTCAAAGGCGTTAGGCGCATAAGCTTCCGCGCTAACGCGCAAGCTTGGTTCATACCGCAAAATAGGATCACTATCCGCCATCGTTCGCCGGCTTTCGGCGCTATTGCCAAGATCGGTCCAAGGCGAAATCAACACGAGGCATCTGGGACGCAAGCCGCCTTCTGGCAAGCTGTTGATTGCACTAAGAGCAAGTCCCCCTCCTGCGGACTCTCCGACAAGGCTTGCAGCTGGAAATTGCTTGAGGAGTTCAGCAATGGCTGCGGAAGTTTTGCTCACAGTATCGGAAAACGCTGACTGAGGCGCCAGAGGGTAGTCGATTGATATCAACGGCCGGTTCAGCGCAGCTGCAAGCGGTATTGAGGCAAACAGGCTTGAGTGTGCGGAGTAACAGGTATAGCCGCCGCCATGCAGATAAAGCGCCGGTGTTCGATCTTCGTCGGCTACTTTGGGCGTGACGACGATGGCTCGCAACGGGCCGGCGTTCTGTTCGGTTATGGTTGGATCGTAGCGTTGCTTCGCTTGTTCACAACTTGGCGACGTGCGGTCTTCCACAAGGTCTTGCAAAGTACGCCACGCCGCAACGGATCCATCTAGAGGGGGCTGTGTTCGTTGTTCGAAAGGCGGCAATGATCGCAGAAATTCGCGAGCCTCTTTTGATATTGGATCAGTCTCTTGTGTGTTTGGCGGCATCGCGGCGATTGGACCGTTTCAAGCGGCGTTGATTGTTTTCAATGCGCCATAAGCAGCCTTATAGCGTTCGAAATAGGGGCTATATTTTTCATGTGCGGTACGGTCTGGCTCAACGGTGAGCTTATAGCGCACCATTTTGTCTGTGGCCTCTTCAAGATCGGCGTAAAAGCCAGCGCCGATGGCTGCAAACATTGCACTGCCTAGCGCAGGGGCGCATGCGGCGCTGGCCAATTTGATCGGGCGCCCAATGATATCTGCATGAATTTGTGTCCAGACGGGTGAGCGCGTGACGCCGCCACAGGCGATAATGTTTTCTATCGCCACACCATTACCTGACATCGTTTCAAGAATCAGACGTGTTCCATAAACGACGCTTTCCAGAAGCGCCCGGTAAAGATGGCCGCGGCCATGCGTAAGTGAGAGCCCAACAAATGCGCCGCGCGAAGTGGCGTCGGTATGCGGCGTGCGGTTTCCTTGAAAGTGATCTTGCGCAGTCACGCCGTCGCAGCCGGGAGGCGTAGAGAGCGCTTCTTCATCTAGCTGTTTATAGGATGCGTCGCGCGCTAACGTGCGGTGGAACCAGTTCACCACTGAGCCGGTAGAGGTTTGTCCGCCTTCAACGACGCCATAACCTCGGCGAAGTACATCAGAATAAGCGCCCCACATGCCCTTCGCGGAGAGGGCGCAGTCGGTAACGCCCAGATGTAAATGCGAAGAGCCGGTAACCAGCGCCAGATCGCCAGGACGAATGACACCCATGCCCGCCATGGCGATGAAGGCGTCAGCGCCCCCCTGTACGACCGGCGTTCCCGCGGTGAGTAGGAGAGCTTGCGCCGCAGTCTCTGACAAGGCGCCAACGATTGCCCCCGGTTCGAGAACAGTTTGCGGCCATTTTTCCGCCAACTCTTCGGCCTTGAGTTTTTTCAGCAGTGAAATGGGAGCGCCGCCATCTGAATGGCGAAAATGCCAGCGTACGCCCGTGTTATTGGCGCTTGACGCCATGGCGCCGGTGAGGCGGTAATTGAGGTAGTCCTGATATTCGCAGATCGTAGCTGCCGATTCATAGATGTCAGGTTGGTTCCTTTTCACCCATAAGCTTTTGGGAATCATCCATTCGGCGGAAACCGGCCCGAGGCCATTATTGTTGACTGCCAACGCTGCATCACCGGTATCGAGAACTTCTCCGGCTTCTTTGTCTGCGCGCACATCCATCCATAGTAGAGAGGGGCGAAGCGGATGCATATCGCTGTCGAGAAAGCAGACCGTGCAGCACGTCGTATCGAGAGCAATTGCAGCGATGTCGCTAGCTTTTGCGCCGGCTTTTTTCATGGTTTCGGGTAGCGCCGAGCACAAGGCGCGCCACCAGTCTTCGGGGTTTTGCTCTGCTTGTCCGGAAGCGGGAAACGATGTGGGATAGGTCGCGCTGGCCGACGACAATTCATTTCCAGCGAGATCATAGACCGCAGCCCGAAGGCTTTCGGTGCCTCCGTCAATGCCGATCAGCAAGGGCTTTTTCATGTTGCGCTGCCATTGTCGGAAATAAACCGCACGCGAAATCCCATCGCCTTTGAAAGCGCCGTCATTTCATGAAAAATATCGCCATAGGCGACGGCCACATGATTGCTCATATAATGGGCCATGAGCGTATCGCGCGACATTTGGAGGTCTGCGGCCATGAATGGCCATTGCGGGGTTGTGCTGTTCCACCATTGGTCACGCAATGCAGGTTCTAGTTGAACAACGTCGCCGCGTCCGATGTCCATCCATAACTCGCCGCCGGAAAGGTGCGCCCGCGCCCATGTGATCTGGCCTGGCAGGCTCTCGCCAGAGAAGGCGCCGCCTGGAATAGGGAAATATGCAGACGGCTGACGATACGAATGCACGCCTTTTAAGCTGTCAGGATCATGGTTGAATGCGTAAGCGCCGCTGGAGCCTGAATTGAGCAGCAGCCAGATGAAACGCCCATCGACTTCGTCTCCCCAGCGGATGTCATGAAAAAATACCGCTTGGTGAAGACCTTTTTCTTTGAGGAGACGCTTCATCATCTCCATCGGGATCAGGTTGCCTTGATCCGCCTCAGTTGCATCCGCGATTACATCGCCATTGGATTCTGGTCGGCAAACCGAGTTCAGCAATCCTTCGGCAAAGTCTGAAGGTGGGCGGGAGTTAATCAAGCCCAATTGATATTGCCAGCCAATACAATCAGCCTCGAATTCTTCCACTAGATCCAAAACAGCGAGATAGTCCCGCAACTGCTCTCGGGTTGCATCTGCGCAAAAATCTTCAGCGCCCGCTTCGCCGTAATGGAAAGTCACGCCTTTGTCGTTCACAAAGGAAAAAGCATCATCAATCCGCTTTATTGTAATGGACTTGCCGCGTTCGATGATCCAGGCCTGATCGACCTTATGCTCAGAAAATCCGATCTGACTGAGCAGGCGGGGCCCGAAATAACCGTTCGTCATGCCCATGGATGTGTCGCCGAGCATCAATGCGAGTGGACGGCGTGTGCGCATAGCAGCGGATACATTGTCCGCAATCGATTGTGCTTGTAGCGGTGCTGCGGGCGGCTTCGCCAGCGCGCTTGCAGAATAAGTGATGTCGCCTTTATCAACCCATTCTTCAAGGCGCGGCATATAGGCGTCGTCTTCGCACCAGTCATCGGCGTCCGTCCAAATGCGGGAGGCCTTGCGGTCAACCATTTCCAGGCAAGCACCGGTGTTTAGCAATCCGACAAGGCCTGGCCAGGTTCCGGAAAAATTGCTGGCAAGCAGTAGTGGTGAATCTTTACCGACAACACCATCGACCGTGTGCGGACCATAAACCCAGTGGGCATAGACGCCAATCATCGGCTCATCAATGGCGCTAAGCTTGTTGATGGATTCGTTAGGTTTCGTGATCATGCCTTCAACACGCTTGTGGCGGCAGCCGAGGCGATCGAGGCTTTTCTCAAGCTGACGGGTTGCTTGCTCGACTTGCTCCAACGCTAGGGCGTTCGGCGTCGGGCGGTAGTCACCAGGCCAGAAAATGCGGATTGTCTCCGACATATGGTTTCCTCACTTTTATGTTTTTAGTTCTCCGGATGCTCGACACCGACCAGCCGTATTTCAGGCGTAGGGCACGGGGGAAGCGGCTGGGATGGCGTTGCTTCGTACCAGAATGCGGCTGCAGACCAGTCGTCAGACCGTTCAAACAATTCAGCTTTGTATTCATCAATGGTTCGTGCAGAGCCTGTCGGCCGGTGCCCTATCTGCTGAATAGTGACGCGCAGAGAATTTTCGCAGGTAATCGGGTCAGCCAGATGCCAGCGATAGGCGGAGACAACGCCAGTGTCTGCATTATCTTCTTTTTCTTTGTAGTTGCAGCCATGGTGGAGAAAGGCGTCGTTTTGAATGCCCCATGCCTGGCCTAAATAATCTTCAGCGCCTGTTCCTGCGATAGTCGGGAACGCCTCGTCGCCATCTACATAAGCTTTCATCTCGCCTTCGCCCCACCAGAGCGGGTCTTTTGGTCTGACGCCCAGGACAGCACCGAGATAGCGGATGCGTCCTTTTCGCTCACTCATGATTTCGAAGTCTTCGCCGAGCGTAGTTTCGCATTCGCGCCGGAACGAGGCATGGAGCCTTCCCACGTCGTCGCTGTGATTATCGCCAAGCGTGTAGTCGATTTGATAAAATAGCGGCAGGCGCGAGCCCGATTGGTTGACAAACTCAATGCGGGCGCGGCGTGTGAACGGCATTGGCGCCCAGAAGTTCATGGCCTTTGTTGAGCCGACGGAATGGAAAACGCTTTGAAATGCTTGTGACTTGCCATGTGCAAATCCAAAAAATTCGCAGAGCGGCGTTTCAACGCTGGGGTAATCCTGCCCATCCCAATAAATACGGATCAGGGAACCGCGCAAATAGTGTGGTTTGTCGTGGGTCGTCAGCCAAATGTGACGTATGGTTCCGTTTCCTTCGATGTTAGCCAGCTCAATCGTCTCACCATCATAAACATGCCGAACAGCAGAGCCTTTTCGGCCTTTGCCGAGAGGGCTGGACGCCATGCCGCCGGCGCCCGGGGCGCCGTCCAGATTTTCGAAGGAGATAGAACGAGTGACGCGTCCTTTCGGCCAAGTGAATGGCGATGGATCAAAGACCATATTGCAACTTCCTAGAACCTGTAGATGTGTTGAACTTCTGCATGATCGCCAAATTGAAGCGGTGCAGCACTGTCGGGACGTTTTTGAATGATTGAGATGGCTTTCGCGTCGTCAGGAAGCGGTGAGACTTCAAACATCGCAATCTCAGAAGGGCCGTCACCGGCTATTCGAAGCTCGAAAGGGAGGGTTCGGGCGCCGAACCCATTGAAATACGCCTGATTGATTTTTCCAGAGGCGAATTTTTCACGATTGAGGAGGACGTCTCCATTGACTGAGAATTCTTCAGCGTTTGTCCCTGCTGGGAAGGTTATACCGAAAAACACGCCGGCCCGGCCAGCGGCAATGTCGCCCTTTATGATGCGAACGCCGTCCAGAAACTCATCTGATGTGATGCTAAGTGATGGAGAGGCGATGTTGTGATTTTGCGCTGGCTGGAAATACGCTTTTGATTTTGCGCCGCCGAAGCGACTGAAGGCAGCAGGTTCGGCAGGAAAGCCAGCAGCGGCGGTGTACGCTTTATCCTCAGGGCCGTAGGTATAGAGCCGCCATTGCGCAGTTGTCGCGCCGTCGGCGTCTGTGGTTTGCATATATGCAAGGTTTACGGAACGCGGCCGTTCGCGAGTATAGGGCTCGGTGACCATTGCGATCCCCGCGAAGATAACCATGACGGAAGCCATCGCTGCCCCAGGAAGTCCTAACGCATTTTTCCTGTTTCTGCTCCAGATGGCGACAAGCGGCGCCGAAGCAAGAGCCGCGAGCGCGAGCATTGGCGTCTTCAAGTAGCTAACCTGAAAGTTCATGACGACGTCAAAGAACAGGAAGTGATAGACTGACATGTAGGCCGCCACGACAAGTCCAAGGAAGGCCGCGATAACTGGCGGTTGATCTCGTGAGATCAAAGTTTCCAACAAAGCGGCGCAAGCAAAAATCAGCGCCGGGACCAGTGCGAGATAGGCGCCGCCAGGAAGAAGTAGTGAGAGCGCGAGGGCAATTAGAGCGATGACCAACCAACTTGCAAACAATGATGCAGACGGGCCAGCGCGAGTACAGAACGCAGCCCCCGAAGTGTACGCGATGAGCAAGCAGCCCGAAGCAAGTGCGACGCGCGCTGGCCATGGGTGTGGATGATCAAGGGGATGGATGCCGGGCCATACGCCCAAAGGATATGACAACGCCCAGCCAATAAAAATCAGCCCTGCTAATACTGTGAATACCGCCGCAACGCCGAACGCCAGTGATGACACGCGATAAGCGTTCGTTCTCGCGCCCAAAACAAAAAGCAAGACAATGGTGACGATGGACGCTGGCAGATTGAGTGAGGCGGGCCAGTGCGCCAGCGTATAACCAAAGATGTCGATATAGGTGCTGTCGCCATTTGAGTCTAATATTGACAAGTCGATGCCGCCCGCTTGCCGTAAGACTGTTAAAAGGTTGTCGCCATGATGGGCGAGGCTGTTCAGGCTCAAATTTTCAGCATTGTCCCGCGACGAGTGATAGAGTGCGACGCCGCGAGAGAAAGCGAAATTCAAGCCTGCCGATCCAGCCTGCTTATAAATTGTCATGTCAGTGTTGTTCGGCATCTTCCGATAGACTTCGAACATCAATGAATTGGCTACTGGCCGATGCGCTGACTTTGCAAAGATCTCGATGAGACGAGCGTTGTTGTCGCTTGTTTCGAACATGGCGCTTGGGCCGGCGACGCCGCGCCCTTCGAAATTGATAGTCAGCTTCGCGCGCGCCATGTCAGGATGTTGCTTAGCAAAAGCCATGGCGCCGCGCAGGCCCGTTTCCTCGCCGTCAGCAAAGAGAAAAATGATGTCGTTCTTGAAAGTTTCGGATGCGGTTAGCCGGGCGACCTCGAGCATGGCGGCGACACCGGCGAGGTCATCGCCAGCCCCCGGCGCGACAGGCGCACTGTCATAGTGGGCGGTAACGAGAATAGCGTCCGCGTTCGGTTCGGACCCAGATTTCACGGCAATAATGTTTTCAATTGCTGTGCATCCAGCATGCATTGAGGTGCAGAAATCAGCGCTCTGTACGACGGTTTCGAACCCATATGTCTTAAGCGTTTGTTGGATTCTCTCGCGTACCCGTACGTTTTCCTCAGATCCTGCCGGGTGAGGATGGTTCTCCGGGTTAAGGTTCTTGAGCGTTGAGTATGCCCGCGCGACATCGAAGTCAGTCTTGGGCGGCGTCGGCCCAGTTTCAAGAACGCGCAACCCTGCGAACATAAATACAAGAAGAGCAGAATTAATGAGTAGCCAGAACCACGGTGATTTCATGATGTCCTCTTTGAATTTTCTGGTTCTGGAAAGCTCAACGACAATAGCCTTACAAACGCATGAAACAGGATCACGCCCATAGAGATAGGAATGATCGCTATGACAATCTGTGTTGGCGCCTCGAGCGATTCAGTGAGCATGTCGTGATGAAGCGCCATGAAAGCAGGGACGCCGCAAAGGACGGCTGTGCAAAAAACAAAAACAGCGACAATCTCAATAAATTTTGCGGTGCGGCGAAGCCAGGCGCTGCCTAAATTTTCATTGTTGATCAGCACGGGGTCAGCGCGCTTGCTATAAGCAGCCGTCGCCCCGGAGAAACCAGACCAGATCATCGCGTGGCGGGCGAGTTCTTCCGTCCATGCGGGAGGTTCGGAGAGAATATAGCGAGCGACAATTTGTATTAGGATACAGATTGTCATCAACAATAGGCTGGACGTAGCGACGAAAATAGCAGCACGTTCAAGGAATAAAGATAGCGCGGTTAACGCGCTCAGAAGGCGTTTCATTCTTGCGCCTCCCTTGTTTCTTCGATCCAATGTCTGAATTGAGCGCTCGCCTCAGCTGTTTCCCATCGTCCCGGTGGAATGGCCTCGCTAACTTCAAGCCACTCCTTCCGCTCAGCGTTCGTCAGGGTGATCCATTCGATGCCAGTCTGTTTCAGCTTCTCACGGTCGCGGCTTTCGACATCCTTCGTCCACTGTCTATTCGCTGCACGTCCGGCTGCTATTGCTTCTTCGACGCTATCCTTCTGGCGAGTAGTCAGCGACTCTAACCAGTGCGTAGAGATGATCATCATTCGCGACGCCGGGCCCATGCGAAGGTCAGTGAAGTAGTCAAGAACAGCGCCATGGCCGAATAACGGTGCGATATTGGGTGGATTAAGATAAGCGTCGACCATGCCGGTTTGCAGCGCCTGCGCGACCTCTTCCCATGCCACTTGAACGCCGCGGACCCTCCAGGCGTTCAGCAAGTCAAGATCGGCGGCGCTGAGAACGCGCAACCGGAGCTGGCGCAGATCATCCATAGTTCGAACAGGGCGGCCGCGGGTGAAAAGACCGACCATGGATCCGGTGTAGGCGAAGTCTACAAGGCGAAAGCCATGATGTTCGAAGTCTATTGAAATCTCTTTGATATATGGAGTTTCAGTGAGAAGGCGATCCATGTGGCTGTAGGTATCGATCAGGAACGGATGCGCGCCGGCTGCGGCGAGCGGCGACCAGCGGCTAACTTCGTCTCCGCCTGTTGCGTTGACCTCGAGGAGCCCCATCCGGGTCTGCATGACGCGTTCGCGTTCGCCGCCGATTGAGCTGTTGGGAAAAATATCAGCCTTAAATCCAGCTGCCTTTATTGTTTCCAAAAAAGCATGAGCCCAGACGTACACGCCATTGTGTGTCAGATCGGCTGGCGTGCTCATCCCGAATTTTACGGTATTGCGGGGGTCTGCGCAGCTTGTCGCAAACGCGGCGCTGGAGCCGATGCAGGAAAGAAATGTCCGGCGCCTCATATCAGCCCCAGCGCACGCGGCAAAGCCAGAGATAGCTCAGGAAAAACAGCGATAAGCAACAGGACCGCAAGCTCTGCAATGACAAAGGGCAGGATGCGCCGGCAAAGGCCCCAATAGCCTTCGCCGGTAATGGTCGAGACCATTAATATCGCGCCTCCGAGAGGCGGTGTAATGAGGCCAATCGCGAGGTTAAGGCAGATCAAGACGCCAAGCGCAACCGGATGAGAGCCTTGTGCGACAGCGATCGGCACCAGTAAGGGGGCAATGACGGTCAATCCGAGAAGAAAATCAAATCCCATGCCCAAGAACAGGAATGTGAGCATAAGGAGAAGTATGAACGCAAATCCCGTAAGGTTTATCGATTGAACGAACCCGGCGATATCATCTGGGATTTGATGGAGGACAATCAGGTAGCTGAGCAGAGAAGCTGCAGCGATAATCATGAAGATTGACCCGGTCAGGACGGCTGTTCTTTCAACGCCGTCAAATATAGAGCGCCAGCTTAATTCTCCCGAAGTCAGGCCGATAACACTGGCGGCCACACAAGCAAGCGCTCCTGCCTCGATCGGCGTCGTAACACCGAACACAATGCCGCCAAGAATTATGATGGGCAAAAGCAGCGCAGGCAAAGCACGCTTCAAAGTTGGGATGAGCGGCGGCGTATCATCGGCAGCGCCGCCCGGATGGCCCTCGCGCGCAGCGATAATTGCATTCGTGATAAATAGCGCTGACGCCAGGAGCAGGCCAGGGACAACGCCAGCTGCAAAGAGCGCCGCAACGTCGGTCGACATTATTGCGCCGTATAAGATCATGATGATCGACGGCGGTATGATGGGGCCTATGACGGAAGAAGCAGCGGTAATGGCGCCGGCATATTGGCGGTCATATCCGTGCCGTTCCATTTGCGGGACAAAAGTGTTGGAGAGTGCGGCCGCGTCCGCCGCGGCTGAACCACTGATACCTGCGAAGAAAACTGAAGTTAGTATATTGACGTGGCCTAAACCGCCGCGGAGGCGTCCAAGCAACAACATGGAAAAGTCGATGAGCGCGCGTGTTACGCCGGAGCGATTCATGAGTTCGCCGGCGAGAATAAAAAGCGGCATTGCCATGATGGCGAACACGTCGACTTGTGAAAAAATCCGCTGCGGTGCAATGGAAAGGAACTTGCTGGAATCGGAGATGAAATAGGCGATCACGGCGCTGGCGCCGAGGGCGTAGGAGAGACCGACGCCCGCCGCAGCAAAAACGGCAACCAGACCTATGACGAATATCGCTTTCATCAGCGCCTAACTCGCCGCTGCGTGCTTTGGCTCGGTTACGTGTTGAACGTCATCCAACGGCCATATTGGGCGCCTGATATTCTTATACGGACGTTTTCGGGCATCGCTGTTCAGCGTTCCAGGTGCGTCGCAATAGATTATCTTGGAGGCATTTTCGTGGAAGCTGGCATAGAAATGGTGAGAAGATTTCAGCACCAGGATTTTCTTCTCCCATGGAGCAAGGCCAGCCGCCTCTAGGCCGCCAACAGTAAAGGGTTGTTGACGCACATCATTGAGAATGATGTCAATGCCGCCAGCGGAAACCAGCGCAGTGCGCCCAAGTGGCGTTGGCGTGCCATCTGCAATGTGAGGTTGCATTGCGTCAGTTTTGAGTGCGATGACTTCCACATCAAGGTCTACGGGCTGGCCTGAAAATCTTCCGACTTTTCCGCCAATCCTGAGAGGAAGCCGCGCTTTCTCGCCTGCGGCGAAGGCGATAGCGACAGCGGCCGGGTCCCATATATAGGCGACGGCTGCGTTTGAAACGCCTTGTTTCAAAAGCTCTTGTAACACAAACGTTGAATCCGAAGCAGCGCCGCCGCCCGGATTGTCAGACATATCGGCGATAACGACAGTGCCATCCTTGACGCTGAGCGCCTCAGATACGGCTGCTTCAACCGAGCAGAGTTGCGACTGACCGCTTTCGCGCAGTTCAAAAAATTCGCAGCAAATCTCGTTTGCGATTGTGTTCGCCAGCTCTTGATCGTTATCGGTTATTGCGATGACACCCGATCCCGCGCCATTGAAGTCCGACCACGGAAACCCATGCGCCAAAGTAATTGAGAGTACGCCGGGGTCTTTTTCTCGCGCCATGATGTAGTCGACAAATTCACGCATTGGGGAGCGCGCCGTTTGGAACAGGCCAAGCATCGGCGCCCGTGCAAAGCCAACTGTAGGCGATATTTTTTCTTCGCGCAGGCGCACACAAAGGTCATACAGTTCAATCGCTCGTTGATCGAAATCTGTGTGTGGGTATTCTTTACAGGCCTTCACAAAGCTCGCGCGCTCAAGCATTAGCGGCGTTACATTGCAGTGCAAATCCAAAAGTAATCCGATAGGCACGTCGGCGCCGACTATATCCCGCACGCTTCCTAATACATCGGCTTCGCAATCGTCATATCCCTCCGCCATCATGGAGCCGTGCATGAACAAAAGCACGATATCTACGTCGCCTGCGGCCTTAAGATCGTCGAGCAGCCAACCGCGCAACGTCTCGTAGTCGGCGCGATTGACCGGCCGGCTTGGTTGTGAATGTGCGGAGAGGCCGACTGCGGCGTCATGCCCGCGACGTATCGCCTCCTTGTAGAAATGGGCTGCGCCTTTGAGCAGCGGAATATTCTGTTCGGGCGCGCCTATTGCAGATCGATAGATCCCAAGCTCCTCAAAACTTTCCAGATTTGTGGGAATTGGTGAAAACGAATTGGTTTCGTGCGCAAAATAGGCAGTGAAGATTTTCATGCGTTAAGTTCGCCCCAACATCTCTTTAGTGATCCGGCGCGCCAGAAAGATTTGCCGAAGGCAAAGGCCTGAGCGCGGGGGGCGAGCCTTTTCCAGCCCCCAGAAACCGCCGAATTTCGCAAAAGTATCACTATTGAAAAAATTTTCAATACGGAAAATATTGGAAAGCGCGATTCGGTGAGGAAACGGGCATGTCTGAGACCATTGTCATCGGTGCGGGGCTAATTGGGGCTTCGACGGCATTTGCGTTGGCGCGGCGCGGTGAGGCCGTAACTGTCATTGATCGGGCGGTTGCGCCGGGCAAGGGCGCAAGTGAAGCGAATGGCGGGATGCTAACGCCAAGCATGGCTGATCCATGGAATGCGCCCGGTGTTTGGCTTGATCTTCTGAAATTCTATGGAAGGCCGGACGCGCCGATGCTGCTCAAAACCCGGGCTGTGCCGTCATTGGCGATGTGGGGGGTGAAATTTCTTGGCGCCGCCAATGTCAGCCAGTTTGAGAGGGCAACGGCATTGAACGTGCGATTGGCGCTATACAGTTTGAAAGTCATGTCGGATTGGCGCCAGTCCGTAAACCTTTCCTATGATGGCGCGCAGAATGGCACCGCAAAAATCTATAGGGACCACGCGGCGCTGAATGCAGGGCTGGCCAAAGCCGAGAAAATGCGCAGCCTTGGGGTCGATTTTGAACTGTTGTCTCCTCAAGCGCTGTCTAAGCGGCAGCCGGCTTTAGAACCGATACAGACCTCTCTTGCTGGAGCCGTATATTTTCCCAATGACGAATCTGGCGACGCATATAAATTTGTCCAAGAAGTGTTGTCTGTAACGGAAAGGCTTGGCGTTCGTACGCGGTGGAACGCGGCTGCAACCGAGCTGATCATAAGAAAGCAAAAGGTTTCCGGTGTTCGTCTAGCAAGCGGGGAGTTTCTCTCGGCTGACAGAGTTGTGATTGCGGCAGGCGCGCATGCGCCCAGTTTGACGAACCAGGCTGGGGTTTCCCTCGCGGTAAAGCCGGTCAAAGGTTATTCGCTGACATTTTCCGCAAAAAATCTGGCGGCGGAGGAGCGGATGCAATTTCCCATTGTGGATGATGATTTGCATGCGGCGGTAACGCCGCTGGGCGATCGTCTGAGAGTTGCCGGAACGGCTGAATTTTGCGGTTTCGATGAAAGGCTTGATGAGCGCAGGATTGAGAATTTGCGCAAAATATTGCGCGCAGTTCTTCCCGAGCAAGCACGAAGGCTTGAAGCGGACGAGCTGGTGCAATGGTCTGGGTTCAGGCCAATGCATGCGTACGGAGCGCCATGGATTGGGCCGACGCCGGTGCAGGGCGTTTTCGTGAATGCCGGGCACGGCCATCTTGGATGGACCCTTGCAGCTGGCTCCGGCGAAGCCTTGGCGCAGACTATTTTGAACGAAAAAAGCGAATTTGATTTATCCGACTACAAAGTTTGAGGGTCGGCGGCAGAATTCTTAGTTCGGTGTCAGGCCGTCCAGTGTTAGCACAAAGTCAGGTACGGGAAGGCTATCTGCACAGGCGAACGCTTCTGTCTCTATTAATGTATCCAGAAATGATTTCGACAAAATGGTTTGGCAGGCGGTATAACCGCTTAATGTTGAATGGCCGAAATTGGGGATGCTGACGAATAAAGCTTGCGGCAGGTTCTTCTTCGCTTGGCTTGCGTAAATGTCTGGCGTCATCGGGTCAAAATAACCTGACAGCAACAAAGTTGGCGTCTCTAGTCCGCGCGGCGGTAAAGGGCCCCGATTGGCGAAGTCGAGTTCTCGATCCGAACAAACTGTTTCCATGAAGCTTGTTATGGCGAATCCGCCAAACTTTTCCTCAATTTCAGGAAATGCACGGCGATCGCGATACTGATCATTGCAGACAATCGCGAAAAAAGCAGGCGATGCGCCGCCAGCATTGTTTTTCGGCGCAGGGAAAACAGTATCCATCAGATGGGTCAGTAGCGCCAGATCGCCAGACTCTGTCTCATCAATGAGGAGAGGAACATACCGTAGGGTCTCCGAGTTGTAGAGCATCCAGTGAACAAGGTTTAAAAAGTCATGCCAGTTCACAATGATCTGTTTTGGTGCGCCGTCGGCGCCGTTCAGCGTTACGGTGACAGGCGTTTCTTCCAGAGCTTCAAGGAAGGAAGAAAGTTTTTTATCGAGCCCCGGAAATGCTTCTGCGCAACCGGCCGTCGAGGCGCAAGCCGTCAGTACGCGATCGATACTTCTCGCAAAATTACTGTTCGCTTCAGACATGAAGAGGTCGCTTTCGTTCGACACGACCGAATCCAAAATCATGCTTCGCACGCCGTCATCGTCTACCCGCGCCGCCTCTAGCGCCATCAATGCGCCGTACGAAACCGCCATCAGGTTCCATTGCTCGATACCAAGGCTTCTTCTGAGATCGAGTAGATCGCGTGCGTTTTCGCGGGCGGAATAGCCATGAAGGTCGCGCCCGCTTTCTTTAAGAGCGTGCAGACATGCTAACGCGGCGCCAGCGATTTTTTCGTCTCTTTGCGCAAGCGTGAGGTCCAGCGCGTAGGCGTCAATTCTGGCGTTCAACGCTTCACCGCAATCCAGCGCAGGCTCGACCATGTTCGAGCCCCGTTGGTTGTAAATGATGATGTCGCGATCCGCGTTGAACATGTGGCTTGCAAACAATTTGAACACACGTCCGGACTCTAGCGGCGCGGCGCCCGGTCCTCCATGGAGGAAAACAACAGGATCTGGTTTTGGCTTGGTGCTCCCAGACCTAATGATAGCGACCGGAATTTTAAGCTTCGCCGAGCCAGGTTCGCTGCGGTTTTCAGGGACATGGAGATACCCGCATTGAACGCGCGAAGATTCGATTTCAGCAGCGGCGTCGAAGGGGCAGGGAGAAAGAAACTCAAAGGTCTTCTGATCTGGCGCCTCGACTTCGGACCGTGTGCAGGACAATGTCACCAGTAGCGCTGCCGACAGAAATGCACGTGCAATATTTACGGTGAAGAAATTGTTTCCGACGCGCATCAACGGTTTTTACTCACCCGAAAGAGTCCGTTTGACAGAGGAAACGTTCAATATGAGTGCTCGTTTGTCGTCGAGCGCACGAACATTGTGCGCCATGGTCGAGTCGATATACATGCTGTCGCCAGTCTCAAGAATTGTTGGCTCATAGAATTCGGTCAGCGCCTCAACGCGCCCTTCAAGCACGTAAATGAACTCTTCTCCCTGATGTCGGATCAACTCCGGCGTTATTCCTGGCTGCACTTCAATAACCGTTGGAGAGAACATCCGGCGGGAAAAATCACTGGCATGATGTTCATATACCGTGTTCTCCGTTTTGGTGCGGGGCGCCGCGCTGCCGCGGGTTATGCTTCGGCGTCCTGTGACGAGTGCGACCGGGCTGTCTGATTCTTCTGGCGAAACCAGCTGCATTACATCCACATCCAGGGCGTTGCTGACCGCTAAAAGTTTTTCGATTCTAAGCGACATCAGTCCGTTTTCGACTTTTGAAAGCGTCGAAACAGGAATCCCCGATTTTTCACTCAGAACCTTTAGCGACCATTTTTTCGCGCGCCGGCGCCGTTTCAGGCTGGCGCCGATCGAATTGTCGTCTGGTTGATCGGCGATCGCCGCCAAAGCTGATCTATTGGGGTTTGGATTCATCGTGGTTGCGCCCGGTCTTATCTAAGTGCTGCAAATATGACGCATATCAGAAAAATTTCAATTATGAAAATATTATTGATCGCGCGCCCAATCTATTACCCTCTGAGTTGGATTGATCCAGGTTGATGAAAATAATGGAAATTCTGCGATAAACCGCCGTTTTGAAGGTGTTTTCTGGCCAATCCTTTTTGGCGGACAGTTTGAAAGTATCCAATTTTCTGGTTTTGACACTCAGAAAAATATCATTTAAGAAAAAAATTTCAAAATAGAAAAATTTGTTCTCCAGGAGGGTTGGGGCAATGCAGAGTAACAAAACAAAGCGTCTTTTGGCGGGGGCGTCTGTGCTTTCCCTTTACGTGGTTGGGGCGAGCGCTGCGATGGCGGAAACTGATGATGTCATCACTGTTACGGCGTCGCGCAGGGTCGAAACACTGCAGGACACGCCGCTAGCGGTGACCGCTATCGAGCCGGAAGAACTCGAGACCAGCGGTCTTACCAAGCTGCGTGAGGTCATTGAATACTCACCGGGGGTTAATTTCGCGGGCGGCGCGTCGCCGATCGCGAACACAATCACCATGCGCGGCGTTGCGCAAAGCGGCCGTGCGACGACAGTTGGCGTTTACATTGATGATGTTCCAATCGGGTCGTCAAACTCCTTCGCCGCTGGTCCTTCTTTGATGTTTGACGCTGTTCAAGGCGATGTTGAGCGCATTGAATTGATCAAAGGCCCTCAGGGAACGCTTTATGGCAGTTCGTCGATGGGCGGCGTTGTTCGGTATATCACGAAGAACCCCAGCACTGACAAAGTTCAGGGCTCGTTCAAAACTGATCTGTCCACAACGAAAGAAGGCGGTTTTAATCAGAAATATTCCGGCCGGCTGGCCGCGCCGATTGTAAAAGACAAGCTAGGGGTAAGCGTCAGTGGCTACTATGACGATTTTGGCGGGTTTATTGATCGTACCGCAGGGTCGCCGACTGGCGCTGCAGAGGATGTCGACGCTTACGAATCCTGGGGGATCTACGCCAAGCTAACGGCCAACCCAACCGATAAAATCGGAACGTCCTTCCTTTTTGCTCATACCGATTTGACTTCGACGGGCGCGAATAGCGTTGCGTTGCAAGGACCACCTTTCGTGCTTGCGGACGGCCCGTTTTTGACCGACGAAGGCATGAACGATCTCAATGACGAGTTCACCCTTTATGCGGGCACTCTGAATTTCGACCTTGGCTTTGCCGACCTCATTTCCTCTACAAGTTGGCAGAGGCGTGAAAACTCCAATGCAGCAGACCTTGTTGCAACATTTGGATCATTGGTCGATCTTCTCTCCGGATCGATGCCGGGAACCACCACATCAGCGCCGTTCACCGGGCTGACCCGAACGGAAAGATTTGTTCAGGAAATCCGCCTTACCTCCGCTGTGAATGGAAAGCTGGAATGGACGATTGGCGGGATCTTTTCAGACGAAGACAGCAGCAATATTCAAACGCTTGAGGGGCAGCCGATCGACTTTCTTGCGCTTGATGTCGACCTTGGCAGCGAGCTCAAGGAGTACGCCGGCTTTGGCAACCTGACTTATTATTTCACACCCGAATTTGACGTAACGGCGGGTGTCCGGGTTGCGAAGATTGCTTCGTCCGTCGCATTGACAGACGGACCGGGTCTTATCGTTGCGAACATTCCGGAGACAACGAGCGATGATGTTGTCGATACATATAGCTTCACAGCTCGCTATCGTCCGTCCGAAGATCTCTCTCTTTATGCAAGGGTGGCGAGCGGCTATCGCCCGGAGAACGCAAACCTGCCATTGCTCGATGCCATGGGGAACAATGCGGCCCCCGCGATTATCGCGACGGACACATTGTGGAGCTACGAGCTTGGAGCCAAGGGAAGCCTCGCGGAAGGAGTGCTTTCCTATGACTTCGCCGGTTGGTACATTAAGTGGAAGGATCTACAGGCTGTAACGTTTGTAAACGCCGCAACAACCGGCGGCAACGCGAACAGCGACGTTACCGCTTATGGTCTTGAGGGAACGCTGACAGCGCGCCCGGCATCCGGTTTCTCTGTAATCTCGACCTTTTCCTATTCGCATTCGACACTTGATGATGACGAGACTGCGGCATTTGGTGCGCTGGCGGGAGAAAACCTGCAGCTTCTTCCGAAATGGACGGCGTCTATTCGGGGCGGTTATGATTTTGCAATCACGCCAGAGCTGAATGGTTTTGTGAACGCAGGCCTTCGCTATGTCGGTGATCGCGACACTGGTTTCGATGGCGGCATCGGGTCTGACGGGTCTACGATCACACCGCGCATTGCGAACTTCACGCTCGAAAATTATGTTGTGGCGAATTTGAGCGCCGGTGTTCGTAAGGGACCGTTGACTATATCGGTCTACGCAAACAACCTGTTTGACGAGTATGCGTTCACGGGTGGTTCGGCTCGGCCAATTGTTGGTGGAATCCGCGCCGCAGCCAACGTCCTTCAGCCTCGGACAATCGGCGGCGTCATCAAGATCGACTTCTAAATGATGCGTGCGCGGACATGTTTTGCGCAGCAACGTGATATAAGGTTACGCCGTCCGCCGCTATCAGCGCCGGGCGGCGTTTTGCCAATTGAGGGTTTTTCCAAAAGCCTGCACACAATAGGGGCGTATTAGTGTTCAGAAGATTTCTAGCGACCGGGATCGCCTTGTTGATGGCTGCGACCGCCGCCAGTGCACAGGAAGCCGCCCCTAATGAAATTTCTTCCGCTTCAATTGAAGCATGGGCGGACAAAAGCATTGGCGGTGTTTTCACAGAGGGTCGCATTACCGGCGCCGTGGTCGGCGTGGTCAAGGACGGTGAGGTCATATTCGAAAAAGGATACGGATATGCTGATGTAGAGACAAAGGCGCCGGCGTCGGCGACAGCGACACGTGTTCGAATTGGCTCCACGACAAAGACATTTACTGCGACCATTATTGCTCAATTAATTGAAGAAGGCGTCATCGCTTCCATCGATGATCCCGTGAACAAATATCTAAAAAGGTATAGTCTTCCAGACAATGAGGGCGTTGCAATCACCTTGCGGCACTTGTTGACTCACACAGCAGGCTTTGAAGACAAATTTTTCTTTATCGGCTCAGACCGGCCCATAGATATACCGGTCGCAGCTGCGATATTTGACACATTGCGCCCGCGTTTCGCGCGGCCTGTTGGTGAAGCAGTCGTTTACTCGAACTTTGGCGTTGCCACCCTGGGTCTCGTCATTGAGGACCTTACGGGCCAGGCGATCGACGATGTCTTTGAGGAGCGGATATTCACTCCGTTTGGAATGACAAATAGCGATCTTGTCGTTTCCATCGACGAGCCAGCCGGACTGGCCAGACCAGGCGACATTGATGCTGCTGGCAAGATTGTCAGACCGACAAGGTTCACGGCGATAAACCCAGCAGTCGCCCAAACCGGTTCGGTAGTGTCGACTGCCGAAGACATGGCGCGTTACATGAATGCGCAGTTGGGTTTCGACGACCTTTTAAGCGCCAGCGTATTGGCGCGTTTGCACACGCGGATTGAAGCAAACGCACCCGAGCTTAACGGGCTTGGCATGGTGTTTTTCATCGATCAATGGGCGGGAAGAAAAACCGTTGCACATGGTGGAAATTGGGCTGGATTCCACACCTGGATGACTGTTTTGCCAGAGGACAATGTTGGATTCTACGTAACGCTTCTTGGCGACGCTATGCCGCAAAACACTTCAGACATGTTCATTGCGGCGGTTGCTCCTGACCGCGCGCCGCCACCATCAAAAGCTATGTTGTCGGCAAGCTCATTGGCGAACGCTTTTCTTTTTGAGTTTTATGGCCCAAAGCGGGCCGCGCCTGTTGTCGATGCCGCCGCGATGGATAATCTCAACCGATATGCAGGGCTATATCGCGGAAATAGACGGCCCTTTACATTTGCGGAGGAAATTTCTTCGCTCATTTATTTCGGCGCCGGAGTTCTTGAGGTTGAAGCGAAGAAAGATGGTCTTTATCTGGGGGGCGCGGGGCCATGGAAACCAGCCGGCGCAGGACAATTCGTTCTCGATGCGGGCGCCCGCCCGCTGATAGTGATAGAACCAAATGAACGCACAGGCATTCTGACCCTAAGTCCTGAGATCGGTATTTACACATTCAGCAAGATTCCCCAGTGGGCGAGCCCAAAGCTTCATGCGATTTTGATCCATGTTCTGCTTCCGTTGACCTTGGTTGGTCTTCTCTCGCCGATTGTCATTGGTCGAAGCAAAGCAAGCATTGCACCGTTTGTCGCTGGTGTTGCAGGACTGGTTTTACTCGCAACTGCGCTCATAGGCATTCCTGAGGGCGGTTCGATGATGATTGGTTATTACGCTGGATATTTGCAGCGCATAGGCGTTTTTGTGATTGCCGCGAATGTTCTGGCCATCGCAAGCGTTGTGGCATGTATATATGCCTTTGTCTCCTCGCGAGCGCGTTTGCGTGTGTTGTTGCTGGCAGCGCCGGCATTGGCGGCAAGCATCATCCTTGCCCAGTACAATGCATTGGGCTTCCAGCTGATTTAATTCATTGAAATTGGGACATCCGGGAGACGCAAGTCTTGAAAACGATAATCGGCGATCCGCTGACCCTTCCGAATGGCGTTACCATTCCCCTATCGCGCGCTGTTTCCGTAAATGGCTTTATATTCGTCTCTGGTCAGTTGGGTCTAGGCGGCGATGCGAAACTCGTTGCAGGCGGCATTCGTGAGCAGACACTTCAGGCGCTCTCGAATATTGAGGCGATCCTGAGCCAGGCTGGCGCCACGCTCGGCGATGTAATCAAAGTTACTGGCTGGATAACCTGCGACGAGGATTTTCCCGCTTTTAACGACGCTTACGCGACAGCTTTTGAAAAAATGCCGCCGGCGCGTAGCATGGTGGTTAGCAACCTGCTCATTCCTGGCGCGTTAGTGGAGTTGGAAGCGATAGCGACGAGTAAGCGCCGATAGCGCGTCTTGGAATGGAGGAGTGCCGGAGTGAGTGTGCGGTCACGATATAGAAGCTTTCAAATCTGTTCAGCGGCGGCTGATCAGTCAATACTTTCGGCGGGCGCGGTGCGAAAGTTTCTATCCGTTGTATTGATGCATATATGTTTTGCCGCATGCAACAGTGTCTTGCCTGAAGACGTTGTAACGAGCAGCGCTGATAAGCGCCAAAGGCCAAACATCGTCATTATCAATGTTGACGATCTTGGCTATGGCGATCTTGGCGCCTATGGCGCCACAAGTGTTCGCACGCCGAATATTGATCGTCTTGCAGAGCAGGGCATGATGTTTACCGACGCGCATGCCGCATCTGCTGTGTGTTCGCCTTCGCGGTTTGCGCTGTTGACTGGAGAGTATCCGTTCCGCGCGGATTTTTGGTTGCCGGTCTTTGCAACGCGTTCTCTGACAATTGATGTTTCTACGACGACAGTAGCAAGCTTGCTGAAAGAAGCAGGATATTCAACCGCGGCTATTGGCAAATGGCATCTCGGTTTTGGCGATGCCGAACCTGTGGACTGGAATAAGGATCTGGCGCCAGGGCCGCTCGAATTGGGATTTGACTACTATTTCGGCGTCCCGGTGCTCAATAGCCACCCGCCTTTCGTTTATGTGGAAAATCACCGCGTTTTA
This sequence comes from Hyphococcus sp., assembly GCA_965267325.1. Classification (GTDB taxonomy): domain Bacteria; phylum Pseudomonadota; class Alphaproteobacteria; order Caulobacterales; family Parvularculaceae; genus Hyphococcus. The sequence goes on along the minus strand of OZ253943.1, from coordinate 1,392,410 downwards.
GGGCTGACCGAAGACGATCCGCTAGTTTACGGAAAAACTGCAGTCACCAGAGAAGTTGACGAAAAGTTTGACTACGATGTTATCGGCGGCGGTCTTGCCGCTCATAAATTGTATGAAGATAGAAAAGTTGGTTCCCTCTTGACGGAGAAGGCGATTGGATGGATGCGGGCGCATTCGTCGGAGCCATTCTTCTTGTACTTCGCTACGACAAATATTCATCACCCTTTCACGCCTGCGCCGCAATTCGTGGGCACAAGCCGTGCGGGTGCTTATGGCGATTTCATTCACGAACTTGACTGGATGGTGGGAGAGCTGCTTGCCGCGCTCGACGCGTCGTCGTTGGCTGACAACACGATCGTGTTCTTTATCAGCGATAATGGCGCGATGTTCAATCGCGGAGGGCAAACTGCATGGGAAACTGGCCATCATATGAATGGTGATCTGTTGGGTGTAAAATTTGGCGCATGGGAAGGGGGGCACAGGGTTCCATTCATTGCCCGCTGGCCCGGCCATATAAAGCCCGGCGCCAAATCTTCCGCATTGGTTTCTAATGTCGATTTTGCAGCGACGCTTGCTGAGCTTATAGGCCGGCCACTATCGGATTCAGAGGCGCCTGACAGCGTAAGTTTCCTTCCTGTTTTGACGGATCGCGCCGAGAAGGGGAGGGAACAGCTGGTGATGAGCGCGGCGCGTCGGAATTTCCTGGCCATTCGCAAGGGCAAGTGGGTTTATATAAACGGTCAGGGCGAGGGTGGATTTGGAGGAACGCGGATCGGGCAGCACACCTTCGCTGGCCCAGCGGCGGCCGCTTTCATGGGGCGAGAAAATAGCGACATTAGCGATGGTCGTATTAGCGATAATGCGCCTCCAGCGCAGCTATATGATCTTGAAACTGATCCTCAGCAGAAAAATAATTTATACAGTGAGCGTCCAGATATCGTTCAGCTGATGCAAGAGTATTTGCAGGCTGAGATAGAAGGGGAACGATAATCTAAAGGTGAGTGATGTGCCCTTTCGCTCCGGCGTTTGTTCGGAGAGTCCTGCTGTTGAATAGGTCATGGTTTCCGGTTGGGCGAGCGCACCGTGAGCGGAGCCATCCTGTAGCTCAAGCGAACGGCGCGCGGCTGTTGGCTATGGCCATTGAAGGGCTGAGTGCGGCCTGCCGACATTGTCGTCGTAACGCCACCGGGAGAGTTTTCGCCGGGCGTCGGCGAGGCTCTTCAACACTTCTTCATTCAGGAGCTAGTCGCGCAGCCGGACATTGAACGACTCGATGAACGCGTTCTGGGTCGGCTTGCCAGGCGCGATGTAATGCCAGGCTACATTGCTTTCAGTTTGCCGTTCGAGGATGGCGCAGGAGGTGAGCTCGGTCCCATTGTGGCTGACTATGGTTCCCGGCTTGCCATAGAGGCGGATAATTGCATCGAGCTCCCTGGCGACCCGCGCGCCGGAAAGCGAGGTGTCGGCGACGAGCCCAAGGCATGCGCGTGTCGCATCATCTATGACGCCGAAGATGCGGAACCGCCTTGCCTCGTCGAAAACATCGGACAGGAAGTCGAGCGACCACCGGTCATTTGGGCGTGCCCCCGTATCAAGCGGCCGTCTTGTTCCTGTCGCCCGTTTGCGGCCGCGGCGGCGTTTTACCACAAGGCCTTCGTCCTTGTAGAGCCGGCGCAGCTTCTTGTGGTTCATATTGATGCCTTCCCTTTCGAGCATGAGGCCGACGCGACGATAGCCAAACTGCTCAAGCGTCCATTCTTATTTGACGACGGACACCTTTAATTTCGCGCGTCGATGAGGCGTCACCATGGTGACGCCTCATCGAGCATAAAATGAATTCCAAAGTCACACTGCCAATTTACTTAGGATGGATCCCAGGCGTTAATTATTCTTGCCAATACGGGCGTATTGCTCACAACTGAATGAATTCACGCACCTGGAATGCGCGTGTCCTCGTTCAACCTGTTCGGTTTGCTTCGTTTCAGCTTCGGCGAGTTTATGAACGCCGCTAGCGCATTAAACTTTCATTTCAGTATGAAGTCGTCAATACTGGACAGTAGGATAATACTCCTATGCCTTGTTGATAGGTGTTCAATCTATCCGCCAGTGACCAGCGGGATGCGGATTTCGAGAAGTTCGCTGAACGATCGTATGCACACCCTATTTCTGCGCTTGAAGAAATAGGCCGCCGCCGCTGGCGCGGCGCCGGGCTCTAGGCGCGCCCCATTCTAAAGAATGGGCGCATCCGAGGCCTGTCCGATTTTTTTTTGAAAATCGGCAGTCTTCGCCTTTCGGTGACGCTCCCTGCTGCGGCCCGCGCTGACGCGCGGGATAAGGACGGCACCATTTTTTAGGAAAACCGGGCGCCGGCTTTTTTATGAGTGTCCCTCTGGCCTGGCGGGGGCGGCGGACCGGAAGCGGGCTTGGCGCCGGGCGGTCCCGGCGCAACCGCTTGCGGATTTAATCCGTCTGCATCCTTTTTTTCTCTCCTACCGAAACGGTTGCGCCGGGACCGCCCGGCGCCCCGAAAGCCCCGCTTCCGCCGCCCCCGCCGTCCCGGGGGATTTTGTGGCGAAGAGAGGAGCGAGCAGCCATGATAGCACTTCAGACCGCAACCGATGCGCCAAGCCGCACCGTCAAATCAAAGCGCGGGGCAAACACCAATGCGAAACCGCGTGGGCGTTCCGGCAAGAAAAAGCCCCACGCCGATCTTTATACGGAAGTCACTGGGAAGATCGTGGAGGAACTGGAAGCGGGACGCTTTCCATGGGCGCAGCCTTGGGCCGCGCGCGGTGATGCCGCGACCATCGCCGTAGGCCTGCCGAAAAACGCACAGACAGGCAACACCTATTCCGGGATCAATATTCTGTTGCTGTGGGGCGCCGCGATTGAGAACGGTTTTTGCGATCAGCTTTGGCTGACCTTCCGGCAGGCGAAAGCCTTGGGCGGTTCCGTGATGAAGGGCGAGCGCGGCTCCATGGTCGTCTACGCCGATAAATACATTCCTAAAGACGAGAAGGAGAGGGCGGCGCAAGACGGCGACGCACCGGGTTTTGTGCCGTTCCTCAAACGCTACATCGTCTTCAACACCGCACAATGCGAGGGCCTGCCCAAAGACTTGACAGCGGGCGCCAAACCATTGCCGCAATGCGAGACCAACGCCCGCGCCGAAAACCTCATCAAGGCGACCGGCGCCGATTTCCGGATCGGCGGCGATAAGGCGTTTTATGTGCCGTCACAGGATTTCATCCGGGTGCCGCCGCAGCCAGCCTTTTTCGAGCACATCAATTACTACCGCACCTGTTTTCATGAGCTCGGACACTGGACTGGCCACGCCTCGCGCCTCAATCGCGAATTCAAGGGCCGTTACGGCAGCCACGCTTACGCCCGCGAAGAACTCGTTGCGGAGATGGCGAGCGCGTTTGTCTGCGCGTCACTCTCGATCACGCCGACCGTCCGCCATGCGGATTATCTGGGCGCATGGCTTGAGGTTCTGAAAGAAGACAACCGCGCGATCTTTAACGCGGCCTCGCTCGCCTCAACAGCTGCGGATTTCATTCTGGCGTTTGAAGGAGGCAAAAAAGCGTCCGCCCCATCAACGCAATCCTGCCGATCCCACCAATCCTAACCTTGAAACCCAAAAGGAGCCTAAGCCATGGAGCTTGCAACCATCCCCCTTGAGCAATTGAAAGTGTCGGCGTTAAATATGCGGGCGGGACGAAAGGCGCCTCCGCTGGACGATATCCTCCCTTCGATCCGCGAACGCGGCGTCCTCGTCCCGCTCATTGTCCGGCCCAACGGAAATGAAAACGAATTCGAGATTGTCGCAGGCCGCCGCCGGTTTCTGGCGTCGTCGGCTGTCGCAAAAGAGCGTGGTGAAAACCCGGCCTTGCCTTGTCATATTTTGGCGGCGGGCGATGACGCCGCCGCTGTCGAAGCCTCGATTCTTGAAAATGTCGCCCGGCTTGAGCCCGACGAAATGCAGGAATTCGAGGCGTTCAAAAAACTGAATGACAAGGGCAAGAGCGTCGAAGAAATCGCGCGGGTGTTCGGCGTCACGGAATTGACCGTTAAACGCCGTCTCGCGCTCGCCAATCTCATCGCGCCCATTCGCAAGGCCTATGCCGACGACAAGATCGATGGCGGAACCATCACGGCCTTGACCTTCGCGAGCACGGAAAAGCAGCGCGAATGGTTCGAGATGTTCAGATCGGACGATATGCGCGCGCCGCGCGGGAGCGCGGCGAAACGCTGGCTCTTGGGCGGCGGCGAGATCGCAACCGGCGTCGCGCTCTTTTCACTCGACGATTATGACGGCGACATCTTCGAGGATTTGTTCGGCGAAAAATCCGTATTTGCCGACGCCGAAAAGTTCTGGAGCCATCAGAATGCAGCCATCGAGGCAGAACGGGAGAAGCTTGCCGCAAGCGGCTGGGCGATGGTCACGATATTGCCACGCGGCCAGCACTTCTCCCGCTGGGACTACGATCAGGCGTCCAAGAAGGAAGGCGGGGAAGTCTTCATCGAGGTCCGCCATTCCGGGGAGGTCATTATCCATAAGGGCTATGCGCCGCGCCGGAAGAAACAGGCCGAAAAGGCGAGCGATAAAAGCGCGCGTCCCGAATGTTCAGCGCCCCTTGAAAACTATGTGGACCTGCATCGCCACGCCGCCGCGCGGGCGGCGGTGTTGAAACACCAAGGCGTTGCGCTTCGCATGCTGGCGGCGCATCTCATCATGGGCGCGCCGAACATCACCTGCACGCCGGACCCGCAGTGGGCCCGGAAAGAGGAAACAGCGACAAGCGTCGCCGCATCCAAAGGCGAGGCGGCGATGACTGCGGAGCGCGCCGGGATCGCCAAGTTGTTGGAGATGGATGAGCCCGCCCACATCACTGGCGGCAATGGCGATGGCTGGAAACTGGCGAGCCTCTTCGTGCGGCTATTGAAACTCAGCGATGACGAGATCGAGCGCGTCCTTACATTCGTTATGGCCGAATGCCTTGCTGTCGGCCATGAGGCCGTTGAATGTCTCGCCAAGACCTTGCGTCTCGACCTTGGCGCATGGATGGTGCCCGATGACGCGTTTTTCGATCTGTTGCGCGACAAGGCGATCATCAACGCCATGGTGGAGGAGATCGCCGGGAGCGAGGTTGCGGCGGCCAATGCGGGCGAGCCTGCGAAAGTGCAGAAAGCGATCCTTCGGGACTGTCTTGAAGGCCGGAACGGGCGGGAAGCCGCGCCCAACTGGCGCCCGGCATGGCTCCACGGGCTTTCCTATGGAGTCTCCGGAAAACCCGGCGCAGTCCGCCGCGCCGAAAAGATCGCGCCTTTATTTGTCGAATGAAACGGAAAAGGGGCGGGCGCTCTCGCAGTGCCGCGCCCCATTCGCCCGAAGGCAATCCCCACGGGGGACATCATAGGCCCTGCGGGCTTCTTCCGCCTATCCGCGCAGTCACGGCCCCCGTATTTTACGCCTCTCGTCTCCCGAAACCGGCTCGGCAGCGGTCCACCATTCCCGGCCTTTATTGACTTGCGAAACTGAACGCCGTCCGGCCCGCCCGAAACCAGCGGCGCCGGATTTTTTCCCCGCGCCGCCAAAAGAAGGGCGGCGCTCCTCGCCCATGACGCTGACGCGTCCAAAAAATCCGTCCCCGCCGGTCCTCCGCTTCGCTGCGGTCCTGCGGATTCACGCGGCCCGGCGCGCCGTTCGGATCGTTTCGCGTCAGGCCGGGGAATGGTTCTCCGGCCAAGCGATAAGGAGACGAAAAGATGGCTCAATCACTTGGAACCGTAACGAAGCGTGAGAATGGCGGCTTTGAAGGCACGCTGGCGATGATGACCTTGAATACGAAGATCACCATCGTGCCGAATGAGGCGAAGGAGAACGAGCGCCAGCCCGATTTCCGCATCTACGCCGCACGCGGCAATGAAATCGGCGGCGGCTGGAAACGCGTCGGGAAGAATTCCGGCAATCCTTACGTCTCGCTGACCTTCGCTCATCCCGCCTTTGGCGAGAAACGCGTCTTCGCCAATCTCGCAAGGGCCGCAGGCCAGGACAGTGACGACGTCCTCGCCATTCTCTGGAACCCGCAAGGCTAAACCCTTCGGGCTTTCACAACTCGCCCCCGGCGCTCCATGCGCCGGGGGCATTTCCACGAGCCCTGAATTTGGCGATTTTTCTCGATTGCTTTGGTTAATGTCGATCTATCTTGGCATAGATGGTGCAGTGCAAACTCCCGAATATCTTGTCGGGCGGGGGACGCTCCTTGGATTGTATTCTTAACCACTGTCACCCTGAGATCATGGGCGACTTTTTTGTTGTGGCGTTTTATTGCGCCGCAGTCGCTTGCATGTTTGGCCTTGCAATACTCTCGAAATCCGCTTCGGTCAGAAAGTCAGCGATCATGATCTCGCTCGCGTGGCTTCTTCTCATCGGTTGCTTTTTTTATTTCGAGCGGAATGAGTATTTCATGATGGTGCTGTTCGTGGATGGGCTGCTCGCCTATCACTTTTGGCGCATGGCGCAATTTGAAATCTACCCTGCTGTTCTCTGCATTATCATGCTATGCGAAATTGCGTTTACTGTTGTCGCGGTCTCGCTTTCATTTCAATTTTTCTGGATTGCTTTCGTCTTAAATCGCTTTTTCGAACTGACGCTGATTTATGTCAGCGGCTGTTCAGTCTTTCGCCTTTGGGTGCTGCGGCAGGAACAGAAAACGCAAAAGCCCGCTACGGGCTGGCGGGCTCACTTCGTCGCCGGAGGGGCGCCGGCTCGTCTATAGGAGACTAATGGTTTTGCGGTTCTTTTTTCGCAAGTTCTTCAGCGAGCGCGCGTAAGAACCGCAAAAACCCCGATTGTGTCTTGATGACTTTTCCGCTCGAGAGCTGGACTGCAACGGACTGGTCTTGTGCGGGTTCACTGAGTTTTCGCCGCCATTCCGAGCTTTCGAACAGGTCAAATTTCATGGGCGAGGGCTCACCATCAAGCAATCGAACGACCTCCCTAATCGTAATACCGGTATTTGTCACGAGCCCTCTCCATTTGCAGGAAGAATCTTCCTCGCAATCAATCGCGCGCACTGTCGAACAAAAGGCCCAACGTTGCCGTATCCCGCAACTGCGAAGGAAAACGCCGCCGATAGGATTCTGCGATCTGCAGCAAAGCTTTTGTCGCCGGATCGGCGCGTTGTCCCTTAAGGCTTTCAAGATGGTCGTCGAGCAGCAGATGCGCGAAGATCAGCGTCTGGATTGACAACCCTGATCGGTCCGCAACCCGTTGCAAGGCCCGCAAAGAAAGCGGTTTTTTGCCCGCTTCGATGCGCGAATAAACCGGCTGACTAATGCACAAAAGCTCCGCCATTTCTTTTTGCGTCAAGCCCCAATGGGTCCGGTAAACGCGAAGCAATGCGCCAAACTCCAACACCATTTTCGCTTTTCCTGAGAAGATAGAACCACACAGCGAATTCGTCACTAAAATTACTAGAAAATAACAATAAAAACAAGGAATTGGATTGTGAATAGAGTCCATTTTCCTGATGTATTCTGGTGTGGAATAAAGAATTCTCCCTTTGAATGCAGAACTCGCAACTTAGGATCGTCTTACGCGAATTTCGAATAGGAGCGGGCGCCCGGAACGGCTTTCTTCAGCAACAATTGCCCACATGAATTGGTCAGGATCGGCGGCAATCGTTTCGTGAATGTGGATCTGCGCAAGGTGATCTGTGTGTTGGAGTTTATTGTAAATGAAAAAGCCTCGCGTGCATGCGCCCCTCATTGAAAGCCCGTTTTTGAGCACTGATGAAGCGGCGGCGTATTTACGGATCAGTGTCCGCGCTCTTGAACATTTCCGCATCAATGGCGGCGGCCCGCGTTATCGAAAACACGGAAACAAGGTCGTCTATCCAATCGAAAACCTCAACGCCTGGTCCAAGAAACGCGAATATGAACATACGGGAGGCGCCGGGAAATGAACCGAAACTCCAAAACGATTATTCTCGGCGTTAGTGCGATTTCTATCGCCATTTTAGGCATCGCGATGATCGTTGTATTCCCCCAAAAGCTTGTTTGGAACGCCTCTGAGAGCGCTCCTTTGGGGCTCTATCTCATCAAGAATCGGCAAGCCGAATTAGGAGAATACGCGCTCGTCAGGCCATCAAACTCGGTCGCGATTTTCATCGAAGAACGCGGATATCTGCCGCCTGAAATGCCCTTGATCAAGCGCATCGTCGCGCTTCCCGGTGATGAAATCTGCCGCGAGGCGCAAGCGATTTTCATCAATAGAATTCATGTGGCGAACGCGCAAAAAAACGATTCTCTTCGCCGCGATATGCCTCAATGGAGCGGCTGTTTCACGCTCAATAATGGCGAGACTTTTCTTCTGAACGGCCACGAAAAGTCGCTCGACGGACGGTATTTCGGGGCGACGAGTATGGATGATGTGATTGGCGTCGCGGTCCCAGTGTGGGTGAGGGTGTGAGCGGCATGTGGGGTGAAGGGTGTGATTTTGAAGGGAGGGCTATCGTAATCGGGCGCGCTCGCAACAACCGTCAGGGGCGAAACAGCTTAAACCGTCCGGTTATGGATCAATTCTTGGACGGAGACACATTATGAAACTGTTTGCTGGTTTGGATATTTCTCTTCGGGATACGCATGTTTGCATCGTCGATGAGGATGGAAAAATCATTCGCGAAACCAAAGTCTTGACAGAGCCCGCCGATATCTGCCGAAGCCTCAAGCCCTTCAAAAATGCGCTCGCCAGAGTCGGTTTTGAAGCGAGCTCGCTCTCGCCCTGGCTCAGCACCGAGCTCCGCAGGGCGGGGTTTCCAGCGACGGTTGTCGAGGCACGGCACATGGCGTCAGCGCTGAGCGCCATGCGTAACAAAACCGACCGGAACGACGCCAAAGGCATCGCGCAGATGATGCGTACCGGTTGGTTTCGAGAGGTCCATGTAAAAAGTGATGAGAGCCACAAGCTGCGTCTCCTGCTGTCCAATCGCCGGATGCTGAAGCGCAAGTTTCTCGATATCGAGAACACCATACGCGGCACGTTGAAGGTCTTCGGCATCAAAACAGGCCATATCTCGCGCGGACAGTTCGAGCCGCAATTACGCGAGCGTCTTCAGAATGAAGATCCGTTTCTGCAGGAGATGATCGACCCGATGCTGGAGGCGAGGCTCGTGTTGCTGAAGCAATTTACGCGATGTGAGACGCTCATCATGCGGTATGCAAAGGCCCATCCGGTCTGCCGTCGCTTCATGACCATACCCGGCGTCGGGCCCATGACGGCCGTCGCTGTGATGACAGGGATAGACGATCCGCGACGGTTCAAGAACTCAAAGACCGTCGGCGCCTATTTCGGCATGACGCCGAAACGCTTCCAGTCCGGCATCATCGATAATGAAGGACGCATCTCAAAATGCGGCGACAATGAAGTGCGAACGCTTCTCTTTGAAGCCGGCAATTCGATCCTGTGCCGGGTGCAGAAATGGTCGGCGCTAAAGGCGTGGGGCCTCAGAATCCAGCGCCGCAGCGGCTTCAAATGCGCCTGCATCGCCGTCGGCAGGAAGCTCGCGATCATCATGCATCGAATGTGGATCGACGGCACGGAGTTCCAGTTCTCATCAGAAAAAGCGGCGGTGTAAGCGCCATAAGGAGACAGATTTTGCTCAGAAAAGGGAGAAAATTCGACCGATTTTGAAGCCGGATTCCGCTTCGGCGGAAGCGTCCCCTGGCGGGGCCGCGGGAAGAAAGAGCCCGTCATCTTGCCTGTGAATGTCGTCGCTGACGATCAAACACGACGTTGAGGGCTTGGGCCTTTCACCCCTCAGATGACAGCATGTGACGGTTATTATCCGATCACGGAGTAGGGCATGGACCGCCAGAACGTATTGAAGAAGAGCGAAGACAGAGATTGCAGGAAGGAAAAAGGAATGACTGCAGGCAAGGAAATTATGCGCTCCTCACGGGATTTGCGCTTGACAGGACATGCCCGATTAGTGAGGGCAAGATTAAAGGATTGGCGCCAAGAGGCGCTCAAAGCCAGTCTGCACGTCACGTCTGAAGGCGCCAAAGGCGGTTGCACTGGCGCCAATTGGCGCCTCGCAACATCATGAGCGTTGAAGACGAGTTTCGCCCGAAATTGGGGCGCATTCGCTCCGCTGGTGGGCGGTCGGCCAAGCGCTATCTGGGCAAGCTCTATGCCCGCCTGGAAAAAGCAAAGCCCGGCGCCTTTGCAAAGCGTTCGGGTGCAAATTTCTCCGGCGCCAGGATCGGACGCGGCGCCGGCGTTGCGGCGAGTTTCGCCAACCGATCCCATCCCTTTGCGAAATTCCGGTCGCGCCGGGTCGCGGTCAAAATCCGGTCGGTGCGTTTGGGCAAGAACGGCCTCCCGAAAGCGCGTGCGCATCTGAAATACATTCAGCGCGATGGCGCCGAGCGCGACGGAACACCGGGCAAGCTCTATGGGCCAGCCCAGGATGCGGTCGATGGCGAAGCGTTTCTGGAGGAGGGCAAGAACGACCGGCACCAGTTCCGGATCATCCTGTCGCCGGAGGAAGCCGGCGAGCTCGAAGACCTCAACAAATTCACACGCGAGGTTATGGCGACAGCAGAGCGCGATCTCGGGACTAAACTCGACTGGGTGGCGGTCAATCATTACGACACCGATCACCCCCATGTGCATGTGGTGCTGCGCGGGCGCGCCGATGACGGCAAGGATCTCGTCATCGCCCGCAGCTACATCACCCATGGCTTTCGCCGTCGGGCGGAAGAACGCGCAACCCTGGAATTGGGTGAGCGGCGCGACCTCGATATCGCCAACGCCCGCATGCGCGAGGCGGCCAAAGAACGCTTTACGTCGATCGACCGCGAACTGCAGGATTTAGCCGCTAACGGCGTCGTGAATCTTGGCGAACCGAAGACTGTCTATGACCGTTTCCGCATGAAGCTTCTTATGGCGCGGCTCCGGACCCTTGAAAAGATGGAGCTCGCCAGCCGCGACCGCGACGGCTGGCGCCTGTCGCCGGCGATGGAAAATACGTTGCGGGAAGCTGGCCGCCGCGGCGACATCATCCGCTCCATGGAACATGGCCTAGGAGAGAAGTTTTCGCTCCAGAAATTTCGGGACTATTCGAGTGAAATGGCGCCGCCAAAACTCATTGGGCGCGTCATCGGTTCCGGCGCCGCCGATGACGCCCATGAGAAGAGGTTTCTAGGGCTCGACGGCGCCGACGGACGTCAATGGCATGTGGAGATCGATCCGAGGCCCGGCGCCATGCCGCCGGAAGGCGCCATTGTTGAAGTCTCTAAGGCCGAGGGTGCGCCGAAGAAATCCGATCTCATCATCGCCGCCATCGCGGATAAACATGGCGGCGTTTATTCCGATGAGCTGCACGCCGCCGCCGATCCAAAAGCGAGCGCCGAATACCGGCTGACGCATAAGCGGCGACTAGAGGCGTTGCGCCGCGCGGGGATTGTCGAACGAGAGCAAGACGGGAGCTGGCGTGTTCCAGACGATTATCTCAAGCGCGCCGCCGAGTTCGAGCGCGGGAAATCCGGCGCGCGAACGAGAGTGCTGTCCTGGGTTTCGCTGGGGCAATTGCCCGAAGCAAAAGCGCGCGTGTTTCTCGATGATGCGCTTGAGGCGCGAGCCGAGTTCGAAACGGTCCCGTCGGGCTTTGGCGAAGAGATGCGAAAAGCAATGGCTGCGCGGCGGCGATGGCTGATGGCCGAGGGCCTCGCCAAGGAAGACGGCGAGCGCCTCGTCATTGACCGGAAACGGCTGGCAGCCTTGGAGCGGGACTCCGTCGCCGCCGAAGGCGCGCGGATTTCGAAGCAGTTTGGGAAATTATTTGAACAGCCTGTCGAAGGCGAACGGGTGACCGGGACCTACAGGCGATCCGTGGATTTGCCGGCGGGACGCTTTGCGGTCGTCGAGCGGTCGAAAGAGTTCAGCCTCGTCCCCTGGCGTGAGGCGCTGGAAGCCCGGCGCGGCATGGAGGTTTCGGGTGCCATCCGCCGCGGCGGGGTGACCTGGGATTTCGGGAAAAATCGAGGCGGACCAGCGTGTTAGGAGCGAATAGGCAAATATGCAAAATGGCAAATTAATTATTATATCTTGCCAAATGGCATATGTTGGCCTATATGGGGGAGGCAGCGAATGGAGCGAATAATGTCCCTGCAATTGGTGGAAAAAGCCGCCGCCCCGGAAGCGGTCGCAATCATCACGGATGAGGAAGGCGAAGCCATGGCGCGCGCCGCCGTCAATCTGTTCCGGCATTGGGGCCTTACCGATGCCGAGGCTTGCGTCCTTCTCGGCGGCGTCTCCAAACGCACCTATGCGCGCTGGAAAGACGGCGATATCGGCCGTCTCACCATCGACCAGAAAACCCGGCTGTCGGTCCTCATGGGCATTCACAAAGCGTTGCGTATTCTCTTCACCGAAAAGGCTAGGGTCTATGAATGGGTCAAGAAACCCAACCAGGCCTTTGGCGGGCGCAGCGCTCTCGACATCATGCTCGGCGGCTATCTCACCGATCTCTTCCGTGTGCGGCATTATCTCGATGCGGCGCGCGGATGACAAATGAGCCGCCGATCTCACATGTCGTCTGGCCGGATGCGCGGCGGATTATCTCGTCGCGCTATCCGCCGGTCGATCTTTTCGAGGACATCGCCGATCCCCGCGATTGGGAATTACTTGCCGCCGCCGAGGCGCGCACCAATCCTCGCATCAATGAAAGCATCGGCCGGCTTGATCTCGTGCCGCCTGAACGACGTGTCGTCGGCGCCGGCGCCAGTTATGTGATGGCGCCATTCGTCCATGTCAGCCCGGAATGGGCGGGGCGGTTTCATGACGGGACTTTCGGCGCCTATTACGCCGCAAGGACATTTGAGACGGCGGTCGCGGAGACGGCCTACCACAAAGGCGTATTCTTCAAGTCCACCGCTGAGGCGCCCGGCTGGTTTGCGCAAATGCGCGAGCTTGTCGGCGCCATCGACAATGAATTCCACGATCTCCGAGGCGAGGCTGCGTTCGAAGGCTGTCTCGATCCGGACAGTTACGGCGCCTCGCAAAACCTGGCGCTTTCGTTACGCGCGGCGGGATCGACAGGCGTCGTATACCCTAGTGTTCGCGACCCAGGCGGAGAATGCGTCGGCGCCTTCTGGCCGGACGTTATCGGATTGCCGGTACAGGGACGCCATCTTGGTTATCACTTTGATGGGGATCGCGTTGATCTCGTCCGGGACGAGGGGAGCGGCGAGGTGTGGCGGCTTGTTTAGGCCGCTGTGCGCGCAATAGCAGACATAAATATATTTACGAGAATTCGAACCTTCCGCCCAAAGCAGACATGAAAATAGTTATGGTCGCGATGAAGCGCTAATGTTCGCTATTCATTCCGATTTCTCATGCCTGTTGCACTATAGCGCGAATCAGACAATCAGCTTTTACTGGGGTATTTTGGGAGCTAATAATGTTTGACGAACCCGGATTCATATTTTGGCCCGTTGGTACGGGCGACTCCACGTCGATCGTCATCGACGACGAAACGATTTTTCAAGTCGATTTGCGCCATTTGGAAAAGTCTGAAGACGATGCTGACGATCATGTTGCGATCGTTGATCGCCTTATGGAGGAATTGCCGAAAGTAGATGGAAGCCCTTACCTTGCTGCCTTTGGGCTCACGCACCCTGACAAAGATCACATTCAGGGGTTTGAAGAATTGCTTGATCGTGTCGTTATTGGCGAGCTTTGGTTTACGCCGCGCATTTTCCGTGAATACCATGAAGATTTATGTGACGACGCGGTCGCGTTTAAAAAAGAAGCGGACCGTCGAATTGCAAAAATGATCGAGACTGGCGGAAATGCGGAGGCGGGGGATCGATTACGGTTGATCGGATATGACGAGCTTTTGGAGGAAGAAAAGTTCGAGGGATTTCCGCCTGAATATCTCACCGTCCCGGGCAATGCAGTGACCGAGCTCGACGGCGCAGATCGAGTAGGCGCATTTCGCGCCTTTATTCATGCGCCGTTCAAAGACGATAGCGACGGCGAGCGCAACGATACCAGTCTCGCCATGCAGGTCGTTTTAAGCGATGATCCTTCCGAAGGGGGCGCTCTACTGTTCGGCGATCTCAAATACCCGACAATTCGTAAGATTTTTGACGTGAGTAAAGCGGCGGGAAACGAAGATAACCTTGCTTGGAAAATACTGCTTGCGCCGCATCACTGCAGCAAATCCGTGATGTACCAGGATGAGGGTGGTTCCGAAGTCTTGAAACAAGATATCCTTGATGACTTTGAAGCCGCACAGGTCGGTGATGGATTCGTGGTCGCCAGTAGCGAAGCCATCCCGGCGCAAAACAAAAAAGGGGATAACCCGCCCCATGCGAAAGCCAAGGCGCGCTATGAAGAAATCGTCGCGGGAGATTTTCTGTGTACACATGAGGATGGCGAAGCCGGAGAGCCATTAACGTTCAATTGGGGTGATGGCGATATTGTCTATGAAGGTGCCGCCAGTGCTGCAGCCGCAAAAACGGACACCATAGCGGAAGCCATTGACGACGCGCGCGGTGGCGATGCGCCACCCAGCGGAAAAGTCGGATTCGGTCGTTGACATGGAGTGATGGGCAGCTATTAGCGCTCAGTCAGCTACGCGAGATTGTTGGCGCGTCCAAAGGCGATTTCTCAATTGTCGCTATAAACGCTCCGCCTGACGAAAACACGCGGGCGAAGATAGAAGTATCAATTTCCACCAGACATCTCGAAAGAGTTGAGCAAGGATTACCCTTGCGTCCACGCGAGCGATTGATCCTTCAAATTCCACAAGGGTTTCCACTCGATTATCCGGGCGTCGATGCGGCGCACAAACGATTTGCCGATTCCGCGCATGTGCAATGGGGCAGCCATCTTTGTATCTATCGGGCACCAGACATTGAATGGGTGCCTTCGGACGGAATGTATGGTTTTATTGAACGACTGAATGACTGGTTGAAAGCTGGCGCGCTTAATCAACTTGATCCTGACGGCGAACCTTTGCACCCGCCCGTTGCCTACCCCACTTCCCAAGTGCGAATCATCTCGCGCGCAAACGCTCCTGTCATTGAGGCTGGGTCGGCCCACTGGGTCGGTGCGGCTCATCTGATAAGACACCATGATAAACGCTTCGATTTAACGGGATGGTCGCAATTAAGTGATCCCTTTCCTGATCTCGGGGAGCGTAATATTTGTGCAGCGGCCGTACTATTAAACACGCCTATGCCGATGGAATATCCGGACACAGTTTTCAAGCTTGTGATGTCGCTGCATGAGCGCGGCATGCCAATTTCTATTCTGCTGAAACTGTTGCGTCTTTATACGATCCGTCTCGCTGAGGGCGAGGCTCTTTATATGGTGCTTGGCGCGCCGCAAAGGCGACGCGATGTTGGGGGAGCCCTAAAGCAGCATTTAACTGTATGGCGTATTGAGCCGGACGCCGCCCAACATTTGCGCGCTTCTCTAGCCGAAACCGAAGAAGGTGAGGTTGCTGAGCGGGCGTTTATTAAATGGGCTGCAAGCGCTTATACGGAGTGGTGCCGAGTCCATGAGGACCGAGAAGAAGTTACTATCCGTCGTGATACTGGCGCTTCCGCGGAATGGCTTCGTGGCAAGCGGTTATTGCTCTTGGGCTGCGGCGCTCTTGGGTCGTTCATCGGCGAATATCTCGTCCGGGCCGGTGCCGCAACGCTTGATCTTGTAGATAAAGATGTTGTCACGCCAGGAATCCTAGTTCGTCAACTTCACAATGACGACTACATTGCGTATTCAAAAAGCCATTCCCTAAAAAAACGCTTGGAATCTATAAAATTCCCTACTGTCATTAGGCCGCATACCAACAATTTGCGTTATGGCGTGTTTAAACATTTTGATCCTGACGCCTTTGATCTGATGATTGATGCGACTGCTTCTCCGACAGTCGCCTGTATTTTGGAAGAAGAACTAAAGACCTTGGACCAAGCGCCGCCTATCGCTTCGGCTTCTGTCAGCAAAGAAGCTAAATATGGAATGGCAATCGTAAGGATGAGTGGCTTCTCCGGTGGCACAATCGATGTTTCGCGGCGCGCAAAGCTGGCTGCTCTCGCAAGTAGTGAGGCGGTGCATTTTGCGGCGGCGTTCTGGCCGAAACGTGAAGATATTTCACTCTTCCAGCCGGAACCGGGATGTTCTGACCCGACCTTTATCGGTTCGGCCATCGACATGGCCTACCATTCGAGTGCGCTCATGTCATTAATTCTGGAGCGTGTAAATCACCTTGGCCATTCTGGGGCTTCGGCGGATTTTATTGCAAAGCCGTCAATCGAACGGGGGGACGCCAAGCAAGCTTATGAAGGTTTCGAATTTTCGAACGTTTTACGCGAGCGTGAACGACGCTTTACACATGATGTTTATCTCGCGCCAGGCGCGATAGGGACGATCGAAGCGGAGATCCGAAAAAATACGCGCATTCGTGGAGCTCGCGTGGAAACTGGCGGGCTGATGTTTGGTGACATTGACGATAGCCTAAAGACGGTATGGTTAGACAGCGCAACAGGACCGCCGCCAGATAGTGTCGCGAGCGAGCGCCAGTTTTTGTGCGGTGTTGAGGGAACGCAGGAAATTTCTGAAGCCCGAAAAACGGCCAGCGGCGGGTCAAGTCACTTTATTGGCATATGGCATACCCATCCTGTTTCGATGCCCGAGCCGAGTGACGATGATCTCATCGCTATGGCGGAGCTCTTGCTCAATCAGGAGAAACCACCGCGTCATGTATTGATGCTCATCATAGGTTTTGCCGCCACAGCGCCGCGTCGCGCATTTTATATTTATCGGCGAAATGAATTCACCAGAGTCATAGAAGCTTATGCGGCTTTGGAACGAGGGGATAATGGCTCAAATGCGTAAGATTGGACTTGCACTGTCCGGCGGCGGATCACGGGCCATGGCGTTTCATCTCGGATGCTTGCGGGCCCTTAATGATTATGGAATTCTCGACCGGCTAACCGCCTTATCCGCCGTCTCCGGCGGCAGTGTTATCGCGGCTATGTATGCGTATTCGGACGAACCGTTCGATGAATTTGAGGCGCGCGTCATAAAGATTTTGAGACGTGGTTTCGTGCGCGGTATTGCGCGACACACATTCTTTTCTCCTGAAACGCCAAAGATTGTTTTTACTCAATTAACAGCTGGATTGATGGCCTTGGCCGGTTCAACCGTTGGCGCGATCGGCAATGTACTGGTTCTGCTGGGAGCTGATAGGAAAACGGTTTCGGATTTTACGAGACAATTACAGTCTCCGCTTCGCCGCGGCGCGAGCCGGACAACGGCATTTGAAAGGCACCTGCGTCACACGGTTTTTGGTGAAACGAGGGTCGATGAAGTCAAACGCGCCAATCTTGGAGTTGTCATCAACGCCGCAGAGCTTCGCACGGGGACAGCGTTTCGGTTTGGATCGCATGCGACTGGTTCATGGCGCTTCGGCGTGCTCGATGGTCCAGCGCCGTTCGTATCTAGAGCCGTAGCCGCTTCAGCGGCCTATCCGGCATTACTTCCGTGTCTCGACGAAATCGGTGCGTTCAAAAAAAACGGAGCGACAACAACTCATCGGGTCATCATCACGGATGGTGGTGTGTATGACAACCTCGGGATTAGTTGTCTGCTGCCTGGCCGATCCAGCGAATTCAGTACGAATGTTTTTGATATCAGCTATATCATTTGCTGCGATGCTGGGCAGGGATTACCGTCGGGTTCAGAAATCCCATACACATGGGCGTCGCGAATGAAAGCGACAGTTTCGACTATCCATCGCCGCACTCACACTCTGTCATACGATATACTGCATCGATTGAAGGCGTCTGGAGAAATTGAGGGGTTTTTGTTGCCTTATCTCGGTCAACAAGATGACCGACTTCCCGAAAAACCTGCCGATTTAGTAACTCGCAGTGAAACCTTCGATTATCCAACGGATTTCAGTCCTATGACCGAGGAAAATATTGGTCTTCTGAGCAAACGTGGGGAACAGTTGACGAGAATTCTCATCGATCATTACCAACAAAACGTGTGACGAGAACGTTTGGCGCAATGACCGCGCCGTGAGTTGTATGAAATCGACCGCTATGTTCGGTTTGCGGCATGGTGGTGAACGCATACGGGTAGGTTAATGTCCGCTTTGAGGATTTTCCGGACGTGATCGATGCGTGCAAGCTATGATGCTTGTTCAATGGCGACAAAGCCAATTCTCATGAATTGCCGCATGTCACGTCGCATCCCAGGCGTCACTCTGCATTCGCCGCAAACTCCCACAAATAACCTCAAATAACCGCCAGTGACTTTGGCGCCTTGATGACACGATCATCGACTTTGGAAGAAGCGAATAGACGCGAGACCAAAGTCGATCATGACCCCGACCAAGATACTCATAGGACAGGCGTTCATCGTGATGCTGATCATCGCGGCGGCGATGTCAGCAGCAACGCAATATGTGGCGTCGGCTTTCGGCTTCGATCCGGCTTTGGGTGCGCCATGGTCACATGTTGGCGTGACGCCGGTTTACTATCCCTGGCGGCTGTTCGAGTGGTGGTACGCCTATGAGGCTTATGCGCCGGACATCTTCATGCAAGGCGGCGCCATTGCAGGCGCCGGCGGGATGCTCGGCGCCGCCGCCGCGATCGCCGGCTCCGTCTGGCGCGCCCGGCAGCAGCGCAATGTCACGACCTATGGGTCTGCGCGCTGGGCGAAGCGCCGCGATATCGCCGCCGCCGAGCTCTTCGATCCTACAGGGGTTTTCCTCGGCAAATGGTGCGGGTCCTATCTCCGCCATGACGGACCTGAACATGTGATGGCCTTCGCCCCGACCCGGTCCGGGAAGGGTGTCGGATTAGTGGTTCCGACGCTTCTGTCCTGGACCGGGAGTGCGGTTATTCACGACATCAAGGGCGAGAACTGGATACTGACGTCGGGATGGCGGTCGCGCTTCTCTCACTGCCTCTTGTTCGACCCCACCAATCCGAACTCGGCGCGGTACAATCCATTGCTTGAGGTCCGGAAAGGCGAGGGCGAGGTCCGCGACGTCCAGAACATCGCCGACATTCTCGTTGACCCGGAAGGCTCTCTTGAGCGCCGTTCCCACTGGGAGAAGACCGGCCACGCGCTTCTCGTCGGCGTCATTCTTCATGTGCTTTACGCCGAGGAGGAAAAGACCCTCGCGCGTGTCGCTTCATTCCTCTCTGACCCAAGCCGCACCTTCGAGAAAACGCTTGGTCTCATGAAAGCGACCAATCATCTCGGAACCAAGGCATCGCCGAAGGTGCATCCTGTCGTGGCGCAGGTCGCGCGCGAACTCCTCAACAAATCCGAGAATGAACGCTCCGGTGTTCTGTCGACGGCGATGAGTTTTTTGAGCCTTTATCGCGATCCGACAATCGCGCGTGTGACGAGCGGTTGCGACTGGCGTATCGCCGATCTGATAGACGCGGAGCACGCCGTCTCGCTCTATCTCGTGGTGCCGCCTTCGGACATTTCCCGGACCAAACCGCTGATCCGTCTCGTGCTCAACCAGATCGGCCGCCGTCTCACGGAAGAGCTTGAGAACGCCGCTTCCCCCAAGCGCCACAAGCTTTTGATGATGCTCGATGAGTTTCCGGCGTTGGGGCGGCTCGACTTCTTTGAATCGGCGCTCGCCTTCATGGCCGGTTATGGCGTCAGGGCTTATCTCATCGCGCAGTCCCTGAACCAGATCGAAAAGGCCTATGGGCCCAACAATTCGATCCTCGATAATTGCCATGTGCGCGTCGCCTTCGCCGCCAATGACGAGCGCACGGCGAAGAGGATTTCCGATGCGCTGGGGACAGCGACGGAACTCAGAGCCCAGCGCAACTATGCCGGCCATCGCCTCGCGCCCTGGCTCGCTCATGTCATGGTCTCCCGTCAGGAGACGGCGCGCCCCTTGCTGACGCCGGGCGAGGTTATGCAGCTTCCCGCCGACGAGGCCATTGTCATGGTTTCCGGCGTCGCGCCGATCCGCGCGAAGAAACTTCTATATTACAAGGACCGGAATTTCTCGGGACGGCGGCTCGATCCGGTGAAGATCGATGCAGATGATGCGCGGTATACGGATGCGCCGGCGCGGCGCCCGAATGACTGGACCGGCATTACGGCGCAGGCCGACCCGTTGCTCGCCGTCGATAATGAAGACGTCGCGAATACGTCATCGGCAGATGATGAAAGCGGCCTGCAGCAGGCGCCGGAGCTTGGTCCGAAGCCGCAGGAACCCGGCATCACGGCCGATGCGGAGGACGCCGCGCGCGATGAGAGCGACGACAGCGCTGAAGCGAAGCGATTGGAGCGCTTAACGCTCGACACCGCCAGGCGCGCCGGGCTCGACCGCAATAACCGCATGCTGGATGAGGTGTGGTCGTCATGAACTTCAGCAAACGCCGCATCTCAATCTATGTGACGCCAGAGGCTGAACGCCTCCTCAAGCGTGCGACTGCCGATGGCGGCGCCACAAGGAGCGGGGTCGTCGATGCTGCGTTAAAGGCGCTGCTCGACGAGAATGCGAAACAATCGGAACTCGCGCAATTGGGCACCCGCGTACAAAAGCTCGCCCGCGCCGCCGAACGCATCGCCGATGAAACGACGGCCCAGACCGAAACCCTGGCGCTTTTTATTCTCTATTATCTCTGCATCACGCCGCCGCTGCCGGACTCGACAAGGGCGGCGGCGGAAGCCTTGGGCAAGAAACGCTTCGACCGCTTTATCGGTCAGGTCGGCGACCGGCTGCTGGGCAAGGAAAGTTTTACCGAAGAAGTCCTTGCCCGCATCGATCTTGTACGCTCCGGCGAGAAACCGAAGCTCGAGGCGGTGTCATGAGAGCGGCCTCAAGAGATATGGCGACCGCGGCCCGGCGCGCGGCGATGCTCAAAACCGCCTTCGGACCAGTGATCGGCGCAGCGCTCGAAGATGCAAGCGTTATAGAAATCATGGTCAATCCCGACGGCGCCCTCTGGGTCGAACGCCATGGAACGGGGAGGGCGCGAGAAGCTGAATTTATCCGGCCTGCGGATACCGAGCGCATTATCCGTCTTGTCGCCAGTCACATCGGTTTCGATTGCGACCGCGAACGTCCGATTGTCTCGGCGGAGCTTCCCGGAACCGGCGAGCGCTTTGAGGGCGTCCTGCCGCCGGTGGCGCCAGGGCCGGCCTTTGCGATTAGAAAGCCTGCGGGCAGGGTGATCGAACTCGACGCCTATATCGCCGATGGGTTTCTTTCCAGCGCCCATGGGCTGGTTTTGAAATCCGCCATCGCCGAGCGACAGAATATTGTGATCGCCGGCGGCACGTCGTCGGGCAAAACGACGATTGCAAACGCCTTGCTCGCCGAAATCGCCGGCTGCGATGAGCGAGTGGTTATTCTTGAGGATACGCGCGAACTTCAATGCGCGGCGCATGATCTTGTGGCCTTGCGCACATCAGCGACCGTCAATCTCGAAAGCCTCGTGCGTTCGACCATGCGCTTGCGGCCCGACCGGATCATTGTCGGTGAGGTGCGCGGCGGCGAGGCCCTCGATCTTCTAAAGGCGTGGAACACCGGACACCCAGGCGGGATCGCCACGGTGCATGCGAATTCGGCGCGATCGGCCCTGACGCGCATCGAGCAATTGATCGGCGAGCGCACCAGCCAGATCCCCTGCCAGCTGATCGCTGACGCCATCGATCTTGTCGTCTTCATCGCAAGAGAAAATGGCGCGCGCCGCGTCAAGGACATCATTCGCGTAGACGGGCTTACGGAAATGGGCGCCTACGCCATCCGTCCCGCCGCGCCAACCGATCATTTGAAACTCACCGGAGGAGCAACATCATGAAAGTCACATCTACATTATGCCCCTTGGCGACCAGCCTCGCCATCGCCGCCGCGCTTCTTGTGTTGGCGGGCCCTGCGCATGCCGCAGGCTCGGGCATGCCATGGGAGGCGCCGCTGGCCTCGATCCTTGCGTCCATTGAGGGCCCGGTCGCGCGTATTGTGGCGGTGATCATCATTATCATCACGGGCCTGTCCCTTGCCTTCGGCGATACATCGGGCGGGTTCCGCCGGCTCATCCAGATCGTCTTCGGTCTCTCCATCGCTTTCGCCGCAACGAGCTTTTTTCTCGCCTTCTTCTCCTTTGGCGGCGGCGCTTTGATCTGAAGGATTCGACCGATGCTCGAAGGATATTCCGTTCCCGTTCATCGAAGCCTCACCGAGCCCATCATGATGGCGGGCGCCCCGAGAGGCGTTGCGATCCTCAACGGCACCATCGCCGCGGCGGTGGGCTTGGGGCTGCAGATGTGGATCGCCGGGATCGTCCTCTGGATGATCGGGCAGGCGGCCGCCGTCTACGCCGCGAAGAAAGACCCGAAGTTCTTGGAAGTCGGAATCCGGCATCTGAAGCACAAAGGCTATCTCTCATGCTGAACCTGAAGGAATATCAGACACGGCCGAAGCGGCTCGCGGATTATCTCCCCTGGGCGATGACGGCGGCGCCCGGCGTCATCCTCAACAAGGATGGCGGCTTTCAGCGGACCATCTCCTATCGCGGGCCGGATTTGGAAAGCGCCAGCGAAGGCGAGCTTTTGTCCTTCACAGCGCGGGTCAACAATGTTCTGAAGCGCTTCGGGTCTGGCTGGGCGCTGTTCTTTGAAGCGGCGCGCGCGCCCGCAAATGATTATCCTTCGTCGGACTTTGCCGATCGCGCCGCCTGGGTGGTGGATGAAGAACGCCGCGCAAGTTTTGAGACTGGATCTGCGTATTTCGAGAGCCGCTACCATCTGACATTCGCCTGGCTGCCGCCGAGCGACCGGACCCGCAAAGGCGAGGCGCTGTTTCTGACGCGTGACGGCGACGAGAGACCCGCGTCCTGGCGCGATCATCTCGATGTCTTTATCCGCGAGACCGACCGCGCCATCGGGCTTTTGTCGGCCCTGATGCCCGAATGCAGAGTTCTCGACGATTCAGAGACGCTCGAATACTTACATGGATGCGTTTCAACGAAGCGCCATCCGGTCGCGGCGCCGGAAACCCCCATGTTCCTCGACGGCATTATCGCCGATTGCGGACTGACGGGCGGTCTTGCGCCCATGCTGGGCGATGAACATTTGCGTGTCGTCACGGTCCAGGGCTTTCCGCCGGCGAGCGAGCCGGGATTCCTCGATGCCTTGAACCGGCTCGGGTTTTCTTACCGGTGGACCACAAGGTTCATTGCGCTCGATAAAGCGCTCGCGACAAAAGAGATCACCAAATATCGCCGGCAATGGTTCGCAAAGCGGAAATCCATCGCCGCCATCGTCAAGGAGACGCTCTTTAATGAAGAGAGTGTTCTCCTGGACGCCGACGCTGACAACAAGGCGGCAGATGCGGACAGCGCGCTACAGGAGCTCGGCGCAGACGATGTCGCTTTCGGCTATCTTACCTCCAGCGTTGTTGTTTCCGACGTAGATGCAGCGACCGCTGACGCCAAGGCCAAGGAGATCGAGCGGGTCCTCAACGGTCTCGGATTTGTCACCATCCGCGAAAGCGTCAATGCGGTCGACGCCTGGCTCGGCAGTCTCCCCGGTCATCTCTACGCCAATATCAGACAGCCGCTGGTGCATACGCTGAACCTCGCGCATCTGGCGCCCTTGTCTGCGGTCTGGGCGGGAAGCTCATGGAATGCGCATTTGAATGCGCCGCCGCTGCTTCAGGCGACGACCCATGAGACGACGCCCTTCCGGCTTTCAACCCATATTGGCGATGTGGGGCATACGCTGATTGTCGGCCCGACGGGGGCGGGCAAGTCCGTCTTACTGGCGCTGATGGCGCTGCAGTTCCGGCGCTATACGCACGCGCAAGTGTTCGCCTTCGACAAGGGCAAGTCCATGCGAGCGAGCGTCTTGGCGCTTGGCGGCGTCTTTCATGATTTGGGCAGCGATGAGACGCTCGCTTTTCAGCCGCTTCGCGACATCGATAGCGATGCGGGACGCGCGCGAGCGCAGAGCTGGCTCCTTGGCGTTCTCGTACAAGAAGGCGTCGTGCTCGATCCCGCCATCAAGGATGCTATGTGGTCGGCGCTTGGCAATCTCGCCGAGGCGCCTGAGCGGGAGCGCACGCTTACCGGTTTGTCGCTTCTCTTACAGCGTTCCGATCTTCGCGATGCGTTAAAACCCTTCACCATCGACGGCGCCCATGGCGGTTTGTTCGATGCAGATGAAGACACGCTCCAGCTCACGGACACCATCGGCTTTGAAATGGAGTCCCTCATGCGCCGGGAAGCGGCGGTCGCCCCGGCGCTTTCCTATCTCTTCGACCAGCTTGATGACCGCTTTGACGGGCGGCCGACGATGCTCCTGCTCGATGAAGCCTGGGTGTTCCTCGATCACCCGCTATTCGCCGAACGCTTGCGCGACTGGTTGAAGACCTTGCGCAAGAAGAATGTCTCCGTCGTTTTCGCGACGCAAAGTCTGAGCGACATCCAGTCCTCGCCTATCGCCCCCGCGATTATCGAAAGCTGTCCGTCGCGGATATTCCTCCCCAATGCGCGCGCCCGGGAGGCGGGGCTTCGAGGCGCCTATGAATCATTCGGGCTCAATGAGCGCCAGATCGAGATCATCGCGACCGCAACGCCAAAGCGGCACTATTATTACCAGTCCGCCATCGGCAACCGGCTTTTCGAACTAGGCCTTGGTCCTGTGGCGCTCGCGCTTTGCGGCGCCTCGGGCCCGGATAATCAGAAACTCATCACTTCCATCGAAAGCGAGTGTCCGAGCGACTTCGCCGCCGCGTTCCTGCGCGCCAAAGGGCTCGCCTGGGCCGCCGATCTCATCACTGACAATCATAGCAAGGAAAGGAGCGTCTTATGCGCCGCAGAATGAAATCCGCCCTGATGGCGGGGATCGCCTCACTAGGGCTGACGTTTGCGCCGGTCCAGCCGGCAAACGCCTTTATCGGTTTCGGCGGGATTGTCTACGACCCGTCGAACTATGCGCAGAACCTCCTTACGGCCGCGCGCACGCTGCAAATGATCAACAATCAGGTGAAGCAGCTCACCAATGAAGCGCAGATGATCGCCAATCAGGCGAAGAACCTGACGCAATTGCCTTACACGGCGCGTGCGGCGCTGCAGGCCCGTCTTTCCGAGATCGATACGCTGATCCAGACCGCAAACTCAATCGCCTATGATGTGGCGACGGTGGATGCGGCCTTCGCGTCGCTCTTTCCCGAAGATTATGCGAGTTTTTCAAATGCGGCGATGGGAGCGCAGGCGCGCACCCATTGGGAAGAAGCCTCGCGTTCGCTCCATGACGCCATGCGTCTCCAGGCCAAGATCGCCGAGACCGTCCAGCTCGACATGACGACGCTTGATGAAATCGTTACGGCGAGCGAGATGGCCGTGGGCGATCTTCAGGTGAGCCAGGCCGGCAACCAGCTCATGGCCCTTCAGACCAAGCAGTCAATGCAGACGGCGGAATTGCTCGCCGTTCAATATCGCGCCGAGGCGCTTGAACGCGCGCGACAGTTACAGTCGGAAGAACGCGCCCGCATTCATCGCCAGCGTTTCCTTGGCGACGGCGCCGCCTACACGGCGAGTTGATGATGAAACTGAGCGAAGCGAAGCAAGCGCGCCAATTCTCTACTTTGGGCGCCGGCCGAACAGACCGCCCCAAGGCAACTAAAAATTGGGGAGCCATGAGGCCGCAGGCGGAATTGGCGCGAGCGAGATAATCTTATGGACGACATCAACGTCATTGATGATTTCACGTCGACATTCTCGACTTACATCGACAGCGGTTTCGGGCTGCTGGCGGGCGATGTCGGGTTCCTGACGGCGATCCTCATTGGCATTGATGTCGTCCTTGCCGGGCTCTTCTGGGCGATGAACGGCGAACAAAACGTCCTCGGCCAGTTCGTCAAGAAGGTGCTCTATGTCGGCGCCTTCGCCTTCATCATCAATAATTTCGCATTGCTGGCGAATATCATCTTTTCAAGTTTTGCAGGCCTCGGCCTTGTCGCCACGGGAACGACGCTTACGGCTGCCGACTTGATGAAACCGGGCTTCGTCGCCGCAACCGGCTATGACGCGGCTTATCCGTTGCTCGAAGAAGCAAACTCGCTGCTCGGCTTTCCGAGCTTCTTTTCGAATTTCGTCACCATCGCGATCATCCTTCTTGCCTGGATCATCGTCCTTTTTGCTTTCTTTATTCTGGCGATCCAGCTTTTCGTCACCATCATCGAATTCAAGCTGACGACGCTTGCAGGCTTTGTGCTGGTTCCCTTCGCGCTCTGGAACAAGACCTCGTTTCTTGCGGAGCGGGTTCTCGGCAATGTGGTGGCGTCGGGCATCAAGTTGATGGTCCTTGCGATCATTATCGGCATCGGCGCCACCATTTTCGGCACGGTGACCGCGACCTTCACGCCGGGTTCGGTGACATTGGAGCAGGCCGCCTCAACCATTCTCGGCTCCTTGTCGTTGTTGGCGCTTGGCATATTCGGTCCCGGCATTGCAACGGGTCTTGTCTCTGGTGCGCCGCAATTGGGCGCAGGCGCGGCGGTTGCGACTGCCGCCGGTGCAGGCGCAGCTGTTATGGGCGCAGGCGCATTGGCCCGGGCAGGCGCGCGAGCTGCGGCGACAACCGGACGGTCTGCCATACGCGCAGGCGCCTCCATGGCAGGCGGCGCCAATGCGGCCTGGACCTTAGGCAAGGCCGCATCGGGACAACAGGGATGGCGCGGCGCCGCGGCCGGCGCAGGCGGCGTTGCGCAAGGCGCGACTACTTCCGCCTGGCAATCGGCGAAGTCTTCTGCGTCGCGCGCTTTCGGCAATCCGGGCGAGGCGTTCGAGGCAGGTTCGCGCGCCGCGTTCACGGCGACGGGCGGCAAGATTGCCGGTTCCTCTGCGGTCAAGGCGATGGCGCCGGCGAACGCTGCGCCTGCCAATTACGCTCCAGACTGGGCGCAAAAGCTTCGCCGCGAGCAGGGCCTTCGCGATGCAGGGCTTACGACAACCCATGTGATTTCTTCAGGGGATCGCGGCGGCAGCGCCGATGCGCCCCGGCTTAGACAGGATGACGAATGATGTTTCGAAGAAGCTCAACTCATTATGGCGAAACGCCACCCCCAGAGACGCTCTATATGCGCGCCCAACAGATGTGGGACGAGCGTATGGGCTCGGCCCGAGTTCAGGCTGCGAACTGGCGCTACGCCGCTTTCGGATCAATGCTGATCGCTTGCGTCTCCTGCGGCGGGCTCATCTGGCAATCCTCGCGGTCGATCGTGACGCCCTATATTGTCGAAATCGACGGTGAAGGCGCCGTCCGAAATATCGGTCCTGCAAGCGAAAGCTACAAACCCTCCGACGCCGTCATCGCCCATAGTCTTGCGAATTTCATTCGCGATGTGCGCTCGGTCTCCATCGATCCTGTGATCGTTCGAGAGAACTGGCTCAAGGCCTATGACTACGCCACCGATCGCGGCGCCATGGCCTTGAACGATTACGCCCGCGACAACGATCCTTTCGCCGATGTGGGCCGGCGCAGCGTTAATGTGGATGTAACGAGCGTTGTCCGCGCGTCGGACGACAGTTTCGAACTTCGCTGGACCGAGAAAACCTATAATGGCGGCCAGTTCGAAAAACTCGAACGCTTCACCGCGCATCTGACCGTGGTCCTCTCGCCGCCGCGCACCGCCGAGGCGCTCCATAAAAACCCCCTTGGTCTTTATGTCCACGGCATCAACTGGTCGAAAGACCTTTCCTGAGGAAACCCGTCATGAAATCCTATCTGCTCTTTACCGTTCCGCTTGCACTGATAGGCTGCGAGACCGCCTATCCGGATATTTCGCTTGATGAAGCGGCGCCCATGCGCCCGGCGAAAGTCGTGCGCTTCGATGACGGCGCGCCCGTGCGCGAGATCATCGAGACTTCGACGCCTTACCCCTTGCCGGGTCAGTTAAAGCCCATCGAAGAGAGCGAAGCGCTGGCGCCATCGCTCAAACCCTTCGAGCGTATCGACACAGCAAATGAACGCGCCAAAATCGAGCCTGACCTCGACCGCTTCGTCAACGCCGTCCAAATCTATCCCTTCATGCAAGGCGCGCTCTACCGGCTTTATGCGGCGCCGGAGCAGGTGACGGACATTGCGCTCGAACCCGGCGAGCGCCTGAATTCGGTTTCCGCCGGCGACACGGTGCGCTGGGTCGTCGGGGATACGACCAGCGGCGGGTCAAAAGGCGAGCAGGTGCATATTCTCGTCAAACCCATCGCTCCGGGGCTTTCCACCAATCTCGTTATCGCCACCGACAAGCGCGCCTATCACCTCGAAATGCGCTCCTTCCGCGAGACCTACATGGCGGCCATCTCCTGGACCTATCCGCAGGACCAGCTCGTCAAACGCCGCAATGAAGCCGTGCGCGTCAATGACGCAGCCGAAACCGTGATCGCGGCGTCGGTTGATCCCGATGATCTGAAGTTCCGTTACGAAATCGAAGGCGACCGCCCCCATTGGCGGCCGGTGCGCGCTTTCGACAATGGCCGCCAAGTCTTCATCCAGTTTCCCGAAAACATCGCGCAAGGCGAAGCGCCGCCCTTGTTTGTGCTCTCGCGCAAAGGCGAGCCCGAGCTTGTCAATTATCGTATGCGCGGGAATTACTATGTGGTGGATCGCCTGTTCGCCGCCGCCGAATTGCGCCTTGGCGGGAAGCAGCAGGACATTGTCCGCATCATCCGCACCGATCTGAAACGGCGGCCGAAGACATGAGCGCGCTTCCAAAAGAAGAACCGGAAGCGCTTGAATTGCGGGCGAAGCCGCGGCCTGTCACACGGCTCAACCGGAATGCGCTCATGGTCGCCGCTGGCGGCGCGGCGATCCTGATCTTCGGCGCCATGAGCATTGCGTTGAAGCCGCCACGTGCAGTCGGGGAGGCGGGCGCCAAGGAACTTTATAATGTGGATACGAAGCCGACCGCGGAAGGCCTCGACGCACTCCCCAAATCCTATGCCGATGTGAAACCGCAACTCGGAGCGCCTTTGCCCGGTGATTTGGGCGCAGCGCTTTTGCAAGCCGAACAGGCGGTCGCTGCATCCGGCGAGGACGGCTATCTCGCACGGCCCAACTACGCGGCGCTCTCGGCGACGCCCTTCAGGAATTCGCCTGAAGCCGACGCCGCCCGCGAGGCCGCCTTGCGCGAAGCGCAGATTGCAGCGGAAGCCAGAGAGGCGGGCGTCTTCTTTCAGCTGGCGTCGCGGGGCAATCCATCGCCCTCGACAGGGCAGCCGGTTGAAGCGTTAGCTGGATCGCCTTTTGATTTTGGACTTGGTCCGCAGCCTTTCGAAGGGGCCCCAACCCCTTCGAAACCATTTGGCGCGGAACGCGAGCAAGACCCGGGCCGTCAGATCAGGAAACTCGACTTTCTGGAAAAGGGCGGCGAATCCTCCACCGACAATCCTTACGCCATTGAAGATCCCATTACGCCTTTTGAAGTGATGGCGGGCACCGTAATCCCGGCGAGCCTCATCACCGGCGTAAACTCGGATTTGCCTGGAACGGTCATCGCCCAGGTGACGCAAAACGTCTATGACACCGTCACCGGCCAATATCTCCTGATCCCTCAAGGCGCGCGGTTGATCGGCCGCTATGACAGCGTTATCGCCTTCGGCCAATCGCGGGCGCTCCTCGTTTGGACGCGCATCATCTACCCCGACGGCGCTTCGATCCAGATCGACAATATGCCCGCAAGCGATGTCGCCGGTTACGCAGGGCTTCGGGATCAGGTCGATTTCCACACCTTCCGCTTGCTGATAGGCATTGTCCTCTCAACGTTGCTTGGCGTCGGCACGGAACTCTCCTTCGACAATTCAGAAAGCGATATTGTCGAAGCCTTGCGTGAGTCTGCCCAGAATTCTGCAAACCAGGCCGGCCAGAAAATCGTCCAGCGCAATCTCGACATACAGCCCACGATCAAGATCAGGCCCGGCTGGCCCCTGCGCGTCATCGTCCACAAGGATCTGGTCTTGAGGCCCTATGATGAGAGGAGGGCCGCGCGATGAGTTTGAAGATTGGCGCCATCCCGGACCGCACGCCCGTTAAGGTGACGGCGTCCCTGCCGCCGGACGTCCATGAGGCATTGCAGGACTATGCCGCTCTTCACGCCCGTGAATTCGGGCAGGAGGCGCCGGTCGGCGATCTAGCCGCCCTGATGATCGAACGGTTCCTGAGTTCGGACGCCGCGTTCAAGCGCGCCCGGAAATCTCTTCGTCAGTCTAATGGTAAAAAGGAGTAAGTCATGACTGTTATCGGCACATTCAAGAAGACGGAAGACGGCTATGCCGGGTCCATCCGGACCATGACCATCAATGTCAAAGCGTCTTTCGTCGCCAACGACAAGAACGGCAATGACAAGGCGCCGGACTTCAAGATCGTCGCCGGTGAACGCGAGCTAGGCGCCGCCCGGAAGGCCAAAACAAAAGGCGAGGAGAGTCAAGATTTCCTGCGGGTAGAGCTGGATGATCCGAGTTTCGCGGCGCCGCTGCGAGCGGCTCTGTTTGAAAAAGGCGGTGATGCAAGCGCGTTGGTTTGGAATCGTGAACGACGTTAAAAAGCAATTCTGAGGAAGTGCGATATGTCCCTACATTCACACGCTCAAAAGATGCAAAATGAGAACGCGGAGCGGCTAACGAATTCTGAAGCGGCAGAATATCTAGGTCTAAAAATCGCAACGCTAAATAAGTGGCGCGTCTACGGTGACGGCCCCCCGTATCTCAAAGTTGGTCGACTGATTCAGTATAGGAAATCCGATCTTGACGCCTACCTCAATGAACGATTGATGCGGTCGACGAGCGAGCTACTTGCGCGATAGACGAGGAATTGGTGTGGGCCTGAGGATGACTATCTGGCGTAAGTCCCAATCGTTGCGATATTTCCTCACTTACGCGATCGGCCGCATCGGCTAATACATGGTCCACCTGATGGGCGTAGCGGCTAGTCACGCTGGATAGCCGGTGTCCGAGGAGGCCAGCGATAATCAGCTCGCTATAACCAAGTTCGAAGGCAACGGTCGCATAACTATGCCGGAATACGTGAGGCGTGACGCCATTCACACCCGACTCTTTCATAACCCATGCAAGAAATTTTCTGACTTCAGTGAGTGGCCCATCGTTGACGGGAGAGGGGAAGACCCAGCTGTTTGCCGATGAGTAATCCAGAGAATGCAGGTGCTCCAAAGCTCTTCGGCCGCATGGGCGCGATTGCGGGCCGGTCTTTGTGTCAAGCAGATGTAGAGAACGCCCGGCGTCGTCTACTTCGGACCAGGTCAAGTTCAGTATCTCGCCCCTTCGGCAACCTGTGAGCATCATCGCAATTGTCGCGTCGCGTAGAACAGGGCTGACGCCTAGCTCTTTCGCCTTTGCTAATGCTACACCGATCTCCCCATATTCTTTCGCATTAAAAAACCTCGTTCTCTTGCCGTCGGCGGGCTTGTCGATATTCAAACAGGGATTTTCCTCGACATGTCCATATCGAATTGCGAACTTAAATATGGATGACAATAAATTGACCGATTTGGCAGCAACGTGATCGCCGCCTTTGACAATTGACCTGCGGCGCGGCCCTAATTTGACGTCGGCTGCAGTTTTTCCGTCCCGTACGTCGAACATGAATCGTTCAACGTCTTGCCGCTTAAGTTCAGTTACACGCCGCTTGCCGAGAAGGGGCTTGATATGGGCTTCGATGCGCCCTTTATCCACTGCCAGAGTAGATGGTTTCTTTGGGCGGTTTCGATGGAGGATTCGGCCTGCTTCGGCCTCGGCAAAATACCGATCGCATAGTTCTGCTACGGTCAGTTCGTTGCGCTCTTTCTTGGCGGATTCGACGGGATCATCCCCCGCCGCGATTTTCCCCATCTCTATCCTTGCAAGCTTTTTCGCGTGTTCGACGGTTACCGATCCGTATCTTCCAATCGTTTTTTTGCGCTGGTCTCCACGACTGTTGCGATATTTCAGTTGGAATGACTTCGAGCCGCTTGGTTTCACACGCACGCCAAACCCAATGAGCTCACTGTCCCAAACCGAGTAGTCCTTCCCTTCAATAGGTTCGAGTCCATCAATGACGCGCTTCGTCAATCTGGCGGTGTTCTTGTCGGTCATTGGACCTTATTCCTTCTTGGCCGGAGGACTCCGGGGTACCAGGAGGGTACCAATAGAAACGAAGTCCGGGACATCTCGGTCAAATTGAGTATGACTCCGAATGTAGGAATAAGTCTATGTTTTTGCTTTCAAAAAGAAACTAGAGCAAGCTTCGGAAAACTGTGGAAAACTCCGTCAAAATCCCAGGACGTTTTCCTGTCACGCCGGAGGTCGCGGGTTCGAGTCCCGTCACTCGCGCCATTTTCCGATCGCAAAAGATTTCCCCAGATTCGCGCGGCGCTGCACGCTGTCGCCGCGTTTTAAGTATCCGCCAGGCCGAAGGGGGCTGAGGCGCGGCGATATTCATCGGCGAGTATTTGCCGGCCGATGGGCGGTTCTGATCGGGCGATGCAGTCGGCGCGGTGACACAGTTTGCAGTTAACCCCGATGGGCGTCGCGCGCTCCGGCGACAAAGACTCATCGTCTGCGTAAACAAGGCGAGGGGCGTTTTCTTCCGAGCATCCAAGCGCAATCGCCCGCTCAATGCGCGCGGCCCCATGGGCGCCGCCGCCGGCGGTGACGGTGCGGGCAATTGTAAAAAAACGCGCGCCGTCAGGCAGTTCGACCCATTCGGGAATGATCCGCCGCGGCCGCCGGAATGCATGATGCAATGACCATAACGGGCACGATCCGCCGTGCCGGGCGAATGGAAACTCTGCGCTATCGAGGCGTTTTGAAACATTGCCCGCCGCGTCGACGCGGATGAAGAAAAACGCGACGCCTTCTTCGCCCGGCCGCTGCAATGTCGTCAGCCGGTGCGCCACTTGTTCGAAGCTGACGCCGAATTGCCGCGACAATGCTTCGACGTCGTAGCGCCGCTTTTCTGCAGCTCTTACGAAGGCCCGATAGGGCATCAGCAAGGCGCCCGCGGCGTAGTTCGCAAGCGCCCGCCGGGTCAGGCGGCGTCCGTTTTCAGTTTGAAAAGTCGCTGATTTGAGCTCGCCATCGATTTCCTCGCCCATGTCGAGATAAGCAATTTGCAAGGACAACTGGAATGCCGCGCTCGCTTTATCGAGCCGTTCGTCGATGACGATTTCATTTCTGTGCTGATCAAGCCGGCGCAGGGAATCGGTCATGACGTCCGAAGGCAGGCGGCGGACGCCGAGGCCGCGCGTTTTAAGATACGCCTCCGGACCGCCTGCCAAGTCGACCTTGCGCGCGAGATCTTCCGCAGCGCCGTCGAGCGGCGGGAAAGAGTTGCGCCGGGCCGACAGGAAACGCCGCGCTTCGGCCACGGGGTCGGGCGTCGTCGTTGGGCCGGCCTCGCCGTGATCGGCGAGGGCCAGCTGGCTTTCCTGATAAGCCGCATAAAGGCGCAGCATGGCGTCGGCGGCGCCGGGAAAGGAATTGCCGAAATCCTCGATTTCGAGAGGCGTGATTTCGAGATCGGCAAACAGCGGATCGCCGAGCGCCGCTTTCATGCGGGCGGCGAAATCATCGTCCCGGGCTTCGGCTAAATCCGCGATGTCGAAACGATAGGTTTTCGCCAACCGCAACAACATGTCCGCCGTAACCGGGCGTTGATTGCGTTCCATCAACGCGATGTAGGACGGCGAAATGTCGAGATCGCCGGCCATGGCGGCCTGCGTAACGCCCAGTTCCCGGCGCAGGCGCCGCAAGCGCGGCCCCAGAAATACGCTCCGTTCCTTTGTCATCGAGCATCATTACAACATTACAGGAGAGTTTTGTAAAGTCTTACAAATCCACTCTTTCGCACATGCAATATGGCTCGGATGCAGATATTGAGGAGGCCGTTGAGAGCAATTCTGGGCGCCCGGATCTGGGCGGCCCGCCAAGGGAAAAGGCGAAAAATGATGGCGTACAAGCAGGACATCGATTCCATCCGAGGTCTCATCAAGGAAAATCTCGGCGCCTGGGACGGCGTCAGCGAGGAGGCCGTTGCGCGCATGCGGGCGCAAAACCGTTTCAACACCGGGCTCGATATCGCGAAGTATTGCGCCAAGATCATGCGCAACGACATGGCGGCGTATGACGCTGATCCGGCCAAATACACCCAGTCGCTTGGGTGCTGGCACGGTTTTGTCGCGCAACAGAAAATGATTTCCATCAAAAAGCACTTTGGCGCGACCAAGGGACGGTATCTTTATCTTTCAGGCTGGATGGTCGCAGCGCTGCGTTCCGAATTCGGTCCGCTCCCGGATCAGTCGATGCATGAGAAAACATCCGTGCCGGCGCTGATCGAAGAGCTCTACACCTTCCTGAAGCAAGCAGACGCGCGCGAACTCGGCCTTCTCTTCCACGACCTTGATGCAGCGCGCACCGCCGGCGACGCGGCCAAGGAAAGCGAGCTGTTAAGCGCCATTGAAAATTACGAAACCCACGTGGTGCCGATCATCGCCGACATTGACGCCGGTTTCGGCAACGCGGAAGCGACCTACTTGCTCGCCAAGAAAATGATCGAAGCAGGCGCTTGCGCCCTGCAGATTGAGAATCAGGTCTCGGATGAAAAGCAATGCGGACACCAGGACGGCAAAGTCACCGTGCCGCATGAAGATTTCCTCGCCAAGATCCGCGCCTGCCGATACGCATTTCTCGAACTGGGCGTCGAAGATGGGGTCATTGTCTCCCGCACAGATTCTCTCGGCGCGGGCCTCACGAAACAAATCGCTTACAGCCGCGAGCCCGGCGACATCGGCGATCAGTATAACTCCTTCCTCGATTGCGACGAGGTGTCGATCGAGGACACGGCCAATGGCGACGTTTTGCTCAACCGTGACGGCAAATTGCTGCGCCCCAAGCGCCTGCCGTCGAACCTTTACCAGTTCCGGTCGGGCACGGGCGAGGACCGCTGCGTTCTCGACTGCATCACGTCACTTAAAAACGGCGCTGATCTTATCTGGATCGAAACGGAAAAGCCTCACGTTGAACAGATCGCCGGCATGGTCGACCGCGTGCGCGAGGTTATTCCCAACGCGAAGCTTGTCTACAACAACTCACCGTCATTCAACTGGACGCTGAATTTCCGCCAACAGGTTTTTGACGCCTGGGAAAAGGAAGGCAAAGACGTTTCCGCATATGAACGTACGAAGCTGATGAGCGTCGACTATGATGAAACGCCGCTTGCCGCCGAAGCTGACAACAAGATCCGCTCATTCCAGCGCGACGCATCGAAACGCGCCGGGATATTCCATCATTTGATTACGCTGCCGACCTATCACACGGCGGCGCTTTCGACAGACAATCTCGCCAAGCGCTATTTTGGCGACGAGGCCATGCTTGGTTACGTGAAGACTGTGCAGCGGGAGGAGATCCGCCAGGGTGTTGCGTGCGTCAAACACCAGAACATGGCGGGGTCGGATATCGGCGACGACCATAAAGAGTATTTCGCCGGGGAGGCGGCGCTCAAAGCCGGCGGGAAAGACAATACAATGAACCAGTTCTAAGAAGGCTGGTCTCCGTCGGTAATATTTGTATAAGCGGCCGTCCTTTTTGGGCGGCCGCTTTCCTTTCAAACTCCGGATGTGAATGACCTATGACCAAATATGTTGAACGCGCGTCCCTTCGCGTTGCAGAAGAATTGGCGAATTTCATTGAACAAGAGGCGCTATCCGGGCTTGAGATCGAGAAAGACGCGTTCTGGACCGGCGCCGCGCATATCATTGAAAGCCTGGCGCCTGAAAACAAAGAGCTGCTCGCCAAGCGCGAGCATTTACAAACGCAAATCGACGACTGGTGCGATGCGCGCAAAGGGAAAGAGTTCGCGTCCGGCGAATATCAGGCTTTTTTGCAGGACATTGGCTATCTGGTTGAAGAGCCGGCGCCGTTTAAAATCGGCTCCGAAAATGTCGATGATGAAATGGCGCGCGTCGCCGGACCGCAACTTGTCGTGCCGGTGCTCAACGCGCGCTATGCGCTCAATGCTGCGAATGCCCGGTGGGGAAGCCTCTATGACGCGCTTTACGGAACCGATGCGATCGCTCGAACGGGCGATGAAAAACCAGGATATGACCCCGCCCGCGGCGCGCAGGTCATCGCCAGGGCGAAACAGTTTCTCGACGAAACGGCGCCGCTGGTTGAAGGGTCTCACGCAGACGTTTCCGCATACGCAGTAAAGGACGGTGCGCTGTCGCCGGCGCTCAAAGATCCAGGCGCATTTGCGGGTTTCAACGGTCCGGTCGATGCGCCGACAGAAATTCTCCTGAAACAAAACGGCTTGCATGTGGTCATCAAGATTGACCGCGCTCATCCGGTGGGTCGCGATGACGCCGCCGGCGTTGCTGATATCGAACTTGAAGCGGCGCTCTCAACCATCATCGACCTTGAAGACTCCGTCGCAGCGGTCGATGCGGAAGACAAGACAGTCGCCTATCGCAACTGGCTCGGCTTGATGAAAGGCGATCTTAAGGCGACGTTTGAAAAAGGCGGGGAAACTGTCGGGCGCGGCCTCAACGCTGACAAGACGTTTACGGCTCCAGGCGGCGAGGCGGTGACTCTGAAAGGGCGATCGCTTTTGCTCGTGCGCAATGTTGGTCACCTCATGACCAATCCGGCTGTGTTGATGTCAGACGGCGCCGAGGCGCCGGAAGGCTTGCTTGACGCGGTCTTTACAAGTCTCTGCGCGCTCCATGACCTTCAGCGCAAAGGCGCCTTCGTCAACTCAGAAACCGGATCGGTCTACATCGTCAAACCGAAAATGCACGGGGCCGAGGAATGTGCGTTCACGAACAAACTGTTTGACGCCGTCGAGGATCTCTTGGGCCTTGAGCGCCATACAATCAAAGTTGGCGTGATGGACGAGGAGCGCCGCACATCCGCCAATCTTGCGGCCTGCATTGAGGCGGTGAAAGAACGGATTGTCTTTATCAATACGGGTTTCCTCGATCGCACCGGCGATGAAATTCACACATCCATGCGGGCCGGTCCGATGATCCGCAAGACTGAGATGAAGTCGACCGACTGGATCACATCTTACGAGGCGCGCAATGTGGCCATCGGATTGAAATGCGGATTTTCCGGCAAGGCGCAGATCGGCAAAGGCATGTGGGCGGCGCCCGACCGCATGGCGGATATGCTGGAGCAAAAAATCGGCCACCCGAAAACCGGCGCCAACACCGCCTGGGTGCCGAGCCCGACAGCGGCGGTCCTGCATGCGCTGCACTATCATCAGGTTGATGTGTTTGCCCGCCAGGAAGACGTTGCGAAGGAGCCGGTCCCAGGTCTCGACAAATTGCTGACCGTGCCGCTCGCAAAAGGGACGAACTGGTCGGAACAGGAAATCCGCGATGAACTCGAAAACAACGCGCAAGGCATTCTCGGCTATGTGGTGCGCTGGATCGATCAGGGCGTCGGCTGTTCGAAAGTTCCTGACATTAACGACATTGGTTTGATGGAAGATCGCGCTACCCTTCGCATCTCATCGCAGCACATGGCCAACTGGCTGCTTCACGGCGTCTGCTCCGAAGACCAGATTAACGACGCGTTTGCGCGCATGGCGGCGAAAGTCGATGGACAGAACGCGGGCGATCCTCTCTACCAGCCCATGGCCCCGGCGTTTGACGGGGTTGCTTTCCGCGCCGCGCGCGCGCTTGTATTTGACGGCGTCGCGCAGCCGAGCGGATATACAGAGCCGCTTCTCCACCAACACCGGCTGGAGGCGAAGGCGAGTTAGTAGCGTTCCGTCGTCTCCGTCCGTTCTCCCCGGCGAAAGCCGGGGTCCAGAGACGCTGGCTGCTTTGATGACTTTTTGGCGGATCACGCGTCCGCTGCGCCAATCGTCATCCCTTCAACAGCTTCTGGGAGGCATACATTTCTGGATACCGGCTTTCGCCGGTAAGAACGGGAAGTGGATAGTTAAAGACGGCTAGTCAGCACTTGTTGCGTCCGCTGCGCCCATTGCTACAAGTCTGAAGAAGCAGCTTTGTGAGGCGCATGATGCCCAATCTCTCTGATCGCGAGCAGGAAAAACTCGATGCGGCGGCATTCAGGCGGCTGGTCAGCCATCTCGACGCCAACAAGGATGCGCAGAATATCGACCTGATGATTCTCGCCGGCTTCTGCCGAAATTGCCTGTCAAAATGGTGGAAAGCGGCCGCCGATGACGCCGGCCTTGAGGTTTCGGACGACGAGGCCCGGGAGCGCATCTACGGCATGCCTTACGCGGACTGGAAAGAAAAGCACCAGACGCCGGCGACGCCGGAACAATTGGCCGCGATGGAGGCTCGCGCCAAGCGGTCGTAATGGGCTGAGCCCCGTGATAGACTGCGCGGGTTATGAACAATTCGCCGCTCCAGGACGGCTTCGGCCGGCCGATCACCTATCTCCGCTTGTCAGTGACAGACCGGTGCGATTTGCGATGCACTTACTGCATGGCGGAGCATATGAAGTTTCTGCCCAAGCGCGATGTGTTGAGCCTTGAAGAGCTCGAGCAGATTGCCGGCGCCTTCATCGACCGCGGGGTCAGGAAGGTTCGTCTCACCGGCGGCGAGCCCTTGGTGCGACGGGACGTGATGACATTGATGGCGCGTCTGTCGCGCCGGCTTGAGCGAGGCGAGCTCGACGAATTGACGCTGACCACCAACGGCACGCAACTTGTTCATCACGCCGACGTTCTCGCCTCTCTTGGCGTCAATCGCATCAATGTTTCTCTCGATACCCTTGATGATGCAAAATTTGAGCGCCTGACGCGACGCAACGCGCTGTCGAAAGTTTTGCGCGGGCTCGATGCGGCGCAACAGGCGGGGATCAAAATCAAAATCAACGCGGTCGCCCTCAAAGGCGTCAACGATGAGGAACTGCCATCATTGATCGAATGGGCTCACGGCCGCGCCATGGATGTGACCTTGATCGAGGTGATGCCGCTCGGGGAAATCGAAGAGGATCGCACCGATCAATATCTGCCGCTAACGGCGATGCGCGATGATCTTGAAAAGCGGTGGACATTGGCGCCCCTTGATATGCGCACCGGCGGACCGTCGCGTTATGTCCGCGTCGAAGAAACCGGCGGCGTCCTTGGTTTTATTACACCGCTGACACAGAACTTCTGCGAGGGATGCAATCGCGTGCGCGTCACCTGCACGGGCCGCATCTATATGTGTCTCGGTCATGACGATTATGTCGATCTGCGCGCCGCGCTGCGCGGGGACGAGCCGACAGCGGCGCTTTCGTCGGCCCTTGATCGCGCGATGCTGAAAAAGCCGGAACGCCATAGTTTCGAAATCAAGACGCCGGGCGAAGCGCCGGCGGTCGCGCGCCACATGTCGGTGACGGGCGGTTAAGATGGCGCGTCTCCTGTTCTTCGGGAAACTCGGCGACATTGCCGGCGGTCGTATGCGCGACTTTGCGCTTGGCGAAGCGTCTTCGCTCTCGCAATTGAAAACGGCCGTCGCAAAAGCCGATCCGGAACTGGGGGAGGCGCTTGTCGCCCCATCGGTGCGCTGCATTGTCAACGAGCTTGTTGTCCAGGGCGACGCGCCCATATCCGATGATGATGAGATCGCTTTTATCCCGCCGGTAAGCGGCGGTTAGTCCCGTGATCAGAGTTCTTGAAACATCGTTTGACCCCGCGGCCGAAATCGCCGCGTTTAACAAGCGCGCTGGCGCGGCGGGGGCTGTGGTTACGTTTCTGGGCGCAGTGCGGGCAAGCGCCGGCGACACGGACGTCAAGGCGCTGGAGCTTGAGCACTTCCCGGGCGTTACCGAAAAATCGATCACTGAAATCGAGAATGAAGCGCGGTCCCGCTGGCCGGTATCCGACATCGATATTGTTCACCGGGTGGGGCGTCTTGCGCCCGGCGAGCCAATCGTTCTTGTCTGCGTTGCGGCCGATCACCGGCGCGAGGCGTTCGAGGCGGCGGATTTTTTGATGGACTATCTGAAAACGGAAGCCATGTTCTGGAAAAAGGAAATTCGCAGCGACGGCGACGCCTGGATTGAGCCTCGCGCTGCCGATTACAAAGACGCCGCGCGCTGGCGGGAAAACAATTAAATGGCCAAGAGAAAAGACAACGCTGAATTCAAACCGCTTAGCATTGCAGTGCTGACCGTCTCGGACACCCGCGATGAATCAACCGACACGTCGGGGGATATCCTGGCGACGCGCATTAAAGATGCGGGCCACCGCTTGGGCGGGCGAAAAATTGTTCGCGATGATATTCCCGCCATTCGCGATATCGTTTCGTCCTGGATCGACGACGCGAATGTGGACGTCGTTATTACGACCGGCGGCACGGGCCTCACCGGCCGCGACGTCACCGTGGAAGCGCTGGCGCCGCTCTTTGAAAAAACCATCGAAGGATTTTCGGTAATTTTTCACAATGTGAGCTATGAGAGCATTGGTCTTTCGACCATGAATTCCCGGGCGACGGCGGGACTTACGCGCGGT
The DNA here is from genome assembly GCA_965267325.1 of Hyphococcus sp. Lineage (GTDB taxonomy): Bacteria > Pseudomonadota > Alphaproteobacteria > Caulobacterales > Parvularculaceae > Hyphococcus. The sequence goes on along the minus strand of OZ253943.1, from coordinate 1,351,873 downwards.
ACGGTTATCTTTGCGCTTCCGGGCTCGAACGGCGCCGTTAAAGACGGCTGGGACAGGGTGATTTCCCATCAGCTCGACGCACGCTACGGGCCCTGCAATCTTGTCGAACTGATGCCGCGTTTTATGGAACAATGATGGCGGAGCTCACCCATTTCGATAAGGACGGCCGGCCTCGCATGGTCGACGTCTCTGAAAAAACAGAAAGCGCGCGCCGCGCGGTCGCCGAAGGCCGGGTTGTTTTCTCAAAAGATGCTTACCGTTCGGTGCGGGAAGGGGGCGTCAAAAAAGGCGACATCGCTTCTGTTGCCGAGCTCGCCGGCATTATGGGCGCCAAACGAACGAGCGATCTTATTCCTTTGTGTCACCCGCTGCCGATCGACAAGGTCAGCTTGCGCGTGGATACGGACGACGAGGCAAGCGCCTTCGTTGTGACGGTTGAGGTGAAAACTTCCGGCAAGACCGGCGTTGAGATGGAAGCCTTGACGGCGGTGAGCGTCGCCTGCCTGACAATTTACGACATGGCGAAGGCAGTCGATAAATCGATGACAATTGAAGGCGTAAGATTGCTTGAAAAATCCGGCGGCAAATCTGGCGACTTTCAGCGGTCGGACTAGGGCGTGTTGCGCGCTGATGTTAGAATTGTGAACAGGAAATTACGCCGCTCTTCCCGGAAGCCGAAAGCGTCGAAATCTTGGATTTCGTTTCGCTTTCGCGCTATCCGGGATCCAGGGCGTAAAACTCTGAGTTTGCCGCTGTGGATCCCGGCTTTCGCCGGGATGAGCGGTGAAAAGGATGTTAAAAATATCGACCATCACGCCATGAGCAACGATTGCCAATGATCAGCGTTGAAGAAGCCCTTGCGATTATTCTCGATGGCGTCGACGCCTTGGATCCGGAAACCATCGCAATTGGTGATTGCGCAAATCGCACTGCCGCTTCAGACATCGTTGCGGAGATAACGCAGCCGCCATTCGCCGCCTCGGCCATGGACGGTTATGCGGTGCGTGCGGTCGATGCAAATAAAGGCGGACGCCTCATGGTAATTGGCGAAGCGCCGGCAGGCGCGCCCTTCGCCGGGAAAGTCGGCGCCGGCGAGGCGGTGCGCATTTTCACCGGCGGCGTCGTCCCGGACGGCGCCGATCATATTGTCATTCAGGAAGATGTAGCGCGCGACGGCGATGTCCTTGTCATTTCCGAACCGCAGGATCCGCCGCGGCACATTCGTCCTGCCGGCGTTGATTTTAGGAAAGGCGATCGGCTGACCGCCGCCGGCGTACGGCTCAATGAAATTCACGGCGCTCTGTTTGCCGCGGCGAACATTGCGCGCATTGACGTTTTTCGCCGTCCAACAGTTGCGATCATCTCTAACGGCGATGAGTTAGTGGAACCGGGAAGCGACCTCGCGCCCGGCGAGATCATCAATTCGAACCACTATGCGCTTGCCGCACTGGTCAACAAGTGGGGCGGCGAGGCGGTTTATCTCGGCTGCGCAGAAGACAAGGAAGACGCCATTGCGGCGAAGTTTCGCGAGGGGAGGGACGGCGACATTATCGTTCCCATTGGCGGCGCATCCGTCGGCGACTACGACTTCGTTAAATCGGCGTTCCGTTCTCTCGGCGGTGAAACACAATTTGAAAAAGTCGCTGTACGGCCGGGAAAGCCAACATGGTACGGCAAGCTCGGGCGCGCTCGCGTTGTCGGTCTGCCGGGAAATCCGGCCTCCGCCATTGTGACGGCGACGTTGTTCCTGCAGCCGCTAATCGCCGCGCTTGCCGGCGGTGATCCGAGCGGCGTTTATGCCGAGGCGCCGCTTGCGAGCGGGCTGCCGGCTAACGGGCCGCGGGAATCCTATTTGCGCGCGACGCTGGTTCGCGGCGCCGACGGCGAGAAACTCTCGCCCGCGGATAACCAGGACAGTTCGCTCTTGCGGCCATTCGCTGAAGCCAACGCGTTGATCCAGCGGCTTCCTCATGTGGATGCCGCATCTCAAGGCGACGTCGTCCGCTATCTCGTGCTGCGGTGACTCAAAAAGCAGAAACCCATGGCGTCATCCTCGCAGGGGGCGGCGCGCAACGCATGGGCGGCGTTGATAAGGGCGCTGTTCTTCTCGCGGGCAAGCGACTGTTCGATCATGTTTATGACCGGCTCGCGCCACAGGTTGACCGCCTGTTTGTTTCGGGCGCCCATGATTACGGCGCGGACCTTGTCTCGGTTCCCGACAGAGCAGACGGACCCGACGGCCCGGCGGCGGGCCTATTCGCCACAATGCAATGGATGCGGGTTCATGCCCCCGATGCGGTTGGGTTTTTGACGGCGCCGGTGGATGCGCCATTTCTGCCCAACGATTTGGCGGCGCGGCTGAAGACAGAAAAGGGATCAGCAATTGTCCGTTGCGGCGACGATTTGCATCCCACATTCGCCTTCTGGAATGTGAGCGACCTCGACGCTTATTTCAAAAGCCACGACGGGTCAGCGCCAGCGCTTCACAAAATTGCAAAATCGATTGGCGCCCGCGAAGTCGCATTCAAGTCGGCGTCGGCGTTTGCCAACATCAATACGCTGGAAGATCTCAAAACGGCCGAAGCCCAATGGGCTAAGAACGACTAAACGCCATCACTCCATAATGTCTTCGTCCCACAGCGCCCGATTGGCGGCGATAAAGGATTTCATCTGCGTGATGGACGGCCTATGAGCCGCGTCGATTACGGTGACGCCGCGTTCGCGCAGGAATTCTTCGTTTCCGCCAAACGTCTCGGTGTCGTTGATGACGAGGCGCGGTATCTTGAATTGCACGATCGTTCCCGAACACATCATGCACGGGCTGAGCGACGTGTAGAGGGTCGTGTCTTTGTAGGTTTTCTGCCGGCCTGCTTTCCTGAGCGCATCCATTTCCCCATGGGCGATGGGGTCGCTCTTTTGGACCCGCTGATTGTGGCCGACGCCGAGAACGGTTTTGCCGCGCGCCAGTACGGCCCCGATGGGCAGACCGCCCGCATCGGCGCTGAGCTTGGCTTGCGAAAAGGCCAACTCGATCATTTCCTGGTCGAATTCCGTCAGCATGGAGACGCCTCCGCTTTGCCGCGATGGACAGGACCGGCCCTATCGCCGATAAAACGCGCGCAAGAATAGGAACCTTTATGACGAGCGACAATCTCACCCTCGTTGAGCATCCGCTGATCCAGCACAAGCTGACCATTCTGCGCAATCGCGACACGCCCACCGTGCAATTTCGCCAGGTGTTTCGGGAGATTGCCTTCGTCCTTGGCTGCGAAGCGACCCGCGATCTCGAACTCGGGGAGGTCGAGATCGATACGCCCCTTGAGCGGGGACGCTTTCCATATCTCGATGGAAAGAAGCTTTGCTTTGTTTCGGTGCTTCGGGCGGGAAATGGATTTCTCGACGGACTGCTGGATCTCGTCCCGTCGGCCCGGGTTGGCCATATCGGCATGGAGCGGGATGAGGAAACTCTGAAACCGCGCAGCTATTACTTCAAGACGCCCGACAGGCTCGATGAGCGCATGGTGATCCTGCTCGATCCCATGCTGGCGACCGGCGGCAGCGCCATCGCGGCCGCTACGGCCCTCAAGGAAGCGGGCGCCCGGCGGCTCAAATTTCTGTGCCTGGTGGCCGCTCCTGAAGGGGTCGCGGCATTCGCTGAGGCGCACCCCGACGTCCCGATTATTGCCGCCGCCCTCGACCGCCAACTGAACGAAATTGGCTATATTCTCCCCGGTCTCGGTGATGCAGGAGATCGGATTTATGGCACAAAAGGCTGAAATTTCGACATTTTTTGCCTGAACGCGGCGAATCAACGCTGCCTTTGCCTATTCCATTTCTGCTCGCGAAACGCTATTTTCTGTCACCTGACGCGGGCGCCACAGCCGCGCCGCGGCGCGTATACTACCAGCGCTAAACGAAGAGAGATTTCGCCTTGAATATGGCCGTCACACCCCCGTTTGACCTTAACACGCACGCGCTGCGATACGCGCCGGAATATGGGGAACATGATTTTTCCGATCATCTGCCGATGGCGGTGACGGCCCTGCGCGAGCTTGGCGCGACGCCGGAACGCGTGGAAGGCTTCGCCAAACTCTATCGCAAGAAACTGAAGCGAAAAAAGGTCGGAAAAACAAAGATTGACGCGCTTCTCCTGTCTGCGCGTTTAGGCGATCCGACTGTTTATCCGGCGGCCCTCAATTACTTTCTCAATTCGATTGAAAGCGATGGGCGCGCGCAAACGCTGGCCGAGCATTTGCCCGAGCTGACCGGGGCGATCGCTGCGGCCGCATTCCATGGCGTGATCCGGGTGGCGTTCGGCTTGGTCGCAAATAATGACGTGGAGATTGCGGCGGGCCTTGCTTACTGGCACGCCCACGCGACGCCGGTGAAGTTCGCTCGGTCCATCGGCGCGGCCAACAATGACGCTCAGACGCTGCTCGACGATATCGCGGCGACGTTCGCAAAGCACAAGCGCAAGCTGAAGCTCGACCAGCCGACGATTTCGGACCGGATCGCCGAGATTGTGGCGAGCCCCCAACTGGGGCCGGTGTTAACGCGCGCAGCGGCTGCAGATGTTCCGTTCGAACAAATCGCAGCCACCGCCTTGCGGATCTATATGGCGTCTCTCGATTTTACCGCGCTGCATTGCGTGACCGGCGTGCACGCAACGCGGGTCCTGGCTGAGCATGTTGTGATGGATGATCAGCAGCTGCGCAAAGCGCTGTGGTCGAGCCTGCTTGCCGCCTACGCGTCTATCGGCGCGCCGGCGCTCCAACCGCTCGTGCCGCCGCCATCGGGCGCGCCGGACTGGCATGTGATTGCGTCGGCCGCCCAAGGGTCGGATGACGAGCACGACATTAAGTTCGCCTATTCCTGTCAGGAAGAAGCGCGCCATTACGGCCGCGACGCCCATTACCGCTTTGCGGCGGCCAAGCGCCTCAAGCTTATTCGCGGATAAGGGCGCGCAACGGCTTATCCGGCGGCGCGCGCCTCGTCGATCGACTGCATCAGCTTTTCAGGATCAAAGCCCTGGATGACGCTCACATAATCGCCTTCCAGCGAGGCGACGATGAACGCCGGCGTACCATCGACGCCCATATCGCGGACAATCTTCAAGGTCTCGCTGATCGCCACGGCGACGGAAGGATCCTGCCGCGCCTTTTCGAGCTTTCCGAAATTGACCCCCTCTTTTTTTGCAATTGAGGCAATACGGTCTTTGGTCAGCGTGCCCGGCGCTTCCATCATGGCGAAGTGCATGTCGATGAACTTGCCTTGCTCGCGCGCGGCGAGCGCGATTTCCGCGGCGTAATCGGATTCTTCGCGCAGGATCGGATATTCGCGGAAGACGACCTTTATGTCCTTTTCCTTTTCCATCAGCGCTTTTACCAGCGGCGCTGCGCGTTTGCAGTAACTGCAGTGATAATCAAAGACCTCAATAACGGCGACTTTGGCTTTGTCCGGATTTTTGCCGGCCACAAATCCATGTTCGGGATCGAGCAGCGCCGCTAGGTGCTTTCTGGCGCCGTCTTCCGCGCGCCGTTGAGAAATTTCGTATTGCCGGCGGCTGTATTCGTTCACCGCTTCAATGATGACTTCCGGATTAGTCATCAGATACTCGTGCACGAGGGCGCGTATTTCATCTTCCTGCAAATCGGAAAAAGACGTTTCAAGCGGCGCGCGGTCGGTAACGGTTAAGGGCGCGGCGACACGTCTGGCGCCGTCTTCATTTGCAGCCGATTGAGATGCGCCGCCTGTTGTTGGTTGTGCGACAGAGAAGGCAACCACCGTAACGCCTAGCGCGAATGCGCCAGCGAGTGCGGCTCCAATGCCAAGTTTGGTTTTACTGACCACAGTCGTCTCCTGTATCGCGGGCCTTAAGGCGCGCATCTAACTTGAGTTGAACGAATTTATCCTTGCGATGCAAATGTCGGGTCCGGAACGTCCGGTGTTTTCTCAACTTCCGGTTCCGGTTGCGGCGTCGTGGGGACGGGCGATTCAACGCCGGTGGGCAAAGGCGCAGCGGCGCCTTCCGGCTGGGTTGCAAGGATGATGTCGGTCGCCTGGCGCCATTCGGGCGTGCCGCGGGCAAGGCCCGCCATGGCGCGCCGCGCAAACTGATTGGCCTCGGCTTCGGCCCCGGCGTGAAAGCGCGATTCCGCTGTCGCCAGCATCGCCATCGGTTCCTGCTCAAGCGCGCCATAGGCGCGGGCGAGTTCGAACCAGCCAAAGCTGTTGTCGGGCTCGAGCAGCAAGGCGCGCTTAAACTCTCCGGTCGATTCTTCAATCATCGGCGTTTCACCGGAAGCGAGAAGGGCCCGGCCAAGGCTGATCCGTAACAGAGCGTTGTCGGGCAAAAGACGGATCGCTTCGCGATGCGGTGCAATCGCTTCTGCCGTTCGACCGAATTCGAAAAGCATCTGCCCTTCGAGTTCGTGAAAATATGGGTTGTTCGGATCGAGGTCCGTCAGCGTCCGGATTTCTGAAAGGGCGACATCGATTTTGGCAACGCGAAAGTAAGCGACGGCGCGCGCGTAATGGGCCGGTCCCGATTGATCGGTCAGCGGAAATTTCCGCAATGTGGAGTTGGGCTCATGCAGAAAGCCGTAAATCTTCGCCTGAATGTACTTCAGCCTTTCGATTTCTTCCGGCGAGTCTCTGACGTCTTTATAGGGCGAGGCTTCAACACGGGTCTCCAGTGCTGTCAGTCGTGCATTCGCCAGAGGGTGGGTCAGGAAATAGGGATTGAGAGTGTTGCCGCGGATGATCTGTGTGTTGCGCAACTTACGCCAGATCTCGACTGCGCCGCGGCTCGAACGACCGAGACGGTCGAGATAGGTGATCGACGCCTGGTCGGCGGAGGCCTCCTGACCACGGCTGTATTTTAGAAAATTCGCCTGACCGACGGTCTGTCCCAGCGACAGAATGCCGATGCCCGCATCGGGCGCGCCCGCTGCGATCGCCGCCGCGCCAAGGAGCAGGCCGAGCAGCATCGGACGGGAGGCGGCTGCGATGGCGTCGCCGGTGCGCGCCGTATGCCCGCCGGCCAGGTGACCGGCTTCGTGCGCGATCACGGCCTCGACCTGGTTCGGCGTATCGGCGGTGGTCAAAAGCCCGGTGTTGACGCCCATATAACGGCCGCCGGCGAAAGCGTTGAATGATCCGTCATTGACGATGAGGATTTCAATCGAATCCGGCGGCAAACCTGCTGCGGCGAAAATCGGTCGCGAGTAGTCGTCGAGGAATTTCTCAATTTCCGCATCGCGCAACAGGCTTATCCCCTGCGCCTGTGCGGCGATGCCGCTGAAGGTGAATACCAATGCGGTGAGGGCGGCTGCGAGCCTGCGCCAGAGTTTTGAGCCGTTATAAAGCAACGCCATGCTCCAACTGCTGAGTAAGTTTGTTTTACCCGCTAACCGGGGCGATTTCGAGGCGGCGCCGGGCTTCGGCGCCGCAATCGTGATTATATGAAACGTGCAATTAAGCCCGTTCCGTCGGTCCGCGCCTCAATCAGGAAGCGGGCCTGCGCCACCAACCGCGCCTGGCCGGTTTTTGCGCCGGCGGCGGACTGGACGCTGCGACATCTTCTGCTTCTGCGTCAGAATCAGCGTCATCCATCGCGGCGGACGCCTCGTCGTCCTCGTCGGCTTGGCCGCCGCCGCCATTTGCAGGCGCTGGTTCCGCTTCTGCTTCAGCACTTTCCATTGCGTCCGCGCCGGCTTCGCTGGGCTCCGGTTGGCCAGACTCTTTAGCCTCGACGGGTTCGTCTGCGCTATTCGCAGCCGCCTCGTCGCTTTCGTCGGCGCCGTCAGCGGATGCTTCGTCGCCTTTTTCTTCGGCGCTTTGCGTCGTTTCCGTCTCTGACGCTTCTCGACGGTTGCGTCTGCCGCCGCGGCGGCCGCGACGGCGCCGCTTTTTCGGCTTTTCTTCGGATTCTTCCTCGCCGGCCTCTTTGACCGCTTCAGCCTCGTCCTTGTCGTCAGAGGTTTCGACGGCGTCCGCCTCGTCCCGGTCTCGTCGAGACCGGCGCCGACGGCGGCGACGCTTCGGTTTTTCCTCTGTGTCCGCTTGTTGCTCGACGGCTTCTTCGTCGTCCGCTTCGTCCATCTCGATGGGATCGGTCTGGTCAGCGCGAACAACCGGCGCATCGCTCGCGCGTTCGCGAGGAACGCCGCTCGATTCAAGGCCGTAATCGTCGCCGTGCTTATCGGAGTCCGCGACGATTTCGATGCTGACGCCATTGACGGTTTCTATGCGGTTCAGCCAGTCGCGATGGTGGTTCAGAACGTGCAGGGAAACGTCGATCGACGCGCGCACGGAAATTACCCCGACCTTGCCGGAAATCGCTTCGCCTTCGACCGCGCGCAGAATTCTCAGCGCCGCCATTTCGTGAGAGCGAATGACCCCGGCGCCGGAACATGTCGGGCAGGTCTGGGTCGTGCCGTCGACAATGCCCGAGCGTCGGCGCTGGCGCGACATTTCGAGAAGCCCGAACGCGGAAATCCGGCCAACCTGTACGCGCGCGCGATCGGCCTTCATGGCGTCTTTAAGCGCGCGCTCGACCTTCCGGTTGTTGCGCTGCTCTTCCATGTCGATGAAGTCGATGACAATGAGACCGGCAAGGTCGCGCAGCCGGAATTGGCGTGCGGCTTCTTCGGCGGCCTCGATATTTGTCTTCAGCGCCGTCTGTTCGATGTTGCGCTCGCGCGTGGCGCGTCCGGAGTTGACGTCGATTGCGACCAGCGCCTCGGTCTGGTGAATGACCAGATAACCGCCTGACTTTAGTCTCACCGTCGGCTGATACATGCCGTCTAACTGGGTTTCGACGCCGTTCTTCAGAAAAATCGGCGCGCGATCCTTGTAGGGCTGCACGTTTTTGGCGTGGCTCGGCATCAGCATTTTCATGAAGTCTTTCGCTTCACGATAACCGTCCTCGCCCTCCACATAGACTTTGGAAATGTCCTTGTCGTAGAGGTCGCGAATAGCGCGCTTAATGAGGCTTGCTTCCTCGTAAATGAGGCACGGCGCGATTGACTTTAATGTCAGTGAGCGGATGTTTTCCCAAAGCCGCAAGAGATAATCATAATCGCGCTTGATTTCGGTTTTGGTGCGCTTGGCGCCGGCGGTGCGGATGATCAGCCCCATGCCGCGCGGGACTTCGAGGCTGTCGACAACGCGCCGTAATCGTCGCCGGTCCGATCCATTGGCGATCTTGCGGGATATGCCGCCGCCGCGCGCGGTGTTTGGCATCAAAACGCAATACCGGCCGGCGAGGGAGAGATAGGTGGTGAGCGCTGCGCCCTTGTTGCCGCGTTCTTCTTTGACGACCTGGATCAAAAGGATCTGGCGGCGCTTGATGACTTCCTGGATTTTGTAGTTGCGCAGGAGCTGAGCGCGCTTTCTCTTGGCGTTTTTGTAGCGTTCGAAGAGTTCCTCGCGTGCTTTGCGTGCGCTCTTCTCCGCGGTTTCTTCGACTTCGCTTTCGCTGTCGCCGTCGACGCCCTCATGGCTCTCATCGCCATCAGCATCGTCTTGCTCGCTGTCGTTGCTGGCTTCAGCAACTGGCTCGTCTTGTTCGCTTACGTCTTCGTTGCTTGCTTCTAAGACAGGCTCGTCTTCTGCAGCATCGCTTTCCGTTTCATCGGTGCTGGCCGCATCGTCTTCGTCGCTGTTATTTTCTTCGGGCGCCGCCGATGCGGCGTCTTCGGCGGCGGCGGCGACATCTTCAATTTCGTCGTCATCATCGTCCGCTTCGCCGTCTTCTTCTTCCTCTTCCTCTTCTTCGTCGGAGCGCTGTTCGGTTGGTTGTTCGTCGCCGTCTGATTGCGCGTCTTCGGTCTCTTCGTCGCTGGACGCCATTGCGTCTTCTGCGACGTCATCCTCATTGTCACCGATTTGGTCGGCCTCGTCCGAAGCTTCCGCTTCGTCACCGTCCTCATCGTCGCCGCGCTGGAACAATTCGAGTTCGGCGGCGAGTTCGGCGACTTCCTGTTCGGCGTCTTGCAGGAGTTTCCGATCAGAGACGGGAATTTGGTAATAGTCGGGGTGAATCTCGCTGAAGGCGAGGAAGCCGTGGCGGTTGCCGCCATAATCGACAAACGCCGCCTGCAGGGATGGTTCGACGCGGGTGACCCGCGCCAGGAAGATGTTACCGCGAAGCGGCTTTCGGGCCGCGGATTCGAAGTCGAAGTCTTCGATTTTGTTTTTGGATAGAACAGCCACGCGCACCTCTTCCGGGTGGGCGGCGTCGATCAACATTTTTTTGGACATTGAATAGGGCTCCGCAGCGCGCGCGGTTCGCATAGGATCCGACGTCGGCGCTGGCTTGGTTGGTTTGCCGACGCGCGAACGAAGCTGCGCAAGCAGGCCCTGTAAGGGCGCTGTCGCAATTTAGTCTTGGTTCATGCGTCATCGGCGTTGTTTCACTAATTTGCCGGCGAGGCCGGCTTTGTTGTCTGTCGGCGCCGGAATTTCGGCGACCATTTTGCTCCGCGCATCGTCCTTTTCGACGCGGGCCGGCTTGTTCGGAGCCGCCGGCGCTAATACCGGGACCTGTCTGGTCCGGAATTTCTTCAGGCAATGCTGGGGGCGTGTGACGCCCGCCTGATCGCCGTGATGTTCATCGGATGCGATGTGGCCAAGAATGACCGGAATCGCAAGCAATTTTTTACCATGCCGGAGCCGGTGGAAAAAGAAAAGGCGGCCCGCGGCGCGACTCAACTTCCCATGTGATTCTGGACGAAGTCTTAATTGCACTTTAACGATGAGTCAGGAAAATTGCGGGTTCTGGGAGAGCTCAACGCAAAAGGCCATGAAAACGGCCAGTTGCAGGATCTGTCGATGCTGCTGCGAGCAAAGGCTCGAAACGCTGATTCGGCCGCGAAGGCGGCCCGTGGGAAAAGTGAATTAGGGCCATGAAAAACGCCGCTGCTATCGCCATTTTCGGCTTCATCGCGATCTTCGCCATAACCTGGAAGGCGGCGGCCGCTGACCTTGAAGAGGTCCGATTTGGTCCTGGCAAGGGGCAAACTCGCGTCGTTTTCGATGTAATGGGCGCCCCGGTCTATGCGCTTTCCGGCGATGAGCTAGGTCAGGGGCGCTTATTCATTGATTTTAAAGGGCTTTCGGTCCCCACGGCGGCGCTGGCCGTACAGCCGGCAATGGGTCACGTGGCCAACTACCAGTTTGTGGTCAATGGAACCGATCAGGTCCGCGCCGTGCTGACCCTAAAGAAATCAGTCAGAATCAAAGAAGTCTTCCTCATTGAGCCATCGGCCAAGGTCGCCAAGCACCGCCTGGTCGTGGATCTCGCCTCCGCGGACAAAACCGCGTTCCTGGACAGCATTCCCACCCAATATCCGGATCTCGGACCCGTCATTGAGCGGGCGACCGCTGCCGGAACCGATGAAGTGAAACCGGCGGTCATGCAGCGCGAAGTCGCCGCGCCGCCGCCCCCGCCGGCGAAAAAGGTCATCGTTGTCGACGCCGGTCACGGCGGCAGGGACCCGGGTTCAATTGGGCAAAAAGGCACCCATGAAAGCGACGTGACCATGAAGGCGGCGCTGACCTTGAAAGATATTCTAGAGAAAACAGGGCGCTATAATGTTGTCTTAACTCGCAACGGAAGTCGCGACCAACGCGTCCTGCGGAGCCAGCGGGAGGAACTCGCGCGGCGTGAGGCCCTGGCCCGCGATGCCGGCGCCGAGCTTTTTATCTCCCTGCACGCTGACGCCATAAAGGACCGGGTGATCCGGGGCGGGTCGGTCTACACGCTTTCCGACAAGGGGTCTGAGCGATCGGCCCGGATCGCGAAATCCGAAGGCAATTATGTCCTTTACGATTTGAACACGGCGGAGTTTGGCTCCGGCGTCACCGACATTCTCTTTGATCTTGCCCAGGGCGAAACAAACAAAAACTCCAATCGCTTTGCCGATCTTCTGATTGACGAGCTGGCGGGCACGACCCCCTTGCTCAACCGCAGCCACCGCACGGCGGACCTGCGCGTGTTGCTGGCGCCCGACGTGCCGGCGGTGCTTTATGAAATGGCGTTCATCTCAAACGCCAAAGACGAGGCGAACCTGATCTCTCCGGCCTGGCGCAAGCGCGCCATGGTCGCTGTCGCCAAGGCGATCGACACGTATTTTGACGAAGAAGCCTCAAGGATCGCCCAGACCGGGACCGCGGGCGCCAACTGAGATCTCGCCTCAGAATCAGGCGATTCAGCCAATATTTAACCAATTCTGGCGTGATTGCGCCTCGCTGCCGTCGTAATTTTGCGGTAGCAAGTTGATCGCGGCGAGCCCAAGACTTCGCTGCTTCGGGGAAAGCCAGGGAACGCCGACAATCGGCGGCGCAGTTGCAAGTAAGACGATGAGCGACAACGACGATAACAAAGCCGGTGCAGATGAAGGATCGGGGGCGAAGATCGATCACGATCTGTTTGCGTCCGATGATGGGAAGGCTGAGAAAGCCGATCGAGACGATGTCCTGGAACTTGGCGACGCCGATCGGTCAAAACCGAAAGGCGGGGACGGTCTTGCTGCGCCAAAGCGACAGGCGCCGGCGGAAGATGTTGAGCGCGACCAAATCGACAAGTCAGGCGGAATTTTGTCGATAGCTGCAAAAGTCGTGGGTGTTGGCTTCGCGGTCGCGGCGTTCGGAGCCATTGGCGCTGCGATATTCATTGCAAACTATCTTGGCCGCCTCGCAGAAGATTTGCCGCCCTATGGTCAGCTTGCGGAATATGCGCCGCCGGTGACGACGCGGGTTTACGCCGGCGACGGATCGCTGGTGGCGGAGTTTGCACGGGAGCGGCGCCTGTTCGTGCCGATCGAGCAAATCCCCGATCATGTCAAAGGCGCTTTCGTGTCAGCGGAAGACAAAACATTTTATGAGCATACCGGGCTCGACATGCGCGGGCTTGTGCGCGCGCAGATTTCAAATGTCTCGAACATTCTTCAAGGCCGGCGCCTTGAAGGGGGTTCGACCATCACCCAGCAGGTCGCCAAGAATTTTCTCCTAACGAGTGAACAGAAGATCGAGCGCAAGCTTCGCGAAATGATGATTTCGCGCAAGATGGAGCAGGCCTTTACCAAGGACCATATTCTCGAGCTCTATCTCAACGAGATTTATCTCGGTAATCGCTCATACGGGGTTGCTGCGGCGGCGCTCAACTATTTTGACAAATCACTGAGCGATCTTTCGATCGCGGAAGCGGCCTATCTCGCAGCGATCACCAAGGGGCCGTCGAACTATCATCCGATTGAAAATGAACAACGCGCAGTCACCCGCCGCAACTGGGTGATCGGTCGAATGCTTGAAGACGGTCGGATCAGTCAGGAAGAAGCTGACGAGGCGCGCTCTCAATTGCTCGGCGCGCAAATGGCCGACCCGCTAGGCGCGCGCGAATGGACGATGGAGTATTTTGCCGAAGAAGTCCGTAAGCAGATTGTCGATCTTTACGGCGTTGAAGCGCTCTATGACGGCGGGCTCTCTGTGCGGACGTCGGTCGATCCGCGCCTGCAACGCGCCGCCGGCAAGGCGTTAAGGCGATGGCTCGTCGAATATGACCAGCGCCATGGCTGGCGCGGACCTCTGGCGAGACTAGACGTGGCGCCCGACCAAGACTGGAATGAAGTCCTTTCGGCGAAAGTCGCCGACATGATTGAAACGCGCGCCATTTCCGAAGATTTGGCGCCGTGGCGCGCCGCGCTTGTGCTCGACGTTGAAGCGACGCAAGCGCGTATCGGTTTCGGCGATGGCGCCGAGGGCGTCATTCCTGTTGGGCAGCTTTATTGGGCGCGGGAATATATCTCCGCCAACGAGCGAGGGGAGGCGGTCGAGTCCGTAGAACAAGTCCTTTCATCGGGCGAGATTGTTTACGTCGAGGCTGCGCGCGAAATCATCACTGACGAAAACGGCGAACGCATAATCGCAGATGATGCGCCGCTGATCGACGGCGCGTATGCGCTGCGCCAGCCGCCCGCCATTAACGGCGGCCTGATTGCGATCGATCCCCATACCGGCCGCGTCCTTGCCATGGTCGGCGGGTTTTCGTTCCGCATGTCGGAATTTAATCGCGCCGTGCAGGCTGAACGCCAGCCGGGCTCGACCTTCAAGCCCTTCGTTTATTCCGTCGCCCTCGATAATGGTTACACGCCGTCATCGACTGTGCTTGATGCGCCTTTCGTCGCGCCCGGCGAAGACAGCTGGTATAAACCGGGCAACTATGTGGAAGGTCGTTTTGGCGGGCTGTCGACGCTCCGTACGGGGATCGAAAAATCGCGCAACACCATGACCGCGCGCCTTGCCCAGGATCTCGGCATTGGTCCGATCATGGAATATATCGAGCGCTTCAATCTTTCCGATCGTCTGCCGCGAGAGCTCGCGATTTCGCTCGGCTCGGGCGAAACGACGCTTATGAAAATTACCGCCGCCTATTCGATTTTTGTCAATGGCGGTAAGCGCGTCGATCCTGCGATCATTGACCGTGTTCAGGACCGGACCGGCGCGACTATTTATACCCGGGACAATCGCATTTGCTCAGCATGCGATGCGCCGTTCTGGTACGGGCAGGCGGAACCGCAACTGAACGATCCGCGCGAGCAGGTGCTTGATCCGCGCACGGCCTATCAGATTACGTCGATCCTTGAAGGCGTTGTTGTTCGTGGTACAGGCAGCGCCGTGCGGCGCGCCACCAAGAGACCGCTCGCCGGAAAGACCGGCACGACCAACGACTATAAAGACGCGTGGTTTGTCGGCTTTTCGCCTGACCTCGCCGCCGGCGTTTTCGTCGGCTTCGATTTGCCGCAAACGCTGGGTCGAAACGAAGCGGGCGGCACGGTCGCCGCGCCGATCTTCGCTGATTTCATGGTGGAGGCGTTGAAAGACGAGCCGGGAATTCCTTTCCGCGTACCGTCGGGCATCAGGCTTGTGCGCGTCGACGCCAAGACCGGCAAACCCGCCTCGACCGGCAATGTGATCCTCGAAGCCTTCAAAACCGACGACATTGTCGGCGGCGGGCCCTCAAGCGAAGACTTGATTCTCGATCCGTTGCTCCGAACCCAGCCCAACGAACCGGAAGAAGAAGACCTCAACGGTCTTTACTAGCAGCGCCGACGCGCTTACCTCTCGCGTTCTCCAATTTCGGATAGCGGAGTTCGTCATGCGTGCGGAAATGCAGGCGCTGATCAATGAAACCAAGCAGTCGCTGGAACTGCTGAGGAGGCGTCTTTGACTGGGATAAAGCCCAGCGAGATCTCGACGAACTAAACGCCCGCGCGGAAGATCCGAAACTCTGGGACAATCCTGAAGAGGCCCAGACGCTGATGCAGCGCCGCAATGCGCTTGAATCGCAGATGAACGCCGTTTCGGAAATCGACGGCGAGCTAAGCGACATTACGGAGCTTGCCGAACTCGCCGAAGAGGAGAGCGACGAGGAAAGCCTCGACGAGGCCCAGGAAATGATAAGGGCGCTTCGCGATCGCGCCGCCAAGGCCGAGATCGAGGCGCTGCTTTCCGGCGAGGCCGACGCCAATAACGCATTTGTCGAAATCCATCCGGGCGCCGGCGGCACGGAATCGAATGACTGGGCGGCGATGCTTTTGCGCATGTATGTGCGCTGGGCCGAGAGCCGCGGCTACAAAGTCGAAGTGATCGAACAACAGGCCGGCGACGAGGCCGGCATCAAGTCGGCGACCATCCATGTCAAAGGCCACAACGCCTATGGCTGGTTGAAGACGGAGTCCGGCGTGCACCGGCTCGTGCGTATTTCGCCTTACGATTCCAACGCGCGCCGGCATACCTCCTTTTCATCCGTTTGGGTCTATCCGGAAATCGACGACCGCATTGAAGTCGAAATCAACGAGTCCGACTGTCGTGTGGATACGTTCCGCGCAAGCGGCGCCGGCGGTCAGCATGTGAACAAAACGGACTCGGCCGTGCGCATTACTCATGAGCCCACCGGCATAGTCGTTCAGTCTCAAAACGAACGCTCGCAGCACAAAAACCGCGCCACCTGCTGGAGCCTTTTGCGCGCGCGCCTTTACGAACTTGAACTGCAAAAACGTGAAGAGGCCGCCGCCGCGACCGAAGCGGCGAAGTCCGACATTGGATGGGGCCATCAGATCCGATCTTATGTTTTGCAGCCCTATCAGATGGTGAAAGATCTGCGCACGCAGGTTGAATCCCCAAGTCCCGATGCGGTGCTCGACGGCGATCTCGATGCGTTCATGTCCGCCGCGCTCGCCGCGCGCATTTCCGGTGAGGCAGGGGCGGAGGCATAGAAAAATGAAACTCATCATTCCGCCGCCGGTTCAAGGCATACTTGTCGCTCTCGTGATCTGGGCGCTTGCCCGTTGGCAGCCAGGGCTCGCCATCGATTTTCCCGGACGGGCCGCTCTCGTCTGGGTTTGCGCAGGCGTCGGCGTCGCCATGGAAATTGTCGCCGCGTTGATGTTTGTGCGGGCGAAAACGACGGTCAATCCCATGAAGCCCGAGAATGCGAATCATCTTGTCGTCGAGGGCCTTTACCGCATCAGCCGCAATCCGATGTATCTGGCGCTGCTCATTATTCTCGCCGCCTGGAGTTTGCATCTCGCCAATCCGCTGGCGGCGGCGCCGCTCATTCTATGGGTGCTCTACATCACAGAATTCCAGATCAAGCCCGAGGAAAAAGCCCTGCGCGAAAAGTTCGGCGCCGAATACGAAGACTATTGCCGCCGCGTCAGGCGGTGGGTCTAACGAATGTTTCGCGCTATTGGCGCTCTTTTGGCCGGATGCCTCGCTTTGATCGGCTGCAGCGACGGACAATCAGCGGCCGTTGAGACTGACGACAATATGAACGATCGCGAACTCATCATTCTCGCGGCTCCCCGGAACGGCGACGCTTACTACGCGGATGTCGCCAATGATATTCTGGAATTTCACGCGGCCTATGCCAGTGCGATCATCGAACACGGCGATGATGTATTGATCCTCGTTGATAGTGCGACGTTTGCGCCGTATGCGGAGAAAGTGTCCGAAGAAAACCTCATTGTCGCGCCAATGGACGATATCTGGATGCGGGACTTTTCCCTTTCCAACGCCGAAGCGCCGGTCATGTTCCGCTATACAGCCGAAGGACAGGGCGGCGGGCGAAACGGTCAGGCCGATGCCGACACGGTGCAAGAGACGCTCGCCGCGTTACTGGAAGAAGCGGGCGTCGCCTTTGACGAGAGCGATCTTCTAAATGACGGGGGCAATTTCGTCGACGACTATGCGGGGCGCGCGGTCGTGAGCCGGAAATTCTTGCGCGACAACAATCTGTCGGAACGGGAAAGTCGGGCGGTGCTGCGCCGCGCGATGCGGCTCGACCACGTCGCCTTTATCGAGGCTGACGAGCAGGGCGGGCTTGAGCATGCTGATGGCGTCGTCGCCTTCACTGACCCGAACCGCCTGGTGATCAACAGCTATCCGGAAGAGCCGGCTTATGCGGCATCATTGAAGGCGGACCTCCGGGCCGGGTTGCCGGGCGTCGAGATTGTGGAGATCGCGACGCCCTATGACGGGTCCGAAATCCACGATGAGCGCTTTGGCTCTGCGTGCGGGCTCTACACCAATATGCTGGTGACGCCGCAGCGAATCTATTTCCCGCAATTCGGCATTGCTGAGGACGCCGTCGCCCTCGAGGCGATGCGGGAGTGGACGGACAAGGAGATCGTCCCGATTGGGTCGGCTGGCGTTTGCCATATGGGCGGCGGCGTTCGCTGCATGTCATGGCAATTACGTGGGGAAAACGCCCGTAAAATGCGTCGCTGGGCGGGCGAACGAGAATAAAAAGCCGGAGCTCGACGATCGCGCTCCTTTGCGATTCCCCCTTTGCATTACGCGGCGGAGCCCGCTAAAACCCGCCGCAATTCGGGGCTTTCCGGTCGTTTCGTCGCATTGCGGCGCATGGGCTGGCTCGTCCATCACCCCACCTTGCCGGGCCGGCAGTTTCGGCGTCGGCGACGTCACTGAGTTTCATCAGGCGCTCGCGCATGCCGCGAATGCCAACGCCGGACCGGACATGATCGGAGCCATCGCTTTTTATCTATTCGCCGCCGCCGCTGTCGGATGCGGTTTCATGGTGATTGCGGCGCGCAATCCGGTGCATTCGGTGCTGTTCCTGATCAGCGCCTTTATCTCCGTCGCCGGCCTCTTTGTCCTGATGGGCGCGGAGTATCTCGCGATGCTTTTGGTGGTTGTCTATGTGGGCGCCGTGGCGGTGCTGTTTCTATTTGTCGTCATGATGCTCGACGTTGATTTCGTCGAAATGAAGCAGGGCTTCCTGCAATATATGCCGATCGGCTTTGCGCTGGCGGCGCTAGTCGTCATCGAACTGTTGATGGTCGTCGCCGTGTGGGCCTTTCCGGACGAGGCGACGCTCGCGCGCGCGCATCCCATCCCGACAGCAGCCGAAACGGTCGCCGATCCCAACGGGCCGACCAATATCGAGGCGATCGGGCTCGTCCTTTACACAGACTACATTCACTTTTTTCAGATCGCCGGGATGGTGCTGCTGGTCGCCATGATCGGCGCCATCGTTCTCACATTCCGCACGCGCGAGGGCATCAAGAAACAGGACCCGGTGGCGCAAGTCGCTCGCGGCCGCGATGTCGAGCTTGTGGACATCCAGTCGGGGCAGGGATTGTCGTAGATGGATAACGGTCTTCTCGATATCGGCCTCGGCCATTACCTCGCCCTTGCCGCGATCCTTTTCGCCATCGGCATGGCGGGCATTTTTCTCAACCGCAAGAATGTCATCGTCATCTTGATGTCGATCGAGTTGATGCTGCTGGCGGTGAACGTCAATCTGGTGGCGTTTTCGCAATTCCTTGGCGATCTGACCGGCCAGGTGTTTGCGTTCATGGTTCTGACTGTCGCCGCGGCCGAGGCCGCTATCGGTCTCGCCATTCTTGTCGCCTTCTTCCGCAATCGCGGCGATATCGCTGTCGATGACGCAAACCTGATGAAGAACTAGGGAGCCGGCGAGGGATGGAAGCATGGGTCGTCTTACTGCCGCTTTTCGGCTCTATGTTGTCGATGTTAGTGGCGCATTTCTTTGGATCGAAGGCGGCGGAATATCTGACCACCGGCCTTGTTCTTGGCGCGGCCGTTATTTCCTGGTTCATCTTCTTTGATGTTGCGGTCGGACATAATGCGCGCACGATCGAGTACTTCACCTGGATAAGCTCCGGCGGCTTTGAAGCCACATGGTCGCTTCGACTCGATACGCTGACGGCGGTGATGCTTGTCGTCGTCAATTCCGTCTCGTTCCTCGTCCACATGTATTCCATGGGATACATGCAGGACTATGGCGAGCAGCCGCGCTTTTTCGCATATCTCTCGCTCTTTACCTTCGCCATGCTGACGCTGGTGACCGCGGACAATTTCCTGCAGCTCTTCTTTGGCTGGGAAGGCGTCGGGCTCGCCTCCTATCTGCTCATCGGCTTCTGGTTCAAAAAGAAATCAGCCAATGACGCGGCGATCAAAGCGTTTATCGTCAATCGGGTCGGGGATTTCGGCTTCGCCCTCGGCATTATGGCGATTTTTTACGTCTTCGGTTCCATTCAGTTTGATGCAGTCTTCGACGCTGTCCGAACAAACGCTGTCGTCGATCCGTACGGCGCGATCGCCGCTGCGCCCATTCAGGAACTGCGCATCAATTTCCTTGACCAGGACTGGCACGCGCTGACCGTTATCGCAGTGCTGTTGTTTATTGGCGCCATGGGCAAGTCTGCGCAGTTCATTCTCCACACCTGGCTGCCCGACGCTATGGAAGGCCCGACGCCGGTTTCCGCGCTCATTCATGCGGCAACCATGGTCACCGCCGGCGTATTTCTCGTCTGCCGTTGTTCGGTGATTTACGAATATGCGCCGAACGCCGCCGCGCTGGTGACGATCGTGGGCGCTGTTACGGCGTTCTTCGCCGCGACCGTGGGTCTTCTGCAGGACGACATCAAACGGGTCGTCGCCTATTCGACATGCTCGCAGCTTGGTTACATGTTCTTCGCCGCCGGGGTTGGCGCATACGGCGCGGCCATGTTCCATCTTTTCACCCACGCCTTTTTCAAGGCGCTTTTGTTCCTTGGTTCGGGCGCCGTGATCATCGCCATGCATCACGAGCAGGACATGAAGAAAATGGGCGGCGTGAAAGACATCCTGCCGCTCACGCATATTCTCATGGTGATCGGCACCATCGCCATTACAGGCGTCGGCATCCCGGGCCTCTATTTGTTCGGCGCTCCGTTCGGCACGGCGGGTTTTGTTTCCAAGGACGTCATTATCGAAGGCGCCTTTTTCGCTGGCGAGGCGGGCCGGGCGTTCGGCTATTTCGCCTTTGTCATGGGGCTGCTCGCCGCAGTGATGACGGCGTTTTATTCCTGGCGGCTCATCTTCCTGACGTTCTGGGGCAAGTCGCGGGCGCCGGAATCAGTGCGCAAGCATCCCCACGCCGTGCCCGACACCATGATGATGCCGCTCATTCCGCTGGCGCTTGGCGCCATAGCGGCGGGAATGGTCTTTTACGGCGACTTCGTCGGCAAGGACAAAGAAGCATTCTGGAACGGCTCGCTTTACTTCGCCGACGCCCATCATGAAGAAGCGGCCGACCATGCAGAACCATTGCATGCGGAAGAAGACGCTGCACACGGCGAGACGGCGCACGCCGCCGATGATCATGCCGCGGAAGAGGCTCACGGGGACGACCACGCAGAAGGCGGCCATCACGAAATTCCAGCCTGGGTTTTGTGGGCGCCGTTTTTATCGATGCTCACCGGCGCAGGGCTTGCGGCTTTCCATTACCTTCGCGGCGATCCGTTGCGCCCGGGCCTCTTGCGCCCCGGCGGCATGATCTACGAGTTCCTGAAGAACAAATGGTATTTCGACGAGATATACGATTTTCTCCTGGTCAAGCCTGCGCTCGCCATCGGTCGTTTCCTTTGGATCGACGGCGACGGCAAGACCATCGATGCGGTCGGTCCTGACGGGATTGCCGCCACGGTCGCCCAAAATGCGCGCCGCATCGTCAAGCTGCAGTCCGGCTATCTCTATCATTACGCCTTTGCGATGCTGGTCGGTATCGCGATTTTCATTACCTTCATTCTGGTTCGGTTGGGGAACGGGTAAATGACCGAAAGTTTCGCAACCCAACCCTGGCTCACCATGGTGACGTTTGCACCGCTCGTCGGCGCGCTCTTCATCATTGCTGCGCGCCTTGTCGCAAAGAAAAACGCCGAGGGCGTCATCGAAGGCGACGCGCTGGTCCAGCTTGACCGCAGCGCCAAGGTCATCGCGCTTGGCGCCACGGTCGTGACATTCGCGATTTCTCTCCTCGTTTATTCCTTGTTCGATCCATCTGTTGGCGGGTTTCAACTTATTGACGAATTTGCGTGGATTGGCGGGGGCGTTTCCTACAAGATGGGCGTTGACGGCATTTCGATCCTGTTCGTCCTGCTGACGACCTTCATCATGCCGATCTGCATTCTGGCTTCGTGGGATGCGATCAAGACCCGCGTTGCAGATTACATGATTGCGTTTCTGGTTCTCGAAACGCTCATGATCGGCGTTTTCTGCGCTCTCGATCTCTTCCTCTTTTACGTCTTTTTCGAAGGCAGCCTGATCCCGATGTTCCTGATCATCGGCGTCTGGGGCTCAAAAGGCGTGAAAGAATTCGCCGGTTATCAGATGCCGTCGAAAGTCTATGCCGCGCTCAAATTCTTCCTCTTCACGCTGGTCGGGTCGCTGCTTTTGCTCATCGCCATGGCGTGGATATATGCAAAGACCGGTACGACCAACATCGTCGCGCTTCAGCAATTCGATTTCCCTGTTGGCGCCCAGAAATGGCTGTGGCTTGCATTCTTTGCATCCTTCGCGGTCAAAATGCCCATGTGGCCGGTGCATACCTGGCTGCCCGACGCACACGTGCAGGCGCCGACTGCGGGGTCGGTCGTTCTCGCGGCGATCCTTCTGAAAATGGGCGGTTACGGCTTCTTGCGCTTTTCATTGCCGATGTTCCCAGACGCGTCGATTTTCTTCTCGCCGCTGGTGTTTGCGCTCTCCATTGTGGCGATCATTTACACGTCGCTCGTAGCGCTCGCGCAGGAGGACATGAAAAAGCTCATCGCTTATTCCTCCGTCGCCCATATGGGCTTCGTCACCATGGGCATTTTCACTGCGACCAAGCAGGGGATAGAGGGTGGTCTTTTTCAGATGCTGTCGCACGGGTTTATTTCCGGCGCGCTCTTTTTGTGCGTCGGCGTTGTCTATGACCGCATGCATACGCGCGAGATCGCCGCTTATGGCGGGCTCGTTCACCGCATGCCGCTTTATGCGTTTTTCTTCCTCTTCTTTACCCTCGGCAATGTGGGACTGCCCGGCACGTCCGGATTTGTGGGCGAGATCCTCGCCATGACCGGCGCCTTTAAGGTCAATTCCTGGATCGCGTTCTTTGCGGCCTTCGGCGTTATCCTGTCTGCGGCCTATGCGTTGCGGCTTTATCGTCAGGTTATTTACGGTGAACTGACCAAAGAGGCGCTTGCCGAAATTCCCGACCTTAACAAGCGGGAACTTTTCTTCCTCCTCACGCCATTGATGTTTTTTGCACTCTATCTCGGGTTTAACCCGGGGCCGGCTCTTAGCGTCTTTGCGCCATCGGTGGATCTTTTGATGAACAACATGGGCGCTTCGCTCGGGAGCGCGCTTTAGGCCATGGGCATTTTTGAACAACTCTCATACGCCCTGCCGGAGCTCTCGCTCGCTATCGGTTCGATGGTTCTGCTCATTGTCGGCGTCTTTCTTGGCGACAAGTCGGCGCGCCAGATCGCCTACGCCAGCGTTGCTTTGCTGATCGTTGCTCTCGTACTGGTGGTTGTTGGTCCGTCAGCGGGTCAGGCCTCGCTCTTTGACGGCGCATTTGAGATCGACGCCTTTGCATCCTTTTCAAAGGTCATCATCTTCGCCGCCGCGGCCATCGCCATATTGATGTCGCATCAGTTTATCGACGGCGCCAATGGCGGGCGTTTTGAATATCCGGTTCTGATTGTACTCGCTGCCTTCGGCATGTCGCTGATGGTTTCGGCGAACGATCTCATTTCCCTTTACATGGGCGTCGAGATGCAGAGCCTGGCGCTTTACATCCTCGCCGCCTTCAATCGCGACAGCCGTCGCTCGACGGAAGCCGGCCTCAAATATTTTGTTCTGGGCGCTTTATCGTCGGGCCTTATGCTTTATGGCGCATCGCTCGTTTACGGGTTTACCGGGTCAACCTCGTTTGACGCCATTGCGCAGGCAGCGGCCTCCGGCGGCGACAATGTCGGCCTCATTATCGGGCTCGTGTTCCTGATTTCCGGACTGGCGTTTAAAGTCTCCGCTGCGCCTTTTCATATGTGGACCCCGGATGTTTACGAAGGCGCGCCGACGCCGGTGACGGCGTTTTTCGCCGCAGCGCCCAAACTCGCCGCCATGGCGCTGTTCGCACGCGCGCTGGTTGTTTCGTTTCCCGGCGTATTGGATGATTGGCAGCCGGTGATTGCAATGATCGCCGTCGCGTCCATGTTGGTGGGCGCCTTTTCCGCCATCGCCCAAACCAACATCAAACGCCTGATGGCTTATTCCTCAATCGGCCATATGGGATATGCGCTCGTTGGTCTCTCTGCCGGCACGCGCGAAGGGGTCACCGCCGTACTCATTTACATGGCGATATATGTGGCCATGACCATTGGCGCCTTTGCCTGCATTTTGATGATGCGTCGTCGCGGGGGCATGACGGAACACATCGAGGACCTTGCGGGCCTTACCAAGACCAATATGCCGCTCGCCGTTGTCCTCACCGTGCTCTTGTTCTCGCTGGCGGGCGTGCCGCCCCTTGCCGGCTTCTTCGGCAAGTGGTTCGTATTTTTCGCGGCGGTCGATGCTGGTCTTGTCTGGCTTGCCGTGATCGGCGTCTTCGCCAGCGCCGTGTCGGCGTTCTATTATTTGCGCATCGTCTGGTTCATGTGGTTCGACGAACCCGCGCCAGCCTTTGAGCGCGATGCAGGTCCAACCTTGCGGATTGCAGCATGGGGTTCGGCGATCCTGATGATTCCGTTGTTGCCGATTTTTATCGGGCAATTGCGTAAAGTCGCCGAGACTGCCGCTGCGGCGCTGTTTTAAGTTGCGATGAAACTCCCATCCGGCGCCCGGCTTGAAATTTTCGACACGCTCGATTCAACCAGCGCAGAAGCAAAACGCCGCGCCGAGAAGGGCGAGACCGGACCGGTCTGGATCTTGGCGCGGGAACAGACGGCCGGCTACGGCCGTCGCGGCCGTCATTGGGAATCGGGTCTCGGCAATTTTTCTGCGACATACCTCTTTGAACCGGGCGGCGATCCTGCCTCTCACGGCCAACTTTCATTCGTCATTGCGCTGGCGGTCATTGAAGCGCTCGACCGCTACGCGGTCCCTGGCGTGCTCGCGCTCAAATGGCCGAACGATGTTCTCGTCGGATCGGACAAGCTGGCCGGCTTGTTACTGGAAAACCTTGCGCCCGGAGGCAAGGCGGTTATTTGCATCGGCGTTGGTGTAAACCTTCGATCAGCGCCGTTGACGCTCGATTATCCGGCTGCACGGCTTATCGATAATTTGCGGGCCGGCGTTGATGCGCCGACGCCTGACGAACTGGCGGCTCGTATCGACGATCAGTTTGCGGCCTATTGCGATATCTGGCGCCGCGATGGTTTCGCAGCCATTCGAGCAGCCTGGCTTGGCCGCGCCAAAGGGATTGGAGCGCCCATCCGCGTACGCCTGCCGAAGGAAGAGTTTTCCGGCGTATTTGAAGATATCGACGCCGACGGCGCGCTTATTCTCAGGACCGGCGATCAGGAACGCCGGGTCGCCGCCGGCGAAATCATGTTTGGCGAATAGTCGGGCGCAGGCCTATATTGCGCTGTGCAGCACCAGGAACGCTCTATGCTTCTTGCTATCGACGTCGGAAACACCAACTCGGTCATTGCGCTATTTGACGGCGACAAGCCGGCGTCGGTCTGGCGCACGTCTACCTCGTCAACACGCACGGCGGACGAATACGCAGTCTGGCTATCCAGCTTGATGGCGATGGCGGGCCGGCGGCTTGAGGACGTCAGCGATTGCATCATCTCAAACGTGGTGCCGCAGTCGCTGTTTCATTTGCGCAATCTTTCACGCCGCTATTTCAACTGCGAACCCTTTGTCATTGCTCACAACAATATCCCGGGCGTCGCGGTGCGCATTCCGAAACCCTCCGAGGCCGGCGCTGACCGCCTCGTCAATTCCGTCGGCGCTTTCATTGCCCATGGCGGTCCATTGGTTGTCGTTGACAGCGGCACGGCGACAAACTTTGACCTTGTGGGCGCCGATGGCGCGTTCGAAGGCGGCGTGATCGCGCCGGGCATCAATCTCTCAATGCAGGCGCTGCATGATGCGGCGGCGCGGCTTCCCCGCGTAGCAATCCAGCGCCCGCCCAAGGTGGTTGGCACGGATACGGTCGGCGCCATGCAGACAGGCGTATTCTGGGGCTATGTCAGCCTTATCGAGGGCGTCATCGAACGCATCAAGGCGGAGTACGAAAAGCCGCTTAAGGTGGTGGCCACCGGCGGCATTGCCTCCCTGTTTCAGGGGGCCACCGACTGTGTCGATATTTTCGACGCCGACCTTACCATCCGCGGCCTTTTTGAAATTCACAAGCGCGTAAAGGCGAAAAGCTGATGTCGCGAAAAGAGCTTGTGTTTTTGCCGCTCGGCGGTTCCGGCGAAATCGGCATGAACATGAACCTTTACGGCTTCGGCACGGAAGCCAACCGCCAGTGGATCATGATCGATTGCGGCGTCATGTTCGGCGACCTTGCAACCCCGGGCGTCGATCTCATCTGTCCGGACCCGACCTTTATTCTTGAAGAGCGCGAGGCGCTTCATGGCCTGTTGCTGACACACGGTCATGAAGATCATATCGGCGCGGTGGCGCTGTTGGCCCCGAAACTCGGGTGCCCGATTTATGCAACGCCGTTTACCGCGGCGCTGGTGCGGCGCAAGCTCGATGAATATGGCGAGACCAATGCGCCGCTGCGCGTCATCGATATGAACTCACGATTGTCGCTCGGACCGTTCGATCTTGAATACGTAACGCTTACCCATTCGATCCCCGAGCCGTCGGCGATTGTCATCCGCACGGAACTTGGGACGGTCCTCCATACGGGCGACTGGAAAATTGATCCAAACCCGACGCTTGGACCCGAAGCGGATGCAGAGGCGATCCGCAAGCTGGGCGATGATGGCTTGCTGGCGATGATTTGCGATTCAACCAATGTCTTTTCGCCGGGCGAGTCCGGATCTGAGGGCAAAGTCCGCAAGCATCTCGTTGAACTCATCAGCAAGCAGGACGGACGCGTGGCGGTGACCACGTTCGCGTCGAATGTCAGCCGCGTCGTTTCTATTTGTGAAGCCGCCGCCGCCGCCGACCGCAGCGTTTGTCTTCTCGGACGGTCCATGCTGCGCATTGTCGATGCGGCTCGTGAAGTCGGGCTCTTGCCCCGGTCGCTCGCCTTCGTTGATCCCAAAGACGCCGGCCACCTGCCGCGCCAGCATGTGCTTTATCTTTGCACTGGCAGTCAGGGCGAACCGCGCGCCGCGCTCGCGCGCATTGCAAGGGATGATCACCGCGATCTTGTTCTTGGCGATGGCGACACCGTTATCTTTTCATCGAAGATTATTCCCGGCAACGAGCGTGAGATTTTCAATCTCCAAAACGATCTCGTTGACCGGGGTGTTAAAGTGATCACCGAAAAAGATGAGTTCATTCATGTGTCCGGGCATCCATGCCGCGATGAATTGACGGCAATGTATGGCTGGGCGCGGCCGCATATCGCGATCCCCGTACACGGGGAAGCGCGCCACCTTGAAGAACACGCCGATTTTGCCCTGTCGCTGGGCGTTGAGGAAACACTGGCGCCCAGAAACGGCGATCTCATTCGCATCGCGCCGGAAGGACCGGAGATTATCGAGGAGGTCCCGGCAGGGCGCATGTATCTTGATGGGGACGCCCTGTTGCCCGATGGCGCGGCGCCGATGCGCGAACGGCGCAAACTCGGTTACGCCGGCGTCGTCGTCGTCTCTGCAGTGCTTGACGGAAGCGGCGCTCTTGGCGGCGCTCCGCAGATTTTTTGTAAGGGCGTGTTCGCCGCAGACGCCGTTCCGGACCTGACCGCCGACATCATCGAGGCGATTGATCAATTGCCAAAATCAAAGCGCCGTGACGATGACGCAGTGGAACTGGCGATCCGGCGCGCGGCGCGTGAGTTCTTTGACGACGTCTGGGGAAAGCGCCCGCTTATCGAAACGCACATTCATCGAACCGCATCATGAACATTCCCGCAATTCTTGTCGTTTTCATCATCTGGTGGTGGATCGCCTTTCTCGCCCTCTTGCCCATGGGCGTCAAAAGCCGTTGGGAGGCTGGCGACGACGGTGTGAAAGGGGCCGATCCCGGCGCCCCGGAAGACCCACAGCTTAAGAAGAAGGCGCTCCGCGCCACCGTCATCGCCGCGATCCTTACAGCGATTACCGCCGCAATCATCATCAGCGGCGTTATTAATTTTCGCGAGTGATCGCGCCCGTCTTGCCAAGACTCGCGGGCTGGAATAGCAACGCTCGGATAATTTTAAAGTATTCGGGCGCCTGGAACCGGCTATGAGCGAAGAACCGCATACGGAGGAACTGGACGAGGAAGCGGGCGCCCCCGCCGAAGACGCGCAGTTCGCTGAAGACCGGACCTTGAACCCGGAATTCGTCGATGCGGTTACGGTTGCGATCGAAAAAAGCGACGCGCTGGAATTCGAGTTCTTAACCCAAGATCTCCACCCGGCGGATATCGCCGACCTTATCGGGCTCCTGACCGATGACGACCGCACGCGCCTGATTGAGATGAAGGGCGGCGCGCTTGCCCCCGACGTGCTCGCCGAACTCGACGATGATCTGCGCGAAGACGTCGTCGAAGCCATGGACCCGACGAAGGTCGCTGAAGCGGTCGCCGAACTCGAAACGGACGACGCCGCTTTCGTTCTTGAAGATCTTGACGAAGAAAAGCGGGCGGAAATTCTTGCCGAGGTGCCGCTTGAGGACCGCCTGGCCCTGCGCGCGGCGCTGGATTACCCGGAAGAGAGCGCCGGCCGCGTCATGCAGCGCGAGTTTTTCGCTGCGCCCGGCTATTGGACGGTTGGTCAGATCATTGACCGGTTGCGTTCAACCGAAGACTTGCCCGACCGGTTCTTTGAAGTGTTCGTGGTCGATCCGGCGTTCAAACCTATTGGCGAAGTGCCGCTTTCAACGCTCCTGAAGCGACCGCGCGAGACTCGCATTGAAGAGATCATGCTGACGACGGCGCAGAAGATTCCGGTCACCATGGACCAGGAAGAAGTCGCCTATCTCTTCGAGCAATATAACTTGATTTCTTCGCCCGTTGTCGACGCGTCTGACCGGCTCGTCGGCATGATCACTGTCGATGATGTGGTCGAGATGGTGCGTGAAGAATCGCAGGAAGACATGCTCGCGCTGGCCGGCGTCGAGGCCGATACGGGGCTTTCCGACACGGTCGCAGAGACGGTTCGCTCGCGCTTTTCCTGGCTCGCCGTCAATCTTGCTACGGCTATCCTCGCTTCGCTTGTCATCGCGCTTTTCGATGCGGCGATTGGACAAATCGTTGCGCTTGCGGTGCTGATGCCAATCGTTGCGTCCATGGGCGGCAACGCCGGTACGCAAACCCTGACCGTCGCCGTGCGATCGATAGCAACCAAAGACCTGACGCCTTCAAACGCTGCGCGGATCATATGGCGTGAAGCCCTTGTGGGCCTCACAAACGGCATGTTGTTCGCGATTATTATGGGAGCGCTTGCCGGGCTCTGGTACTTCCTGTCCGGCTGGGGCGATCAAAGCGACGCGATTGTTTTGGGCGCCGTCGTTGGCGCCGCCATGATCATCAATCTCTTATGCGCCGGTCTTGCCGGCATCCTTGTGCCGCTCGGCTTACAGCGGGCGGGACAGGACCCGGCCGTGTCGTCATCAGTGTTTGTGACGACCGTTACCGATGTTGTTGGATTTTTTGTGTTTCTAGGGCTTGCTGCGGCGGTTCTGCTTTAGGCAGGAACCGTCCGCATGCGTTTAGTTTGGCGTTGGCCGCGCAAGTCTCCAGAACACCAGAGCCGCTGTGAACAGAATGATCAGCATACCAGGCTCGGGCATATCGACCGGCGGTTCCGGCGGAATCGGCGGGACGTGGATTGGCGGCGGGCCAAAGATCGGATCCGCGATCGGAACGATCTCAGTCGGCGGATAAGCCGGCGGCTCGACAGGCGTCGGTTCTTTCGGAGCCCGCCCGGTTTCGATCACTGGCGCCGGAACATAACCGGCGAGACGCGTCGGAACGGGGCGGGGTGCTAAAAAGAACGGTCGGCGGCCCTCCGGGGCCCAGCCTTGCCTTCGCCTTCGCCGCAGCAGCCGCAATTCACGACGACGTCATTGCGAATATCGCCGACGGCGCGCGCCAGCCATTCGCTGTATTCATCGTCTCCAACCGCGTCGCTTCCGTCTCGACCGAATCCGCCGGTCCAGATGATCGCGCCCGCGAGGATCAGTGCGGCAATGATGTTTGCGATCCCGTTACTGCCAAACATGACATTCCTCATTCACTCCGGATTTCCCCAAAAATGGATCGGCGCATTACTGGCGGCCCGGAGCTGCCGCCATTCGCCCGCTTTCGACTTCACAAGTCCCGTGCCAATCGCGAAGTTCCAGGCGCTTCCGCGATATTCCCTTTAAATCAAGCCGTTAACGCCGTTTCTTGCGCAGCTCATGGGGGAAATCGCGAATACAATTCCATCAGCGATTGTCTCGTAATGGGTCAGAATCAGCCATTGTGCAGAATTGACACATATTGGGGGCGGCGCGGCCGCTACGGAGGTCGCGTCTACCCAAGCCCGAGGCCATGTGGTACGTAATGGTTAATACGGCGCGCCGGGGGCGTCGCGTGTTTTTGTTGAGATTGCCTTGCGCAGCGTCGGCTCCGTGAGGGTGGTGAAGAGGGGCGACAGGTCCGATGCGGACGGGTGAGACCGGCCTAAATCTGATCAAAGGCTATGAAGGGCTGCGAATGGCGGCCCATTATGCGCCTAGCGAGAAGTGGACGGTGGGATACGGTCACACATCGTCCGCCCGTCACGGTATGTCGGTGACTGAGGGCGATGCTGAACGGCTCCTGCGGGACGATGTTAAGCCAATTGAGCAGTTGATTTCCGACACGGTTCGCGCGCCGCTCAACCAGAATGAGCACGATGCGCTGGTGTCGTTGATTTTCAATATTGGCGAAGAAAACTGGAACCGCTCGACAGTACTCCGGAAACTGAACGCTGGCGACAAAATCGGAGCTGCGAACGCTTTCGAACTTTGGACCAAAGCCTTCGTCAACAATGAACTCGTTTCTCTGGACGGGCTGGTGCGTCGACGGTCGGCGGAAAAGTCATTGTTTCTGATGCCAACCGACGCGTCGCTGGTGGTGCCGAGTTCCGATGTGTCGCCTGCCTCGGAGTGCGAACCGGAATTCGTTTCCGACAAAGTGCTCTCTGCGAAACCTGCGGTCGACTTCAATGAAATTCGCGAGAACCGCAAACGGGCGCTCTTGCCGGAAGAAAAAGCAGCCCGAACGCGCGCGCTTTTTGCTGCGACGCAGGCGCTTTCCGGCGACCCGACCAAAATGATTATCTCCAAGGAAGAAGAATACGCCGATATGGGCATAACCGTGGGAGCGGTGCTTGCGGGCTTGCTCGCCCTCGCCATGACGGCGACCGGCGCGGTGCTTCTTCTCGGACAAGAAGCCCCCGGCATCGCCGAACGGCTCGGTCTTTCCTATGATCGCTTTGCGACGATCTTTGAAAATCTGCCCATGTGGCTCGCGGCGCTCGGCGCAGCCATGTGCTATTTCATTCTCTATATCCTCGTAAAACGTGTTTCCCGTCACGATATGAAACGCCAACGGGCGCGTGATGTGGCGCGCCTTAAAATCGCCGAATAGCTGCGATTGTTTCGCTGAAACCCTATGACGCTGCATTTAGTAAAGCTGCGCGTAGGCGCGTCTTCCATCGACGACCAAAAAGCATGGATTGCCGAGCGCGCCGCGCAAAACGAGAAAAATGGTCTCGGCCATGTGCATGACTGCGTGACGCGCATGCGCCCGCGCCGTGTTGACGAACTGATTGACGGTGGATCGCTTTACTGGGTGATCAAAGGCTGCATCTTAACGCGGCAAGAGATCCTGGGTTTTGAACCGCGCGCCGGCGCGGACGGCGTCGAGCGAACGGCGATCCTGCTTCGGCCTCAATTAACGCTGACCGAGCCGCAGTCGCGGCGCGCCTTTCAGGGCTGGCGTTATCTTCTGCCGGAAGATGCGCCTTCCGACATGTCATCGCGGCGTGGTAGGGAAACGCCGCCCGAGCTTTCGGCGAGACTTGCCGACCTCGGACTGTTGTAAGGAAATAATACCATGCGGATAACACCGCGACAGGCGATCATTGGCGGCGTCGGCGTGATTGCGGCGGGCATCGGCGTGTTCGCGCTTTCGTCGCGCCCGCCGGTCGGTGAGGCGCCGCTTGTCGGCGCGGCGGTCTTTGACGATGCTGAAATCTGTCTACTGACGGATATTTCCTTTTTGCCCGGAGATCAGGCCGGCTGTATTGATCGCGGCGCGCTGGCGGATTGGGAGGCGACGCCGCTGGTCGATCCTGAACGGGGGGCGCTCACCGTCTCCATGACGCATCCAACCGATGCGAGCAGGGACGCGGCTGTTTGCAGGACATGCCATGAGTTTCGCGAATATACGTTCGACGGCTGGTACGCCTTGAGCAGCCGCGATATGCGCCGCGAAGCCTTTTTCGTCCGAGCGTGCGGCGCAATCAAAATGCTTCGCAATGCGCAAATCCCGGATCAATCATATTTCCCCGATGACGGCCTGGAGGCCGGCGACGTTGCGTCCCTGGCGGCTGAGCACCTTTTGCGGCTTGGCGATGATCCGGCCGTAACGCCAGGCAATCCCGAGATTGACCGCATTGGACCTTCCGTATGGCGGGTCGCCGCCGGCGGTCAGACGGTCCGGATTGAGGAAATCGCCATGGCTGATTTCGATGGGGACGGCCGCGCGGAGATTCTGGCTTTTCTGAGCGCCCGCCCCGATGAGGGGACGGCGACAATATTCGACGTCGTTCTCCTTGAGAAAGACGCGATCGATGCGGGCGTGAGCGTTAATCCGGTCGATTTTAGGAAAAAAAACAGCCTCAAAAAAAGGGCTTAGCCGCCATTCTGCAGGTGTTAGTCCTTGGCGCATCGGCCGCGGCTCGATATGATGCCGCCGATCTGGCGATTCATAATCTGACCGACGGCGTTGGACAGGAGAGTGCGTTTTGCGTGCGGCCAAACTTGCCTTTCTGATTAGCGCTGCTGCGATGCTTGCCGCGTGCTCAACATTTTCCGGCGGGTCAGAGACGGCGGCCCAGTCCGACGACGCCTATTCCGATCCACGTGAAATAGAGGTTCAGACCAAACTCGCTCGTCTTCAGACGGAGAATGCCCGCCTTGCCAACCGCGTTCTCGAATTACAGCGGGAAAACGACAATCTGCGCCGGTCGAATGCGGCGGCGCAGGCCAAAGCCGCGAGTGAGGCCGAAAACGAGGCAACGACCGCACCGACCGAGACAGCGGTTGCCTTGCGCGAACCGCAGGTCTCGTCGCAACCAGTCGTTGATAATCCGGAAACTCCTGAAATGACCGGCGCCGAGGTGCCCGTTGAGCCGGCGCCGCGGCTGACCCAGCCGACTTTTGAATCGACGGATGCTGTCTTCGAAAACGAGGCTGATCTGCAAACGCCGGCTGTGCTGTTCGGCGTCCATCTCGCATCCTATCGCAAGGAAGATGAAGCGCGCGAAGGCTGGCGCAAGCTGCAGCGGGAAAATCCTGACGAACTCGGTCTGTTGGAACCGCGCCTTGAAACTGTTGAAGTGCCGAGCCGCGGCGCCTTTCTTCGCTTGATCGGCGGCGGCTTGTCATCGCGGGAGAAAGCCGAGGCGTTGTGCTCTAACCTGAAGTCGAAGGGCCTTTATTGCGCCGTATCAGACTTTTCCGGCGAGCGCCTTTCCCTGGTGGAAAATACGGGCTGACGTTACTCCGGCGGCGCAATTTCGTAGCGCCGCTCGTCAAAGACGCGACCGCCATATTCCGCCGTTCCCTCAAAACGCAGCGTGAGCTTGCCGGCGCCAAGCGAGAAAAACCCAAGCGGCAGTTCATAAAGGCGCATGTCGGTATCCGGGAACACGGCGATGTTTTCGAGGACCGCAAGCGTCTCGCGGTTTTTCCCGTAGTCAGGTTCAAAGTCAGCCGATAACCGGCCGAATGCAGAATGTTCGCCGTCCGGCTCAATCGCCGTTGAAAGCAGCAACAAGCCTTCGCTATCGCGCAGGAGCTTTGTTTCAGCGATGCGGGCGTCGGCGGACCCGGCGCCGCGCAGAATGACCGGGACAGAAACGCCGGCGTCGATATCGACCTGGAGCCCTTTGTCGGTCGCTTTGCGCATCAGAGTGCGCGCCGCCGACGTTTCGATCAGAAGATGAGAGCGCCGTTCGCCCTTTGGCGGCTTAACGCCCTCTTTGACGCGCACAGTGATTTCGATCCGCGCGCCAGGTTCAAGACGAAAGTGGGCCGGCTGCAGGGTAAACCAGGGGGCGGCGCTCAAGCTCGACCGCTTGGATGAATCGGCGTTGACATAGCCCGTCGGCGTTGCAGCGAGGTCGATCCAGCTGGCGCGGCCGTCAAGGATGCGCGACGTCGGATTAGAGACAACAAAGCGCGCTTCTCGAGTGTCGTTGTCGAGAACGTGGCGCAACGGGCTGACGGCCATATCGGCAAGCGCCGAGCCGGCGGCGGCAAGGGTCGCAATCAGACTAAAGAGCGCAATTTTCATGATTTTCGCCGGTTTTGGTCGCTATCGCCTGTACTGCAAGAATCGGATCACCATAGATATTAACGCTGTTTCGCTTTCGTTTCGGTTAGCGAGCGGCGTTAACGAGGGGCAAAAATGCAAGAGGCGGAACGAGGCGTTCATAGATGACCCATGTCATTGTGCTGGGCAACGAGAAGGGCGGGTCGGGAAAAACCACGACCGCGATGCACGTCATTGTCGCGCTCTTAAAGAGCGGCGGCCGTGTCGGCGCGATCGATCTCGACCTGCGCCAGCGCAGTTTGACCCGGTATTTTGAAAATCGCCGAAAGTTTTGCGAGCTCAGCAATAAAGAGCTCGCTTTTCCAGCCATGCAGCAAGTAGAGGCGTGCTCGGACGACAGCCGCGAGGAATCAAAAAAACGCGAAACAGAAAACCTTCAGGCCGGTTTGTCGGCGATGGAGGGATGCGATTATGTCGTCATCGATTGTCCGGGCGCCAACACGCATCTGTCCCGCCTCGCGCATATTCACGCCGATACGATTATCACGCCCCTCAATGACAGCTTTGTGGATTTTGATCTGCTGGCGCGGATTGATCCGGAGACCGGGCGCATCACAGGCCCGAGCCTTTACAGCGAAATGGTCTGGGAGGCGCGCAAAAACCGGGCGATGACGGGCGTCGCCGGAAGCATCGACTGGGTCGTCCTGCGCAACCGGCTTTCGGCGACGAGAGCCAACAACAAAAAATACATGGGCGAAAAGCTCGATGATCTGTCAGCGCGCATCGGCTTTCGTCTGGCGCGCGGCTTTGGTGATCGCGTGATCTATCGGGAGCTCTTTCCCTTGGGACTGACGCTGCTCGATCTTGGAGGCAAGGGCTCGCCCATACGTTTGTCGACCATGAGCCACGTTACGGCGAGGCTTGAAATCCGGACCCTGGTGGCGTCGCTGAACTTGCCCGCAATCCGCAAACCGGATCAGTCCTCTGCAGCGGCGGCCTGAGCGCTGACCTCGTGAGGCGCTGCGCGTTGCGCGCGTCCGTGCTAAGAGGGGCGTCTGAACTGCGCGGCGAGGCCCGATGTCATTTGGATTGATTGCATTGCTCCTGGCGGGCGTTGGCGCGGGGTGGCTGCTGTTTCAACTGGCCCGAGGCGGGAGCGCCGGCGGCGGGCGCAACATGGCGATGCTCAAAGGCGTGGTTTGGCTCGGGCTCGTCGCTGTGCTCGCAGTCGCTAAACTTTGGCCGTTGGCGCTCATGGTGTTGATTGCTGCAGGCGGCGTCATGGCGATCGAACTCTGGCGCGACCGCGCGGTGAAAGAAGACGAGGCGCTCAATGCCGCGGCGCGACCGCCCGCCAAACGGATGGATCTGGATGAAGCGGCAGCCGTGCTGGGGGTTCCAAGCGATGCGGATGCCGATGCGATCCGCGCCGCCCACAAAAAACTGATTTCCCAAATCCACCCTGACAAGGGAGGCACAGATTATCTTGCCGCCAAGATCAATGAAGCGCGCGATATCATGCTGACCAGTCGGATTAAAAACTGATGGATGCGTCGCCCGGGCAGCAGGACATTTATAAGCCTGAATATGTGAAAGCGGTATTCGACAGATGTTCCGATAAATACATTCTTTTCAGCTATTTCTGTTCGTTGGGGTTTACTGAGAGATGGCGCCGACAATGTGTTGCCGCGCTCCCGGGAACAAAAAATTCCAACGCTCTTGTCTATGATTTTATGGCCGGCACCGGCGAGGTCTGGCCGCACTTGATCAATAGGCTTCCGGATGTGCGAAGCATCGTTGCTGTCGATATTTCATCGGGCATGCACCGGCGTGCATTGGAAAGGCTGCACCAACATCGCGCACACAAGATTGAGTTCATTGAAGACGACGTGCTTGCGAGCGCTCTTCCGTCGGAGAGCGCCGACATGGTGATTTCCACTTTCGGATTGAAAACATTCAATGACGCGCAGCACCGCGAGTTTGCTGCGCTTGTTGCAAGAGTTCTAAAGCCTGGAGGCGTCTTTTCGATGATCGAGGCATCTGATCCGAAAGGGTGGGCTTTGAGGCCTTTGTATCGATTTCATCTGCTCGTCATATTGCCGCTGATCGAACGTATTTTCTTAAGAGGCGCACAGGACTTTGCCATGATCGGGCAGTACAGCACGAATTTCAGTAACGCAAAGCGCTTTTCAGAGCATCTTTCGCGATACGGACTGGAAACCGAATTTCGACGGTATTTTTTTGGATGCGCTACAGGCGTTGTTGGTCGTAAACCTGTATCGAACGCGTCACCCAAACAGTTCGCTTAAGAAGTTCGTCATCGCCTGCCAGGAACGGCGGTCGGCATCGGCGTCATAGACGGTGCCGAAATCCGGATCGTTCGCCGCCGGATTGGTGAAGGCGTGCATGGTTCCGCCGTACGCGTGAAGTTGCCAGTCAGCCTTTGCCTTCGTCATTTCTTCGCCAAAAGTTTTAACGTCGTCGGGCGTCGCCATCGGATCGTCCCAACCGTGAAGCGCCAGCACTTTGGCGGTGATTTTCTCCAATGTATTTCCAGGCGCGCCGAGCAGGCCGTGAAAACTGACGACACCGCTGACGCCGCCGCCCGATCGGGCGATATCGAGAACGCACAGTCCGCCAAAACAAAAACCAATGGCGGCAAGGTTGTTGCTATCGACTTCCGGCAAACCCCGCGCCATGGCGATATTATCGTGAAGTCGTTTCTGCAGGCCGGCCCGATCATCTACCAGCGGCGTCATCAGCGCCTGGTTTTCTTCCGTTGACTGACCAAGGACGCCCTTGCCGTATAGATCAACGGCGACGCCGGTGTAGCCAAGTCCCGCCAACGCAAGCGCCTTATTGTTCTCAAAATCGGACCGTCCCGCCCAGGCGTGAAGAACCAGCACCCCCGGCGCCGGTTTGCCGGAATGGGCGACGACGGCTTCGTAGGTCTTGCCGTCGATTTCGTAGTCATGATTGTAGGATTGCGCGGTCATCGAAATCTCCATCGATCAGTCTGAATCGGCGCCAATGCGGCTGATCTTTAGCGTGTTCGTTTTTCCCGGCCGTCCGAACGGATAACCGGCGAGGATGATAATCCGGTCGCCGTCTTCGCCCCCATGGTCTTTCGAAAGCCGGTCCGCCTTTTCGATCATCTCATGGAAGTGGGAAATGTCTTCCGTCACCACGGGCCTCACGCCCCAGTAAAGCGCAAGGTTGCGCGCCACGCGCGCATCTGGCGTTGCGGCGATCACCGGACAATGGGGCCGGTCGCGCGAGAGGCGCCGCGCGGTGGAACCGGTTTTTGTATAGGCAACGGCAAACTTGCAATGGAGGACCTCGGCGATGCGCCGGGCGGACAAAGTCATGGCGTCGGCGGTCTTGTAATCTTCGTCATCGCGCCGGTCGCTTTTGTAGCTGCCGGATTCATCGTCTGCCTCGGTGGCGAGAATGATGCGATCCATGATGGCGACGGCGGTGGGCGGGTGGCGCCCGACCGCGGTTTCCGCAGACAGCATCACCGCGTCCGCGCCCTGATAGACGGCGGTCGATACGTCAGAGGCTTCTGCGCGGGTCGGCGCAATCGATTCAACCATCGACTCGAGCATATGGGTCGCGACAATGACCGGCTTGCCCGCCCTTCGACAGGCCCTGATAATCCGCCGCTGGATTAGCGGCACGTCTTCCGGCGCGCATTCAACGCCAAGATCGCCGCGGGCGACCATGACCGCGTCGGTCCTGTCGATGATTTCATCGAGATGTTCAATCGCCTGTGGCTTTTCTATTTTCGCGATGACGCCGGCGCGGCCTTTGATCAACGCCTTTGCTTCGTCGATGTCTTCCGGTTTCTGCACGAAGGACAGCGCTACATAATCGACGCCAATCCCGAGCGCGAATTCGAGATCTTCGCGGTCTTTTGGCGTGAGCGCTGAGATGGGCAGGGCTCGCCCCGGCACGTTGATGCCTTTTCGATCTTTGAGGTCGCCGGGCGTGTCGGCCTTGACGGTGATCTGATCGCCGTCGCGGGCGGAAACTGTTACCTGCAATTTGCCGTCATCGAGCTTTAGAATATCCCCGGGCTTGAGAATATCGAGCAGTTCCTTGTGGGGGATCGGTATAACCCCTGGATCGGCGGTTTCACTCGCCAGGTGAAGCGCATACTCCTCGCCAAATTTCAGAGCGATGTGACCGCCTGCGAAGGCGCCGGTGCGGATTTTCGGACCCTGGAGATCGGCGAAAACGGCGATAGGCGTTCCGGTCTCCGCTTCGATCCGGCGGATGGATTCTGAAACCAGCGCCAGCTTCTCATGCTGACCGTGGCTCATATTAAGGCGGAAAATATCCACCCCGGCGTCGTGAACCAGCCGAAGCATCGACGGCGAGGAACTTGCCGGACCGATGGTCGCCACAATTTTGCAAAGCCGCTTGCGCATGAAAGCCAAGGCTAAGGGTATTTGACGGCGAGGGGAAGCGCGCAGTGAGAGCGCCTCAGCGCATTAGCCGGAAATCGACATGCCGCAGGCGACGACCGCCCTCACAATCGGCTCGTAAGCGCCGGCGAGTGAGATTTCGGCGTCATATTCGTCCCTATTGGCGGCGACTGCGCGAATGATCAACGAATCGGCATTGAGAAAATCGTTGGCGATTTCGACCGCCTTGAACTTGTTCATGCCGCCCGTGTTTGAGTTGGTGAACGTCACCATGCGAACTTTTTGCGTTTTTTTGCCATCAGCGCGGTAGTAAAGTTTGAAATCCTGCTGCTTTCCGCCCAGCCGCTTGCCCGTATCGACCGTGAAAACGAAATCCCGCTTGTTGCGGCATTCAAAAGAAACTTTGAACGGTTCGCCAGGACGCGCGCTGCTGTTATTGGTGGCGATTACGTATTGCTTGTCCGTGAATTTGTCAGTGACTTCTTTTAACGCCCAGCTCTGTGCGGACGCGTTCGCTGCAAGGGCAAAACTTGAAAGCACCAGAGCTGAAACTGTCGCGATGTACTTTTTCATGACGCCAATTCCCATACCTACCAGAACTCGTGAATTTCTACCTTAATTCATGGCGCGTTGATCGCAAATCGGCCATTTCTTAGGAGTCTGTCATCAAACGCGACCGATGTGGCCCTTTCTTGACCAGCGGCGGCCAATCGATCGTAAATTATGACAGATTTAGCCGCTGAGGCGCTTTGCCTAAGCCATTTTGCGATACCCTTGCAGATATCGCGCCAGCGGCGGAGTCCGGCCGGAAATCAACTGTTACTGGCTAGACGCGGCGGTATCCGTCGCAGTTTCCGGCGCAGCGTCGGCGTCATAGAGCGAGATCGTCGAGATCGACATTTTCGCAGAGCCTTCAATCGGGCGGCGGGAATAAACAACGTAGATGAGCGTGTTGTTTTCCGCGTCGTAAATGCGCCGCACCGCGATCGATTTGAAAACGAGGCTCATACGCTGGGAAAATACTTCCTCGCCGTTCTTGTCGTGGTCGATGTCGCCGATAGAAATCGGTCCGGTCTGGCGACAGGCGATTGATGCATTCGACGGGTCTTCGAACCAGTTGCCTTTCGACACCCGATCCCAGAAACCGCGATCAAAATGGGAAAGGTGGCAGGTGACGCCGGCGACTTCCGGATCGGAAAGCGCCTGCACCTTAATTTCGTTACCGGCAAAATCGTTCTTGAATTCGCCCACTTCGTTCTCGCCTCGTCCGCAGGCGGCGAGAAGCAAAATGCCAACAAAAAGAAACGTGCGGGACATCAGATCCGTCTCAGAGAAATCAGCGTGCTTGCCGAATATCTATGCATTTGCACGGCTAACTGCAAATTCGAGCTTTCGCCTCATTGTATTCTGCTTCGAGCTTGTCGACGTATTCCGCGACGCTGGTCACCGCCTTGATCGCGCCGATGCCCTGTCCGCAGCCCCAGATGTCTTTCCACGCCTTTTTGTCTGTGTTGCCGCCGGAGCCAAAATTCATTTTCGACGGATCGCTCTCGGGCAGATTGTCCGGATCGAGGCCGGCGGCCTTTATTGAGGGGGTCAAGTAATTGCCGTGCACGCCGGTAAAAAGATTGGTGTACGAAATATCGTCGGCGCGATAATCGACGATGGCCTGTTTGTAGCGCTCGTCCGCATTGGCTTCATGCGTCGCGATGAACGCCGAGCCGATATAGCCGAAATCCGCGCCCATGGCTTCCGCGGCCAAAACCGCGGCGCCGTTTGCGATGGACCCCGATAGCGCGATCGGGCCGTCGAACCATTCCCGGATTTCCTGAACCAAAGCAAAGGGCGAGGTTACGCCCGCATGACCGCCGGCGCCGGCGGCCACCGGGATCAACCCGTCTGCGCCTTTCGAAATCGCTTTCTTGGCGAAGAAATCATTGATGATGTCGTGCAAGACAATACCGCCATATGAGTGCACCGCCTCGTAAACGTCCTCGCGCGCGCCGAGCGAACAAATCACAATCGGAACCTCGTGCTTCACGCACGCTTCGAGGTCATGCATCAAGCGGTCGTTTGATCTGTGCACAATCTGGTTGACGGCGAACGGCGCCGACGGGCGGTCTGGGTTTTCATCATCGTGACGGGCGAGCGCCTCCTTGATCTCTACAAGCCAGTCGTCAAGCGCTTCGAGCGGGCGCGCATTGAGCGATGGAAAAGACCCGATGATGCCCGCCTTGCATTGCGCGATGACGAGGTCCGGGTTCGATACGATGAACATCGGCGATCCGATGACGGGAAGGCGCAGGCGTGATTTGATCTCGGCGACGGTGGGCATAACAGGTTCCTTGCAATGGCGGCCCAAAAGCTAGGGCTCTCGCTGCAGTGCGCAATATGAAATAGCAGTGGCGTTTTGTCCGCGTAGGTTTTTCAGGCATAGTCTCAAAAAACAGGAGGAGTGGGGCTATGGCGGAACGGGAGATCTTGTGCCCGGAGCTGATCGCCGGGCTGATCGGCGAGCAATCGACACGCGCGCCGGACCAGGTCGGCCTGATTTTCGAAGAGCAGACTTTCACGTATCGCGAGATGAATGATCGTTCGAACCAGGCGGCGGCAGCCTTGACGGCGCTGGGCGTTCGCCGGGGCGACCGCATTGCGTGGCTTGCGCGAAATCTCGCAATCTTCTGGGACGCTTTGTTTGGCGCAGCGAAGATCGGCGCCGTAATGACGCCAATCAACTGGCGCCTGGCGCCGGCGGAGATAGCCCAGATCCTTGCTGACTCCGGGGCCGGCGTTTTCATCGGCGAAAAAAGTTTTATCGATCCGCTGCGCGACGCGGGCGCTGACTTGCCCGCAACGACGCTGACGCTCGAAACCGGTGACGGATCGTTCGACGCCCTGGTGGATGATCAGGATCCGGTTGACGTAAAATGCGTCGCGCAACTCGATGACGCTTTTGTCCAGCTCTACACCAGCGGCACGACAGGATTGCCAAAAGGCGTCGTCCTTTCCAATCGCGCATACAAGGTGAGCAGCGAGTTTAATGCTGGCGAAAGAGTGATCGCGCCCAAATATGACGGTGAAATCGCGCTTCACGCCTTGCCGCATTTCCACGTCGCCGGCGTTAATTTCGGTCTGATGGCAATCGCGCGGGAGATGCCGATTGTACAGTTGCGCCAGTTCGATCCGGCGGCGATTGTTAAAGCCGCGGCGGATGCGAAAGCGGTAAATTCGTTTTTTGTGCCAGCGATGATCTTGATGATCCTGGAAGCGGCGAAAGCAGCGGGCGTTTCGCTGAAAAACTTCGCCAATGTTTCCTATGGCGCAGCGCCGATGCCTGAAGCT
Source organism: Hyphococcus sp. (assembly GCA_965267325.1). Lineage (GTDB taxonomy): Bacteria > Pseudomonadota > Alphaproteobacteria > Caulobacterales > Parvularculaceae > Hyphococcus. Next base: position 1,310,102 of record OZ253943.1, on the reverse strand, counting down.
TTGCTCGATGCAGCCATGGCGTCGATGCCCGATGCGACATTCACACAGTTTTACGGCGCCACAGAAAATTGCGGCGCCGTCACGCGGCTCGTCCACGATGACCACAAGGCGGGGTTGCAGCAGCGAACGTCCGCCGGCAAGCCATGGCCCGGCACGGACGTTAAAATCTGTGATCCGGAAAGCGGCGCTGCTCTCGAGGGCGGCGCCACAGGGGAAATCTGGATGCGGTCGGGCGCTCTTATGGACGGTTACTGGAGACGCGACGACGCCACAGGCGAAGCGCTCAGCGATGGCTGGTACCGCACCGGCGACGCCGGCTACTTCGATGATGACGGCTTTCTCTATGTCTGCGACAGGGTCAAGGACATGATCATTTCCGGCGGAGAAAATATCTATCCGGCAGAGATTGAAAACGCCCTGGCAGAGCACCCGGCTGTCCTGGAAGCCGCCGTCATTGGCGCACCCGACGAAAAATGGGGCGAAATCGTCAAGGCGTTTGTGGTCAAACGCGCCGGCGCCGAGATCGGCGCCGAGGATGTGACAGGGCATCTGGCCGACAAAATCGCAAAGTTCAAACTGCCGCGAGAAATTGCGTTTCTCGACGCTCTGCCTCGTAACCCATCCGGCAAGATCCTGAAAACAGAGCTGCGCAAGCTTTAGTCGATCGACATTGGCGGCGCGGGCCAAGGTTTCTGGTCGCGGTCATCCAAACGAGCGGGCGGGACGTACTCCACATGTCTCTCCAGCGTAATTTCCCGACTCCCCGGGAAATTCGGAGATTGCCGCCGCCCAAATCCTTCCCTTGGGCGGCGGCATTTTTCTGATATCTTTCATCGGCGAAAACAGCTTGAGGAGACGCTCATGAGCCTGTCACCCTATCTCACTTTTGACGGTAACTGCGGTGAAGCGTTTGAGTTCTATAAATCTGTATTCGGCGGCGAATTCACAGTGCGCCAGACCTTTGGCGACGGCCCGCCCGAAATGGGCGTTAGTGACGAGGACAAGAATAAGGTCATGCATGTATCGTTGCCCATTGGCGACAGCGTATTGATGGGATCGGATACCGCTGGCGGATATGGTCTGGCGTACGCTCCAGGCAACAATTTTTCGATTTCCTACGCGCCCACGACGAAAGCCGACGCCGATCGAATATTCACAATGCTGAAAGAGGGCGGGACGGAAACCATGGCGATGCAGGATACGTTCTGGAACGCCTACTTTGGAATGTGTACGGATAAGTTTGGCATCCAGTGGATGGTCAATGTCGATCTTGGCGGCGCATAGAAGAACGCGCCGCCCCGATCATTGCTAGTCGCCGACCGCCTTTCGGTAAAGGTGCCATGTGGCGTGACCGAGCACCGGCACAATCACGCCGAGGCCGACGAGGAATAGAGCTGTGCCGGCGGCGATCGACAGGGCGATGAACAGTCCCCATGCGGCGATTATCACCGGATTTTTCGCCGTAACCCGTAGCGACGTAACCACAGCGGCGGGGGCGCCCACCTGACGGTCGAGCAGCATTGGAAAAGAAACGACGTTCGTCGCCAGAACGATAGCGGCGAAAACAAATCCGATGCCGTTGCCGATGAGGATCATGGTCCAGCCTTCGGGCGTGGTCAGGATATTGTTTAAAAACTCCGCCGGCGCCGGCGTTGACGCTGATCCAAAACTCCATTGGAAAAGCAGTTGCGCAAATACCAGCCAGATCCCGAAGAGCGCAAACAGGGCGGCGATAAGCATGGCGACGCCGCTTGTTGACGCGCGTTTGAATACGGCGCCGATTTCAGACCAGGCGAAGTCGCGGCCCTGTTCTCGACGGCGGCTTATCTCGTAAAGGACAATCGCGGCGAAGGGCCCCAGCAAAACCATGCCGGCGACAACGGGAAACACCATGGGCAGAAGGTTCTGGCCAAGCGCCACGCCAGCAACAATCGCGGCGCCGATCGGATAGACCAGGCCAAGAATTAACATGTGGCTCGGACGGGCGCGAAAGTCCTCATAGCCAAGGCGCATTGCGTCCTTAAGGTCGCCGATTGTCAGCGAGCGAATTTCGTAATCATGGGCTTCAGGAACGACGCTCTCGTCGCCGGAACCGATGTCGGTTGAGGCGGCGCGATGCGTCTCAACGGCAATCGCCATAACGCATCCTCCTTCGTTATGGCTCTATTGTGCGCCTGTTGAGGCGAAGCGTCCAGCGCTGTCACGGTGAATTGACGGGCTGTGTATGTTCTGTTGCAGCGCGGAATGATGCGCGCCAGGCGTCTGCGAAGTTTGATGCGCTGGTGTGAGCGTGGACCAATTCGCGAATTTCCGACATTTCCGTCAGCATCCGGAACGATCCCGCTTGCCGATTGTCGATGAACCCCAGGTCGTAAAGCCACTCCGCCGACCGCCCGGTCGCTACCCAGGATCGGTGCCATGGCAGGGCCTTTGGAAACGCCGCATTGACGGCTTTCGCGAGCTCATTGGTGCAATTTGAATGAAGCGTATTGTAAAAGCGCGGCTGTTCGGCGAGTTCGTTGGTGCGTCGGATAAAGAACTCGAAAATGCGGCGGATTTGCTCCGGCTCGAGGTTAACTTTGTAAGCGTAGAGCTCGTGGTCGAGCCCAACCGCAATGCGTGTCATGATATCGCGCTCGGTCGACCAAACATACATCAGCTCGTAGTTTCGAAGGGCGCCGGCGATGGCGGAATAGTCTTCGCCCTTTTCCATCCGCGCCTCGATCGAAACGGATAAAACCGTGCGCCCCTCTGCAGCGTCTTCAAAAACAAACGACAGGAAGCTGTGTGCAAATAGCGGGTTCGCGGCAAACGGTTCTATGAAGAACCACATTTCGGAAATGTCCGCCGCGTTAACGTCGGTTTCGCGCCAACCAGGCGTTTCTGCGCCGCCTGCTGAAAATGCGTAGTCGCGCAAAGCGGGAAGGCGGTAACGTCCCGGCGCAAGTTCTTCAAACGATGCGACGCGCGTTAATGCCGGTTTCCAGTCACGGTCCGCTCGCGGCGTTTTTGAAAGGACGGTTGCAGCGTAAACAAGTCCGAGAAATACAGCGAACAGAATGGCGAAGTTTGTGACATCGCGTCGGGTCAAGCGCTGTCTCCGCTTTTAAGGGCCGCGCGATGGCGGCGCGCCTCCTCAACATAGTGCGCCGACCCCAACAGGGCGGCCTTGTCCTCGCCCTCCTTTAAGTCGCGAAACTTGCGCGCCGGCATGCCCGCCCACATTTCGCCTGCGGGAACGATCTTCCGGGAGCTGAGAAAGGCGCCGGCGGCGAGCATTGCGCCGGTTTCGACAACAGATCCGTCCAGCATGGTCGCGCCCATGCCGACAAAACCGCCGTCTTTGACGGTTGCGCCATGAAGCAACGCCTTGTGGCCGATCAGGACATTCTCGCCGATCAGTGTCGGCAGGCCGCCGATCTCCGGATTGTCGACGTGAATGACGGTTCCGTCCTGAACGTTTGAACCGGCGCCCACGACGATTTTGTTTTCATCGCCGCGCAGGACGCAGGCATACCAGATCGAAGCGTCAGCGCCGATCTCAACATCGCCGCACACAACTGCGCCCGGCGCGATGAAGGCCGAGTCATGAATTTTCGGCGCCTTGCCGTCGATGGCGAAGATGATGGGGGTCATGGATTTCCTTTCACCGCGTCCGGCTGGTTCTCCGGCAGCGCCTTTTGAAGGGCGGGAAGCGCGATACAGCGTTCGTAGATTTCTGAAAGGCGCGGCATTGCAGAAAGATCAATGTCAAATCTCTTGGCCCCGAACATCTGCGGAACCAGGCAGCAATCGGCAATGCTGGGTGCGTCGCCAACGCAAAAATCACCGCCATGGGCGGCGACCATTTTTTCAACCGCGGCCATCGCGCTTCCGGGCCAGCGATTGAGCCAGGCGTTCATGGCGTCAGGGCCAAGGCCCAGGTCATTTTTCAAATATTGCTGTATACGGAGATTCATAAACGGTTGCGCTTCGCAAGCGAGCGTCGCCGCCATGGCGCGGGCGTAACCGCGCGCCGCCGGCGATGCGGGCAGGATCGAAGGGGAGGGATGGCTCTCCTCAAGATGCTCAATGATCGCCAGGGATTGCACGATGATTGCGCCGTCATCGGTTTCGAACGCCGGTACAAGACCGAACGGATTGCGCGCGAGATATTCCTCGCTCTTCTGCTCGCCGGCGAGCAGATTAACGGGATGATACTCGTAATCGAGATTTTTTAGGGCGAGGGCGATGCGCACTCGATAGGTCGCGCTCGATCGCCAATAGCCGAAGAGTTTCATTGCGTCGCCTCGAACATTTTCAAATTGACTTAAATCCTTGTCGCATTGTTCGCAAATTCTTTGGCGCCCGCGCCACATAGTCCGGACCACGGGAACCGAGGTCCAGACCTGATGCTTTCAGAAAAACAGTGCGATGCTATCGAGGAAACCGCTGCGGAGATGGCGCGGCGCAGAGAGAACCGTTCTGCTCAGCCGTCAGGTGGGAAGTCAAAGGCGGCGCGTCCGCGTGAACGCTCCGAGGATCAGGTCTGGGCGCGGGCCAATCTGCGCTTCAAAGACGGAAAACCCTGCCTTGATATCGCCAACGCGTTGCGGGTGTTTGAGCGTCATGAGACCTTTGCGGGCCGGTTCCGCTTCAACGACACGCTGAACAAGGTCATGGACAAGGGCTCGGTTATGCTGGATTGGCGGGTGGCCGAGGTGGTCGCGGTCATCCAGGAGCGCTTCCTGCCCGAGGTCGACGCCGAATCGGTGGAAAAGGCGCTGATCGTCCACGCCAACCGCGTCATCCAGAAGAAATAGGCCTTCTCCCATAGAGCGCTCCAGCGCTTGCGCCCATTTAGTAACATATGTTACTAATGCGGCAACGCATGTCCGCTCAGCAGCGCGGAGGAGGAGACATCATGGCCGACCTGTTTGAAAATCCGATTGGCACCGACGGTTTCGAGTTCGTCGAGTATACGAGCAGTAATCCCGACGAACTGGCGGCGCTGTTTGAGCGCCTTGGGTTCACAGCCGTCGGCAAGCATCGTTCAAAGGACGTCATTCACTACCGACAGGGCGACATCAACTTTCTGTTAAACCGCGAGCAGGCCGGCCAACCGGGAGTTTTTCGCAATCAGCACGGCGCCGGCGCAAACGCCATGGCGTTTCGCGTCAAAGACGCGGCGCATGCATTTAAGGAAGCGGTGAAACGGGGCGCCAAACCGATCGAGGCGAAGTCGGGGCCCATGGAGCTGAATATTCCCGGGATCGAGGGGATCGGCGGGCTGAATGTCTATCTTGTGGACCGCTATGGGGCGAGCACGATTTACGATGTGGATTTCGAACCGATCGCGGGCGCCGATGCGTCAGCAAACAGCATGGGGCTGACCTATATCGATCACCTGACCCACAATCTCCACCGCGGCAATATGGACAAGTGGGCGGCCTATTATGAGGACATCTTCAACTTTCGCGAAATCCGGTATTTCGACATTGAAGGGAAACTGACGGGCCTTGTTTCAAAAGCCATGACGAGCCCGTGCGGGAAAATCCGCATACCCCTTAATGAAAGTCAGGATGAAAAATCACAGATCGAGGAATTTCTGGAACGCTACAACGGCGAGGGAATTCAGCACATCGCGCTTGGAACCGACGATATTTATGACACGGTCGAGCGCTTGCGCGGTCGCGACGTGCCGTTCCAGGATACGCCCGACGCTTATTACGAAAAAGTCGACGAACGGGTTGCCAATCACGGTGAGGATCTTGAGCGGCTACAGAAAAACAGCATCCTGATCGATGGCGCTCCGACCGAGGGCCAGGGCCTGTTGCTGCAGATATTCACCCAGGACGCGATCGGGCCGATTTTCTATGAGATCATCCAGCGCAAGGGCAATGAGGGCTTCGGCGAGGGCAATTTTAAAGCGCTGTTTGAGTCAATTGAAGAAGACCAGATTCGCCGCGGCGTTCTGAAGGAAACGGCATAAGCGTCGCGGCGCCGATGTCAGTTGCGCATCAAAAAACGCCGGCCCGGGGGGATGGGCGCGAGCTCATTCTCGAGCGCTTTGCGCCTTATCGCATCGTCGCGCTTGGCCATGCGATCAGCGGTCGGCTTGCGCGAGTTTACGCCGATGAAAATCTAACCATCCCGGAATGGCGCGTATTGGCGGTAGTCGCTCAAGCGTCCGAAGTCGCCGCGCGCGACGTGGTCGCCAAGACGCCGATGGACAAGATGACGGTCAGTCGCGCGGTCTCAAACCTCGAAACAAAGGGGTTCGTATTGCGCGCCGTGAGCGAAGTTGATCGGCGGGTCAACATGCTTTCACTTTCCGAACCCGGCCGCGCACTTTTTGATCGCATTGCTGCGCTAGCACTTGAGTTCGAAGACGGTCTTTTGTCGGCGCTTGACGCCGATGAACGCGCTGCGTTTGAAAGCGCGCTCAAAAAACTCGAAGCCGGCGCAAACGGCCGGTCGAATTCGCACGACCGTTAAAGCCAATCAGCAATTTGCGCGCTCGTCATGTTGCCGCCGCAGAGAATTGTCGCCACGCGTTTGCCGCGCCAGCGTTCCGGTTGGCTTAGGAGCGCTGCGACCCCAACCGTGCCGGCGGGTTCAACGACCAGTCCAAGATGTTCATGAAGAAGGCGCATTGCTTGAAGAATAGCGTCTTCGGTGACAGCGACCGCATCATCTATTGAGGTCTCCATCGATTGCAGCGCGAAAGGGACAGGCTCGCGCACGGCGACGCCGTCGGCAATGGTGTTGACGTTCGGTGTTGTCACGAGAGTCCTCTGTTCAAAGGAAAGTTTCATGGCTGGGGCGCCTTCGGCAACGACAGCGGTGATTTTGGTTTCAGGCGAGATATGGCGAAACCAGGTCCCGACACCGGTTGCCAGCGCGCCATTGCCGAGCGGGACGAGCACAGCGTCGAGTTCGGCGCCGGCTTCGGTCATCTCAAGCGCGATCGTGCCGGCGCCTTCCGCAATCGCCGGATGCGCGCCGTCCTCCACAAAAAGCACGCCTGTCTCCTGGGCGTACCGGCGCGCCGCATCTTTTGCGGCGTCGAAGTCGGCGCCCTCAAGACGAACTTCGCCGCCGAACCGGCGCATTGCTTCGACCTTCAGCGGATTTGCATTTTCGGCGGCGTAAATAACGATCTTGTGTCCGCGCTTGTGACCGGAGCGCGCCATGGCCTGACCAAAATTGCCGGCGGTGGCGCAGACCAGCGTTTGCGGGTCTGAGAACTCGCTCAAAAAGAAATCAACGCCGCGTCCCTTGAACGACCGGATTGGATTGAGACTCTCAGCTTTGAAAAAGACCGTAGCGCCGAGAACGTCGTCCAGGCTCGTTTCGAAAAGCAACGGAGAATTGAGATAAGCGTCATCGATAACCGACATTGCGGCTTTGATTCGCTCAGCGCTGATGGGTTGCATCTTTCACAGTCTCTTTGTTGCTGCGGTCTGTCATGACAACGCACGACAGCTTGGTTAAAAGGCGCTGATGCGGTGTTCAAGCAGTTTATTTGTGCGCGCAGGCCTTGCCCTTGTCGCCCTCGGTTCAGCGGCTTGCGTTTCCTTCCCCGATGCGCCGGCGCCGACCGCGCCGCCGGTGCTTGCGGGAAACGTCATTCAATCGCTCGACGGCGCCTTGCTGCCTGTCACCGTCTGGCCGGCGCGCGCGCCACGCGCCGTCATTCTCGCGGTTCATGGCATGAACGACTATTCCCATGCTTTTGCGATGCCGGCTGCATGGTGGGCAGAGAATGCTGCGTTGACCACATACGCTATCGACCAACGCGGCTTTGGCGGCGCGCCGCAATTCGGCTTCTGGCCTGGGGCGGACACGATGAAGGCCGACATCCGCGCCGCCGTCGCTTCAATCCGCGAGGCGCATCCGGAATTGCCGCTTTACGTCATGGGCCATTCCATGGGCGCAGCGGTGGTTATGGCGGCGGAAGCGGAGGCAAAGCTCGGCGCCGATGGTTTAATTCTCGCAGCCCCTGGCGTCTGGGGCGGATCGGCTTTGCCACTCTCGCACCGGATCGCCGCGAATTTCGCAGCGGCGATTGCGCCGGGCAAGACGCTAACCGGCGAACGCGCCGGTCGTCAGGCATCGGACAATATCGAGATCCTGCGCGCCATGGGCGCCGATCCGAGCGTCATCAAGGCGACCCGCACCGACGCGGTGCTTGGCGTCGTTCAAGTCATGGGAGAGGCATTTGAAAATACAAACGGGGTTTGCTCCGATGCGCTGGTTTTGATCGGGCGCAAGGATGAGGTCATTCCTTTGCGCGCCATGGAGCATGTGGCGGAAAATCTCTGCGGCGACGTCGATGTCCGCCGCTATCCTGAAGGGTGGCACCTCTTGTTTCGCGATTTACAGCGCGAACGGGTCTGGCGTGACGTCGCCGCCTGGATCAAGGCGCGCGAGCCCTAAGCGCTATTAAGCGCCGCGGACCGGGTGCAATCATGGGGGTTCGGCCCGCGGCGCATTATGTTGTCTAGCGCTAACTGGCACAGGGCGCCGCGCTAGCAGCAAGTGATTGCGGCGATGCGGTCCGGGCTGGTGTGAGTTGGGGAGCAGCGCCCGGACAAAGGGCGTTTCACAATCGCCGCAATGTCATTGTTTTACCGCCCCGACCTTAACAAATGGTTGTGTGAAATGGTATACACAACTTATGCGGGTAAATCCTTATTTGGTCGCGGCAGCATCCACGCCGCCCCGAATCCAGTCGAGAAACGCCGCAGACGACCCGTGATCGTCAATCGGAAGCGCGGCTATGCAGGGACAATCATAAGGGTGTGCAGCGAGAATGCGGTCGCAGGCCGCGGGCGCGACCTGGTCGGTGGTTTTGACAATGAACGGGATTTCCGCCGATTGCTCGAGCGTTCCGTCCCACTCATAAACGGATTGCATCGGCGCCAGGATGTTAACACATGCAGCGAGCTTCTCCGCGATCAGGGTTTCTGCAATTTTTCTGGCGGTTTTTTCATCCGGCGCCGTTGAATAAAGAAACGTAACGGTTGACATAAAGCGCTCTCCTGCGGCGCTGAGAAAACCTCTAAGGCCTTTGACGCGCCGCCTTATGAACGGATGGAAATTCGAATCCCATGCGCAAACTAGACCATAACCAGGCGCTTGTCCTTTTTTCCGGAGGGCAGGATTCGTCGATCGCGCTCATCTGGGCGCTGAAGCGCTTCGCCGGGGTTGAGACCGTGGGATTCGATTACGGTCAGCGTCATGCGATCGAGCTTGGCGCCAGGCAATCGGTGGCGAGGGAGACGCGCGCGGCTTTTCCCGACTGGGCCTCGAAACTCGGCGCCGACCACAAAGTCTCAGCACGTGGTCTAAAAGATATCGGCGACACCGCGATGACCGCGGACCATGAGATCGTCATGGGCGAGGATAATCTTCCGACCACCTTCGTGCCGGGACGCAATCTTGTTTTTCTTTCCCTGGCCGCAGGGCTTGCTTATCGCCTCGGCATTGGAGTTTTGGTCGCTGGCATGTGCGAGACTGATTTTTCCGGTTATCCCGACTGCCGCGAGAGGGCGCTCACTGCGCAAATGGATGCCATCCGGCTTGGCATGGATTGCGATATCAGCCTTGAAACGCCGTTGATGAAGCTGACAAAAGCAGCCAGTTGGCGGCTTGCAGAAGCGGAAGGCGGAGAAGCGGCGGTGGCGCTGATCAACGAGCACAGCCACTCCTGTTATCAGGGCGTACGCTCTCAACGTCACGACTGGGGCTATGGCTGCGGAACGTGCCCGGCCTGCGAATTGCGCGCCAAGGGCTGGGCCGAGTATAAGGCTGCTTGATTTTAGGCGAGCTCAAATGACCTATTCCGTAAAGGAACTATTCTACACTCTTCAGGGCGAAGGAGCGCAGACAGGCCGGCCAGCCGTGTTTCTTCGCTTTGCCGGATGCAATCTGTGGTCGGGGTTGGAGCGCGATCGGGCGGACGCCGTCTGCACGTTCTGCGACACGGAATTTGTCGGGGTTGATGGTCAGGGCGGCGGCAAGTTCGCCGACGCGCAAGAGCTAGCGAATGCGGTTGCGCGCGCATGGCCCCGGGATGGTTCTGGCGTTCCCTACGTGGTTTGCACTGGTGGAGAGCCGCTATTGCAGCTCGATGAGGCGCTCATCGACGCCCTGCATCGGCGCGGCTTCGAGATCGCCATTGAGACCAATGGCACCATCGCGGCGCCCGAAGGCGTCGACTGGATATGCGTCTCTCCCAAAGCCGATGCGCCGCTGGCCCAGAAGTGCGGCGATGAATTGAAGCTCGTCTTTCCGCAAGAAAAGGCGCGCCCGGAGCAGTTTGAGGATCTGCCATTTGACTTTTTCTTTTTGCAGCCTATGGACGGCCCCTCGCTCGCCGAAAACACGGCGGCGGCGATAGAATATTGTAAGAGGCGGCCGAAATGGCGCCTGTCGGTGCAGTCCCACAAGGTGCTGGGCATCCCCTGACAGGCTCAATCCGCCAGCGTCAAAGAAGGCCTAACCCAATGCGGATCGTCAAATCGATAACATTCGATGCGGCTCACTTTTTGGATCACGACCCGGACGCGCGACCATATGCGCGCCTGCACGGGCATTCCTTTGTTATGGAGGTCGAGATCGCAGGTGAGCCGGATCCTGAGACCGGTTGGGTTGTCGATTTCGGCGATGTTGAAGACACGCTGAAAGAGCTGCGCGGGGCGCTCGATCACCGCCTGCTCAACGAGGTTGAAGGCCTTGAACGGCCGACATTGGAAAATATCTGCCGCTGGGCGGCGACGCGCCTAAAGCCCCAGTTTCCAGGATTAAAAGCGGTCAGAGTTTCTCGCCCGTCAAACGGCGAGACCTGCATTCACGAACTCTAGTATTCGCGATCTATTCAAACGCGCCGTTCATGCGGGCAATCAGGTATTGCGCGTCCCGGCAGTAAGCCGCACCGGCGCGATCTGCGCGGTTGAGCGCCGTATCCAGCTCTTGGAGAATCTGATCGATTTCCGCATCCCCGGCGAACGCTTCGGCCGGCGGCGTCAGGTTCAATCCGCGCTCGGACGTATCAAGCCGCGCCGGCGAGATCGAATAGCGCGCTTTTCCGCCGAGGCTGACGTCAAAGTGTCGCTGACCGTTACCGATCAACACCGCCGCCCGCGGGTCAACATTGTTAAGAGCGCTGTCGACGCTGAGGCGAAGCTCGTCATAGCGCTCAGCCAGAAGCGCTCGTCCGCCGGGATCGTCGATGTCTTTCGCTGACAGAGCAACCTCGCAAGCCTGCTCGATGGTGTCCCGAATTCGGTCGATGGCGTAGAGCGCCGCCTCGATAGCGCCGAGCGCGTCGCGAACATCGTTCTGCGGATCTTTTTCTTCGGCCTTTTGTTCCGGGATGTGCGTGCGTTTCAACGCACGGTCGACGCCGCCCGCAACGTCCAGCTCCGGCAAGGCGTCTTCATCATTTGAGGATTTTTTGCCCAACCAACCGGCAAGAGGGCTGCGCTTATGCGATTTTTTCTCGTCCGTTTTATGTAATGCGAACGCCATGGGCGCATTCTTCCTTCACGCAACTGATCATTGAGACCTTCATAGACGGGCCGTTTTGAAGTGCGGTTAAAGAATTGGTTAAATTTGATTGATCGTTTCTTCGGCTGCGTTGATCAGGCTCTTAGCCGGCCGCTTTCGATCAGCCAGGCGGCGAGCAGCGCGGCGGCGATCAATATCAGCCAGGCAAGTGGCGGAGCTGCAGGGCCGTCACGCACGGCTTCGACCCGAGCTGCGCCGCGCTTGACGACGCCGGCCCATCCATCGCCTGCGCGTGCGCCAGACGCGGCGACCCGTTTCAATTCGGGAATTGAACCGTTTCCGCCGGCTCGAAAGACGCCGCCGCTGCTCTTCTCAACGAGGGGGCGCAGCTTGTGCGCCGTCGAAACAACGTCCCGAAATTCCGGGGCGGCGGCGAGACCGACCGAGCCGATGGCGAACAACTGGTCAACTTGCGCGCGATAAAGCCCGCGCGGCGCGTCCGGGATGCGCGCCTCAAATATGCCTGGCGCAGTTTGCGCCACAACGACATATCGGGTCTCGCCATCAGGGTATTCGACCGGGACGGAGTCTATCGTGTCGCCCACCGTGCGTCGCCGAACGACAAGCGCGCCGTTGTCTTCTGATAGCGACAGCGCTTCTTCCTCGAGCTCGGGCTCCTTCATCAGCCAGTGCGCAATTCGGCGCAACATCTCCGCATGCGGACCGCCGCCGTCAAAGCCGCGCGCCCAAAGCCACACATGATCGGACAGAATAAGGCCGACGCGGCCGTCCTCCGCACGATCGAGAATGAGCAGCGGGGCGCCGTTGGGACCGGCTATCAGGGTCTGTCCGCTTCGTTGGTCGACCGGCATGATGCGCAGCCAGCGACCCCAAAAGTCGGATTCGGCGAGATCCGCGGTTACCGGATGGCGTTTGCCGAGGTCGGTCACTTCGGGACGAAATGCGCCTTCAGCGGCGGCGCCGGCGGGCGCGGCCGGAAGAATGAACGAAAGGTTTCGCCGGCCGGCAAGAGAGCGCCGCCCAGCATATTCCGGACCCGCTGCAACCAGGACGGCGCCGCCGCTTTCGACATATCGCGCAATGTTGTCGAAGTGAAAGCTGTCAAGCACGGCGCGATAAGTGTAGCGATCAAAGATCAGAAGATCGAACTCGTTGAGCTTTTGAATAAAGAGCTCGTCTTGCGGAAACTGAATGAGCGCGAGTTCAGAAACGGGCGTATTGTCGGTCTTGTCGATCGGCCGCAAGATTGTGAAGTGCACAAGATCGACAGCCGGGTCCGACTTCAAGAGGTTGCGCCATACGCGTTCGCCGGGATGCGGTTCTCCGGAAATCAAAAGAACGCGCAGGCGATCTCGAATGGCCGAAATCGGCAGAACGGCGATATTGTTTCGCGTTGTCAGCTCGCCTTCGCGCGGGGCGACTTCAAGTTCGATGACTGTTGAACCGGGACGGGTCAGCGGGGCATCGAAGCCCGCTTCGAGACCCAGCGGCACCGGTTGCGTAACTACTTCCTCGCCATTGACCCGCAAGGTCACGCTTACAGGCTGTCCGTCGTCAATGGTCTTTTCTTCCGCTACAAGGTCGTCAATGCGAAATGAAACGCGTACGGATTGATCGACTATGCCATAGCGCGGCGCGCTGGTGAGGGTAATCTTCCGATCCACCTCGTCCTTGGCGCCGGCGACGATGAGATGGACCGGGGCCTCGAGCCCGCTGATTTTGTCATTTGCGTCGTCCGCCTGGCCGTCGGTTACTAAGAACACAGCCCCAAGTCTCGTCCGGGGAACATCGGCCATCGCGTTCTGTAGCGCCGAGACCGTCAACGTTCTTTCATTGCCGGTGATGTCGACGAGGCGTGGTTCAACACCGTTAAGAGCGGTCAGTTTTTCCTTCAGCGCATTGGCTGCGCGGTCTGCTGTTTCATTGCGGCCAGCAAGGCCCTGACTGGCGCTTTTATCAACAAGCACCAATGCGATATCGTCGAGCCCGGTGCGCTCGGCTTCGCGGATCAGCGGATTGGCGAGGAGAATAACAAGCGCGGCAAGCGCGATGGCGCGGAATACGCCGCTCTTCCAGTTTCGCCACAAGCTGAACGCAGCGACCGCGAAGCATACAGCTGCAACAAGCACAAATGCCCAGTCTGATAACCAAGGATCGAATACCAGTCTCACCGGCCGAGCCTTTCGAGGAGAACAGGCGTGTGAACCTGGTCGGATTTATAATTGCCGGTAAAGGCGACCATGACGATGTTGACGCCGGCGCGATATGCGCATTCTCTTTTATTGCCGGAACATTTTGCGGCAGGACGACTCCATTGCCCCATCTGACGAACCTCGCGGCCGAATTCGTCACTTGCCCAGGCGCCCGCCCAGTCGCGGCCGCCGATAATCACCGGCGTCACGCCGTCATTGGCGCCGCTTGCGTCGGCGGCTACCCAGACGGGGTTATGTCCGACTCGACCGTGCAAGTCGGACAACAAGTAAAACGACCGAGTCAATACGTGTGATTGATCGACTGGTGTAAGCGGCGGGATGTTGAGTTGCGACAGGACCCGCTGCAGGGCCTGGCCTTCTGCCGTGGACTGAGGGCCTAGGGAGCGTTCATCGTCGCGGGTGTCGAACAGGATGAGTCCGCCAAAGCGCATGAAATTTTCGATATTGCCAAGCGCCGTTTCCGAGGGCGCGTCAGCGCCGGCGGCGATCGGCCAGTAGAGAAACGGATAAACGGAAAGATCATCCGTCTCCGGATTAACGCCGGCGGGCGGCCCGGGTTCGAGCGCCGTGCGGCGGTATAGCTCCCGCGAAAGCCCCGCGAGCGCCTGCGCCGACAGGCGATCAAGGGCGGGATCGCCGGTTTTCACATAGGCAAGACGCGTCAGTACCGCCGCCTCGGTCGTATCGGAGGCGATCTCGGGATCGAGCGGCTGCGCGAAGGCGCTCTGGTGCGGTTCAAAAACCAACGCCGCGACAGCAATTGCAAGCGTTGCAGCCTGAGCGCGCGGCAGGCGCAACTTCCCGGCGAGCATCAGCGCCGCGAGCATGTCGAGGAGCAGCAACCCCAGGGCCGCGGCGAACAGGGGGGGCGCCAATCTTTGCGGCGGTGCGACTTCATAGGGCGCCGACCGCACGCCCTTCACCGCGAGTGGCGCGTAAACCGTGTCGGCGGCCATGACGTTGAGCGCCAGCGGAGCGTCCGGCGATCCGTAAAACCCGGGCGTGCGCGTCGGCGCCGCCGGTTTCGCCAGGTCTTCGGTCGACAGCGCCGGATCGGAGTCGTTGGGCCGGCGAAAGCGACCGTACCCGTCGAGGAGCCGCAATGGCTGGAAATCCCGGTCAGCATCGGCCTCCGCGTTCTCCGGTCCAATCGCGGAAAGGAAAACCAGTCGCCGCAACATATCGACAAAGAGCCCGGAGATCGGGAGGTCCGACCATTGCGGCGTCGCTGTGATATGAAAAAGCGCGATCGCGCCGTCGCCGACGCGCGCGCCGGTAACAAGCGGGGTGCCGTCTTTGAGTCGCGCCCAGGTGCGCAATGTTGTTTCGCCGCCCGGTTCGGCGAGCACCTGCCGGCGTACTTTTACGTCCGCGGGGGGTGCGAGCCCGGCAAACGGGCTGTCGTTAGGAAAATCATCAATCGATTGCGGTGTTTCCCAGGTTAAGGCGCCGCCAAATGCGCGTCCGCCGCCGCGTAAGAGGACCGGGAGAAGGGGAGGCGCACTATCCTGTGCTGTTTCAGCCAGGATTGGGCCGGAAAATCTTATAAGGACGCCGCCTTTTTCAATCCAGCGTTCAATCTTTTCGACGTCGCTTCTACGAAAGGCGCCTATGTCGTCGAGGATAATAACCGAAACGCCTGCATCGAACATTTCCGAAAGTGAATCTTCAATCAGTTCCGCATGAGGACCAAGCGCTTCGCGGATAAAATGCGCGCCCGAGAGCAATCGGTCGCCGGCCCGGGCTGATTCGGCGACAACGCCGACAAGAGGACGCCGGTCGCGTGCATCGATCAATTGCACCGCGCCGGCGCTTGCAGCGTTCTCAATGCGGACGCTCGCGATTTCATTGCGCAAGGCGAGGGGCAGTTCGACGCCAATTTCGCTTGCAGTTTCCCCTTCAGCAATGAAAGCGCCGATGCGAGCAAGTTCGCGCCCGTCCTGCGCCGTCGCAACAAGTTCGCCCTCCCATTCGCCGGCGGCTGACAAGCGTTCGATACGAAATTGCGGATCCGCGCCATCAGCGGGGCGCAAGACAGGCTTTGGCGAGCGTTCGTCAATAACGAGCGTTAGCTCGCCGCGAGCGGCGAGCGCTTCGGCGAAAGCCTGATCGTCGGGCCCGGCGGCGCCGTCGGCGAGCCAGCGAATGTCGAAAGCAGTATCATCGGGCAAGGCCTCGATCCGCTTCAGCGCCGCGGTTCTGTCAGGCGCGAAAGGATTGGGGAGCATTTCTTCCGCCCTCTTGCGTGCTTCCTTGCCGGTTATTGGGCCGAGAGGGCGATCTTCATCGTCGGCGGTGGCCAGTACATAGACTGGGCGATCGGATTGTTCGGCTTCTGCTGCTGCAGTGAGCATCGCATTCTTGCGGGCGCGCCAATGGTGAGCGGCGGTAAAAGTATCGTCTACGACAAGGAGAATAGGACCGCTTCCCGGTGTTTTCGGCGGCGCATTGAGAATCGGTCCGGCGAGGGCGATGATGACGAGAGCGGCGAGCGCGATCCGCATCAACAAAA
The DNA here is from genome assembly GCA_965267325.1 of Hyphococcus sp. Classification (GTDB taxonomy): domain Bacteria; phylum Pseudomonadota; class Alphaproteobacteria; order Caulobacterales; family Parvularculaceae; genus Hyphococcus. Next base: position 1,293,860 of record OZ253943.1, on the reverse strand, counting down.
GCCACCAGGGCGTGCGCGCCGGCGTTTCTTCCGAATTGGTCAGCTTACGAAGTATAATGAACGCCGGAAAGCCTTGCTCTTTCGGCGCCGGAGGGGTTGCCCGCAAGAGCCACCAGATCGCCGGCAATAGAGCGAGCGCGCCAAGTATGAGCGGCGAGGTAAAGGATAGAGCACTCAACATTTACGCCTGACCTTTGCGTAAATCGCCAAGCGCCGTGAACAGCGCCAGCAACGCATGATGCGCCGGGCGGTCCGTACGGTGAGCGATAAATGTCCAGCCGGCCCCTTGCGCCAGCCCTTCCAAGGCGCGCCGGTGGGCGGCGAACTGCGTCTTGTATGTACTGGCGAGGGCGCCCGTATCGCCAAACGTCAGACGGTCTTTGCTTTCAAGATCGCGAAATTCGACGCGCCCGCGAAAGGGAAACTCTTCTTCCGCCGGGTCGCAGATCTGCACGAGGGCGCCCGTTGCGCCGGCGTTGGCAAGACTTCTTATCGATGCCTCCAGCGCTTCAATATCAGCGTAAAAATCGCTGAACATCACAACCCTTGCACCGACAGGAAGATGCGCCGGCGGCGGCGAAGAGTGATCTTCCGCCGGCGCGAGCAGCGCTTCAAGCAATCGCGCCGGCGCGCTGCGTCCGTGAAACGGTCGGCGCTCTTGCCCTAACAATCCGATGCGTTCGCCGGCCTGTGCAAGAAGGATGGAGAGCGCGACAGCAAGGACGTCCGCACGCCGGCGTTTGGACGGCAGGTCGCGCAGCGAAGAAAACTCCAGCGAACGGGATGCATCGCGCCACAGGTAGACGGCCGCCGCCGCCTCCCATTCGTTCTCTCGCACGTAAAGACGGCCGGCGACGCGCGCTGACTGGCGCCAGTCGATGGTCGAGACCGGATCGCCGAACGAATACGCCCGATGCTGCCAGAACGTTTCGCCGGGGCCGGCGCGGCGGCGTCCGTGCAACCCTGCAGCGACGGTTTGCGCAATATGCTCGGCCTCCACCAACAGCGCGGGAAACGTCGCGGCCGCGGCTTCGGCGTCGCGGCGAATGGGAATGGCGGCTTTATTTTCGGTCATCAGGCCTGGCGCTCAAATTTTATGCGTCCTTTGCCCCATCCAGCAATTCGTCAATGAATTGATCCGTGTCCAGTCCTTCTGACCGGGCGGCAAAATTGAGCGCCATGCGATGGCGCAATACCGGTTTGGCGAGTCGATTAACGTCGTCGAGCGACGGCGCATGACGACCTTCAATCAAGGCCAATGCGCGCGCCGCCAGGGAAAATGCCTGGCTCGCCCGCGGACCCGGTCCCCAGGCGACCAGCGAACGCACTCGCTCGCTCGCCTCAGCGTTCGGTCGCGCCGAACGAACGATTTTCAGGATCTGGTCAACGACCTGTTCACCGATGGGCATTTCGCGCACAAGCCGCTGCGCATCTTTCAGATCATCCGCCGACATCACGGCGTTGACCTTGGATTCAAGGACGCCGGTGGTCTGCGCGAGCATGTGTTTTTCCGAAGCGAGGTCCGGATACCCAACGTTGATTTGCAGGAGGAACCGGTCGAGCTGCGCTTCGGGCAGCGGATAGGTGCCTTCCTGTTCGATCGGATTTTGCGTTGCGAGAACATGAAAAGGCGACGGCAGATCGTGCCGCGCGCCGGCGACGGTTACGTGCTGTTCCTGCATGGCCTGCAAGAGCGCCGACTGGGTGCGCGGGCTGGCGCGGTTAATTTCGTCCGCCATCAGAAGCTGGCAGAAGACCGGTCCCGGTATGAAACGGAATTCCCGTTTTCCGTCGGCGCTTTCTTCCAGGACTTCTGAGCCCAAAATGTCCCCGGGCATCAGGTCCGGCGTGAACTGAACGCGCTTCTCGGACAGCCCGAGGAGTTCTGCGACAGTTGTAACAAGCAAGGTTTTCGCAAGGCCGGGCGCACCGACCAAAAGCCCGTGCCCGCCGGCCGCCAGCGTCGCCAGGGTCAGCTCAACAACCTCTTCCTGGCCAAAAACCACCTCTGAAAGGGCTGAGCGCGCCTTTTCCATGCGCCCGGCAATGTCTTCAAATCTGCGTATCAAGGCTTCGTCATTCGTCGGGGCGGCGTCTTCGATCATGAATGCAACTTCTTCTTATCAGGCGGAAAATGGGTGATACCACGGCTCTGTGCCGCTTGTCGGTCCCTTTGGCAAGGAATCGGCACGCATCGTCGCAAATCCCTTGCCTATTGCCCGCAAGCGCACAAATTCTTTACCATGCCCCGGCAAGGCTTGCCGATCCGCGGCGATAGTGTCGCTGAGGATCGGTAAATAGGGGTTTTTCATAGACTGCGCAGATCGGCCATGTAGCGTTCGGTTCGCGCGCCAGAAAACGGCGGTACGCCAGTAAAAGGGGTTGATCTCGTGTCACATGAGTCAGGATTTTCGGTCTGGGGGTTCATTAAGGGTTTCGGCAAGCTGATCATCGGCGTGCTGTTGTTGTTGCAAGGGTTGATCGGCCTCGTCGTGTTGCTGCTTTTCGTCGGCGTGCTGGTCAGCGTCGCCAACGGGGTGGCGGGCAACGCAGAGAAGCCGCAAGTTTCAATTCCCGATGAGGCGGCCCTGGTTATCAACCCGAACGGCGTTCTTGTCGAACAGGCGGCTGAAGTTGATCCCTTCGAGGCGATCGTCGAAGAGGCCTACGGCGTTGATCAACCTACGCAGATCGAGGTGCATGATCTTGTCCGGGTCGTTCGCAAAGCGAAGGACGACAAGCGCATCAAGGGCATCGTTCTCAATCTCGGCAATTTGGAAATACCATCCTACAGCGCGTCGAAAGCGCATTACCTGTCTGCAGAGCTTTCGAAGTTCCGCGAAAGCGGAAAGAAAATTATCGCCGTCGGCGACTACTACAGCCAGGATCAATATATGATCGCCGCGACGGCCGATGAAATTCATATGAATGATTACGGCAGTGTGATCATTTACGGCTATGGTCGCTATGGGCTTTATCTCAAGTCCTTCCTCGAAAAGCTGAAGATTACAAGCCACGTATTTCGCGTCGGCACCTTTAAGTCGGCGGTGGAGCCGTTTCTGCGCGATGACATGTCGCCTGAAGCAGAGGCGGCAAACCGAGCGTTTCTTGATGTGTTGTGGCGCGAGTATGTGGGCAAAATCGAAGGTGCGCGCGGACTTCAGCAAGGCGCGGTGGAAAACTATGCCAACAACTTTGGCGACGTTCTTCGCAGCGCCAACGGCAGTTTCGCCCAGGCGGCGCTTGAAACCGGTCTTGTCGACAAACTGAACTCGCGCGCCGAGCAGCGCGAGTTCCTGATGACGGAATTCGGCAAGGACAAGGATGAGAAATCCTTCAAGAAAGTGAACTACCGCCGGTATCTGTCCTCGCTCGACGACAAAAAGGACGGCGACAATCCGAATATCGCGGTGATCACTGCGTCAGGAACGATTGTTGACGGTGAAGCCCCGCTTGGCGAGGCCGCCGGCGGCGACACCATCGCCAAATTGCTTCGCAAGGCGCGCGAAGACGAAAACGTCAAGGCCGTGGTTCTCCGGGTCGACAGCCCGGGCGGATCGGCCTTTGCGTCTGACATTATTCGCGACGAACTGCTGGCGATCAAAGCGAGCGGCAAACCGGTCGTTGCGTCCATGGGCTCTCTTGCGGCCTCTGGCGGCTACTGGATTTCGGCCGCGGCCGATGAAATCTGGGCGGCGCCGACAACGATTACCGGATCGATCGGCATCTTCGGATATTTCAATACCTTTGAGGAAGCAGCCGCGCATTGGGGCATTTATACGGACGGTGTCGGCACGACAAACCTGTCGCCGATCCTCGCCACCGGCATCGGGCCGCTTCCGGAAAATGTCGCCGACATTATCCAACAATCGGTCGAACACGGGTACGATCGTTTTCTGACTGTTGTCAGCGAAGGTCGTGATCTCGAAAAAGATTACATCGATTCAGTGGGGCAGGGCCGCGTCTGGATCGGCGAAGCTGCGACTGAATTGAAGCTCGTTGACAGCATCGGCGGTCTTGATGAGTCGATCGCTGCTGCGGCCCGACTTGCAGAGATTGAAGATTTCGACGTGGTTGAGATGACGGAACAGAAAACGCCGTTTGAGAAAATCCTCTCCGGACTTTCCGCAAGCGCTGTTCAAGTTCTTGGCGTCGACACTGTATCGTCTCTGCGAAAAACTCCCACGCTGGCGAAGGTCGCCGGAAAGGTCGAGGAGCAGATTGAATTCTTCGGCGAGTTCAACGACCCGAATGCGGTTTATGCGCGGTGCCTGGCCTGCGAGTAGGCGCTGCTCATACGAGACAAAGTAAGAGGCCGGCGCTGCATATCATGTGCAGCGCCGGTTTTCGTTTATGGATGATCTGATGCGATATGCGGCGGCGCTGGACGGCGTCGCCTCCAGAGGGCTCGCGCCGGTGAAGCAATGGGATCCGCCGCGCGTTGGCGACATTGATATTGCGATCAAGTCCGACGGAACATGGTTCCACGAAGGTGCGCCAATCAAACGCGCGCGTCTGGTAAAACTGTTCTCGACCATCCTAAAACGCGAGGGCGATGCGTATTTTCTGGTCACGCCGGTGGAGAAGCTGAAGATCGCCGTTGAGGACGCGCCCTTTGTCGCTGTCTTGATGAGCGCGAGCGGCGCCGGCAATGAACAGAAGCTCGCCTTCACCACGAATATGAATGAAACGGTGCTTGCCGGCGCCGATCATCCCCTTGAATTCCGCCCCTCTGCGGGCGGGGACAGGGTCCCTTATGTCCATATACGCAACGGCTTGGAGGCGCGAATTGTCCGCGCCGTCTATTATGACCTTGTGACCTTGGGCGAGCGGCGCCAAATGGAGGGTGACGAGACCTTTGGCGTCTGGTCCGACGGGTGTTTTTTCTCGTTCGGGCCGGTCGAAGACGCTTGAATGTAACCAGGCGGTAAATGTGATTGACGGAAACGAAACGGCAACGGCGTTGCGCGCGCGTATTGCAGCGAACCTGCATCGCGCGTCGGCACAGTCGATTCGCGATACTTTCCGCGAACTCAATCCGCATCTTGTCGCCGACAAACAATTCGAGCGTCGCTGGTCTGAAGAACGAAAGGACGCCGCAGTCCTGGTGCCAATCATTCCCCGGGCGGGCGGCGCAACGGTGTTGTTCACCGTTCGGTCGAGCAATATGCCTTCTCATGCGGGACAGATCAGTTTTCCAGGCGGAAAGGTTGAAGCGCGCGATGAAAGCCGCGAAGCGACCGCCCTGCGTGAAGCACATGAAGAAGTGAACATCTCGCCGAGCGCTGTCGATGTCGTCGGACGTCTCGGCGTCCAGCATGGCGGATTCGGATTTTCTGTGACGCCGGTTGTCGGTATTGTCGATCCAATGGCTGACATCCGTCCGTGCCCGCGCGAAGTCGATGAAGTCTTTGAAGCGCCGCTGTCGTTTTTCGCCGATTTCGACAACCACATCACGGAACAACGCACGCACAACGGCGTCGCCTATACCATGTTTGCAGCGCCTTATGATCGTTTTCACATCTGGGGCCTGACCGCTGCTATCTTACGCAGTTTTGCAGAAGTGTTGCAGGACGAGAAAGCGTGAACGACAAAACCAAATTGATTGCGTTGCGTCCAAATCAGCGCGAGGCGTTTTCTTGGCTGGAGACGCCGCATCTCAAAGCTGTGGTTGCAGCGCTTGAAAAAGCTTCGCCCGGCGGGGCGCGCTTTGTTGGCGGATGCGTGCGTGACAGCCTGATCGGCGAGGCGCCGAAGGATTTTGATATCGCAACCGTTCTTGAACCGACCGAGGTCATGGCCGCAGCGAAATCTGCGGGCTTGCGCGCGGCGCCAACCGGCATCGATCACGGGACCGTCACGATCATCGCCGATCACCAGGGCGTTGAAGTAACCACCTTGCGGGCCGATGTTTCGACCGACGGGCGAAGGGCGACAGTTTCCTTCACCACCGATTGGTCCGTCGACGCCATGCGGCGGGATTTTACCATCAACGCTATTTATCTGAGCCCGGAAGGATTTTTATTCGATCCGGCCGGCGGAATTTCTGACATAGAGGCGCGCACTGTTCGCTTTATTGGCGATGCGGAACAACGAATTAAAGAAGATTACCTGCGCATTCTCCGGTTTTTTCGTTTCAGCGCGCGCTTTGCGCCTGCTTTCGACCGGACCGGCATGGCTGCTGCGACGCAGTTGAAGGCCGGTGTATCGACTCTGTCGGCGGAACGGATTGGCGCAGAATTTATGGCGACGCTTGCTCTGCCGCGCGCTGTATTCGCTCTCGACGGCATGCAGCAATGCGGCGTGCTGGCGAAGATCTGGGATTCGCCGGCGAAAATTGACGCAGTCGAGCGCATCAAGTCCGCGGCGCCGCAAGCAGCCGCGCCCGTTATCCTCGCCGCCTTGTTCGGCGAGAGCGGCGAGGGGGTCGGCGCCGCGTTGCGTCTGTCGAATGCAGAAAAAGCCATGCGGTCTGCAGCGCTTCAGGGCGCCGGCGCGATCAAGCCCGGTCTTGATGATAAAGCTGTTCGTAAGCTGATCTATGCGCTCGGCCGCGATACGTTCTTTGACGCCATCGCTGTCGCCGCCGCCCATAAAACGATCTCGGGTGATGAATATGAGCGGCTCGCGGGCCTCGCTGAAAACTGGCGGCCACCCGAACAGCCGTTTTCCGGTAAGGATGTCGTCGCCTTTGGGATCAAACCCGGGCCGGAAGTGGCAAAGATTCTCGCGGCGGCGGAAGAGGCGTGGATGGCGGAAGACTTTCCTCTCGAACCGCGCCCTCGGGCGATCCTTGCCGAGATAATCGCTCGCCGCTGAGCTTTCGGTTTGACCTTCCGGCCTCGACAGGATTTGATAAGAAAAAAACAAACAAATCCGACAGGGAGACAATCTGCGATGATGGGACTGATGATGGATCGGCCGCTTTTGACGACCGATATCCTCAAACACGCCGTTAGAAACTACGCTGAGGTGCCGATTGTGACGCGCACGGTTGAGGGACCGATGCACCGTTACACTATCGCAGAGTCGGCAAAACGGATTGCGAGACTCGCTAACGCCCTGACGAAGGCAGGCGTCAAACGAGGCGACCGCATCGGCGTGATTGGCTGGAACACCTATCGCCAGTTCGAAATGTATTACGCGGTAGGCGGTCTCGGCGCCGTCCTGCACACGGTCAACCCAAGGCTTGGACCGGAGAACGCGACCTTTGTCATTAACCACGCAGAAGATGACTATCTTTTTTATGACACCACATTTGCGCCGCTGGCGGCGGCGATGCGTCCGCACTTGAAAACCGTCAAGGAGTACTTCGTCTTATCGGACGAGGCCGGCGCGGGCGAGGCGGCAAAGGGCGCAAAGCTCTACGAAGAGTTCATTGCAAACGAACCCGACCACTTTGACTGGCCGGAGTTTGATGAAAACTCGGCTGTTGCGATGTGTTACACGTCCGGTACGACAGGCGATCCGAAGGGCGTTGTGTATTCCCATCGCGCGCTGGTGTTGCAGGCGTTTGCAAGCGGTCTGCCGTCCTGCCTTGGCCTTGAAGAGGGAGAAGTGTTCCTTCCGGTTGTGCCGATGTTTCACGTGAACGCCTGGAATACGCCGTATACGTGCCTTTTAACCGGAGTGACTCAGGTCTTTCCGGGACCGCGCCTTGATGGCGAAGGTCTTTATGAGCTGTTCGAGAATGAAAAGGTGACCTACTCGGCGGGCGTGCCCACAGTGTGGCTTGGTCTCCTGCAATATCTTGAGAAGACCGGCAAAAAACTGACAACTCTGAAAGCAGGACTTTCCGGCGGTTCCGCTCTGCCGGAAGCGCTCATTCGCGGGTTCGAAAAGTATGGTGTCAGCCTGACACAAGGGTGGGGCATGACTGAAATGTCGCCTGTTGGCACCGTCGGCAAATTGCCGCCGCGTATCCAGAATTTGTCGCTCGACGAACGCGTGCCTTACAAGCTCTATGCGGGCCGTCCGATTCCATATGTGGATATGCGCATTGTAAACGAAAGCGGCGAAGTCCTGCCCCATGACGGCGTTGCCGACGGCAATCTTCAGGTGCGCGGGCCATCGATTGTGAAGGAATACTACAAAGCAACCGAACCGACGCTAACCGAAGACGGCTGGTTTGATACGGGCGATGTTGCAATCATCCATCCGGAAGGCTTCCTGCAGATTACCGACCGCTCCAAGGACGTCATTAAGACCGGCGGCGAATGGGTTTCGTCTATCGATATCGAAAATGCGGCCATGTTGCATCCTGGCGTTGCGCAGGCCGGCGTTATCGGCGTCCATCATCCGAAATGGCAGGAACGCCCGCTGCTGATCGTCGTCAAACAAGAGGGCGCCGATCCCTCAGCGGACGAAATTATCGACTTTGTCAAACCGAAGCTTGACAAGATCGCCTGGCCCGACGCCGTCGAGTTTGTAGATGAAATTCCGCTCGGCGCCACGGGCAAAGTCCTGAAGACCGAGCTGCGCAAAATTTTCAAGGACTACAAACTCGCCAGCTAACGTCGGCTACGCCTTTTTGTCGAGGCTCCAGATCCCGGCGCCGCGCGCCGCGATAAACAGGAAGATGAAGCAGTAAAGGGCGATGGTTTCCCCGCCATTGGCGATTGGGAAGAAGCCATTGACCCCGTGCACCATCCAGTATCCGACGGCCGCCATGCCGCTGCAGATAAATGCTGCAGGACGGGTGAAGAGACCGACAATCACCAATGCGCCGCCAACGAGTTCAATGGCGGCCGCGCCTGTCGTCATGGGATTGAGAGGCCAGGGAAATTCGACCGGAAAGTTGAAAAACTTCTGCACGCCATGCCCCATAAACATGGCGCCGGCCATGATGCGCAACAGCGCATATGCCGGTTCTTGAAAGCGATCGAGGAAGCTCATCATGTCACTCACCTTTCGTTTCGTTGATGGGGTTTTAGTTGGATTCGGATGCGTTACACACCGAGGCCGTGTTTAACCGCATAAAGCGCCGCCTGAGTTCGATCGCTGACGGCGAGTTTCGATAAAACCGTCGATACGTATCCTTTGACCGTTCCCTCGGTAAGGCCAAGATCGTAGGCAATCGCCTTGTTTGATTTTCCGCGAGCGATTTCTTTCAGAATATCGAGTTCGCGCGGCGTCAGCGCTTCATGGGGAAGCCGTTCACCTGTCGCGCGGCGCAGGAGTTGTTTCTGTACGGCGGGATGAAACGCCGGCGCTCCATTATGTGCGTTCCGGATGGCGCTCAATAGGTCGTCACGCGACACATCCTTCAGTAGATATCCCATGACGCCTGCATCGAGTGCTTCCTGCAAACGCAGATCATCGCCAATAGCACTGGTCAGCAAGATCACCTTTGTGGGCAGCTCAGCCTTTGCGATGCGTGCGGCCGCCGCAATGCCGTCGAGTTCCGGCATGGCGATATCCATCAACACGATGTCCGGCGTTTCGCGCGCTACAAGAGCGACTGCCTGTTCGCCGTCGCCCGCTTCGCCAACGAGTAAAATCTCAGGTTGATCGCTTAACAGGGTGCGCAAACCCTCGCGCACGATTGCATGATCGTCCGCAATTAGGACACGGATCGTATTCGATGCCGGCGTCACGGTATTCTCTCCTGGACACAGTCTAGGCCAGCGGCAAGGCGACCTCAACGCGTACGCCGCCATTCACGTGATTTTTAATCGCCAGCGTTCCGCCGACCGCCTTTGCACGCGTTGTCATGCTTGAAACGCCCATATGGGCCGCGCCGCCCGGCGTATCGGCGTTTAGGCCCGCGCCGTCGTCCGTGATCAGAAAATTTAGGCTGTCGCCGTCACGGGTGAGTGAGATTATAACATTCTCTGCGCCGCCATGACGGAATGCATTGGCCATAGCTTCCTGACCGATTCGCAACAGTGTTTCGCATTGGCGTTCGGTGAGATCTCCCTCAGCCGGCGCTTTTATGACAACAGTTGCATTTTCTGGTGCAGCGAGTTCGCTGTGTCGGCGCAACGCTGCGGAGAGACCTTCACGGCGGGCGAGCGCGGCCATCGATCCTTCGTTCTCCCCGGGCGCGCTCAGCTCTGCGAGCAGCGCCTTCATTTCGGTCTGTGCAAGGCCTGTGATCTCGATAAGGCGGGCGACGCGCGCTTCCCCTTCGTTGCGGCTTTTTGTAAAGCCCGCGCCTACCGATTGAGCGACCATTGAAATCGAAAAAATCAGCTGGCTGACATTATCGTGAAGGTCTCGCGCAAGTCGCTGACGTTCCTGCAGCGCCGCATAATTCTTGTCGCGCTCATATGAACGGGCGTTGTGAATTGCGATGGCGGCGTGACGGGCGAATACTTCAAGCGCAACAAGATCATTGTCGCCAAATCGTTTTGGCGGCGCTGCGCCGATGCCGAATGTTCCGATTAATTCACCGCGCCAGAGGATAGGCATGCCCACGACGCTGTCCTCATCCATGCCGTCCAAAGGGCGCGTCGGCGCGTCGCCATATCGCCCGAACAGCACAGGCAGACGCGTCTTCAAGACGGTTCCAGCCAAGCCCTCGCCAGGTCGCGCGGTCGACCCCAATTCGCCGGCCGGCATCTTGTAGACTGCCTCAATGCGTACGAGGTCGCCGTCAGGGGCCGCGAGACCAATCGAGCCGCGATCTGCGCGCAGCAATTCGCACGCTTTCTGGACGATTTTGGTGAGCAGAGGCCGCAATTCCAGCTCTCCTGAAATCACCTCGATCATTTCGCGCAGATGATCCTGGTCGATCATATGTCGTTGATTATCGTTCATTTTCTCGCTTGCGCATCCGTCTTCGCGGGCTTTATCGACCCTGTCTTTCGTTAGGGTCGATGAAAGGACTAATTGCACCACCGACGACGGCCAATCGCAAGCGGTTCTCCCGCGCGGTCACGCTTATCTCCCGCTCCCCCCAAGGCGACCGAGATCGCCGTGAAGAAACGGAAGCAACCGAAACAAAGAAAAGGAGAAGGCCATGGAACGCGCTATTGAATTTGTCGCCGGCAGTGTGGTGATGCTCGGCGTTGTTGTCTGCGCTTTGCAGGCGCTGCTCGGCTTATCGCTGCTTGTTTAAATGAGTTGAAAAATCAACGGAGGAATTAACGCCTCGGTTAATTCATCAGTAGGGGGAGAAAGGCGCCGCCGGGGTTTCCCATTCCCGGCGGCGTTTCTTATTGCGACGCTGGCGCCTCGGCGGGGCAGGGCGCGCCGGCGCTGGCCCAGTCGAGGATGAATGCGGAGACCTCTTCGGGCGAATAGGGCGCAAGCTCACGGCCTGGCCCCGGATCCCATCCCCACAGCACCAGTTGATCGTGAACAATATGGTCTGCGACATCCTCCAGAGTGCGTCCGCCATTGCGCGCCGGGTCCTTGATCTGATCGCAAATCTCTTGAGAGGATTTGCCCCACCACGTCATTTCGACTGGCGGCAGCATCCAGACCGGCGATCCGGGCGGGCCATGAGGGATGTCTGAGTTTTCAGCCGTGTGGCAGGTCGTGCAAGGCAGCGTTTCGAGACCGATGCGGCTTTGCCCGCCATTGACGTTCATGCCGTGATAAGCCCATTCGCCTTTCGCGAGACCATAGCTTGGTCCAGACCAGCGCGGCCTGGCGTCTTCGCCCACATGACAATTGGCGCAGCGCGGGTGCGTAAACACTTCATAGACCTTGGACCAAGCGGAGACGGCGGTTTCTTCGGTTGTCGCCGACGCTCCGTCGTCGTCGGTTTGCGCATGGAGCGCGCTCGCCGAAGCGGCCATCGCGCAGGCTCCCAATCCGATCATAATTTTCTTCATGGTCGCGCTCCTCAAACGAAAGTAACGTGTTTGTTGAACGGCATCTCGCGAATGCGTTTGCCGGTCGCTGCAAAAATGGCGTTGGCGAGAGCAGGGGCCGCCGGCGGGACTGGCGGTTCGCCAATCCCGCGAATTTGTTCCGAATTTTCGAGGCCGCGCACGACAATCTCAGGACACTGATAAAGGCGCATGCCCTCAAACTGGTGGTAGTTGCTTTGCTCGGCCATGCCGTCCGAATAAGTGATTTCGCAATTCATGGCGTGACCCAGCCCCCAGACGACGGCGCCTTTCACGTGATTATCGAAATTCACCGGATCAACAATGCGGCCGACATCCGCGGCGACATACACTTTGTCGATTTTGATTCCGTCGTCGGATTCGGTCACCTCGATGACTTCTGCAACGGGCACGCCAAATGAGCTGACAAAGGCGATGCCGCGACCGCGCCGCGCACCCATGTCGCTGCCCCAGTTCGACATCTCGCCGACAGCCTCCAACACCTTCCGCGCAACATCGTTATTGGCGAGGCGAATACGCTCCTCAAGCGGATCAGCGCCGGCCGCATGGATCAGTTCTTCAATCGCGCAATCAGCAAAGAAACCGTTTGTGGAGGCGCCAACCGAGCGCCAGGAACTAATTGGCGCAAGCGGTTCGGCGCGATAAGCGTTCATGCGGAAGTTCGGAATCGCGAAGGGCAAATTCCAGGCGCCGGCGGATATCTGGCTGTCGGGACCAGGCGGCGGATCCATCGGTTGCCGCGACAATTGCGAGTCCACGACGGACGGCATGGCTATGCCGAGATCAAGCGTCTCGACCTTTCCGTCGCTGACGGTGCCGCGCATGCGCGCCATGGCGATTTGGCGCGGGAAATCATGGGCGAAATCTTCTTCCCGGCTATAAGTGAGTTTGACGGGCGTACCTTTCATTGTCATGGCGATTTCGGTCGCTTGCTTCACTTGTTCGTCTTCCAGACGATGACCAAAACTGCCGCCCATGAATTGATTGTGCAGCTTAACCTGTTCCGGATCACATCCGACGATCGCGGCGACGTTGGTCTGAGTGAAACGGGGCAGTTGCGTGCCGGTCCAGACTTCTGCGCCGTCGTCGGTTACTTTGACGATGGCGGAGATGGGTTCAAGCGGTGCATGGGCGAGATAAGGCGCGCGATACTCCGCTTCTACAACCCCTTCGCCGCCAAGGGCGCTATCGACGTCGCCGTCATCCCGCCACGTGTTGTTGAGATGATCTTCGGTAAAGGACTCAGACAGCGCCGCCCAATGCCCGTCCATCTCAGCCGGATAGGGCGCAGGACCCCAGTCAATTGCGATCGCGTCGGCAGCGCGAAAAGCCCGCCATGTGTTATCCGCAATCACGGCAACGCCGCCATCGATTGGAATGATCTTCTTTACACCGCGCATCGCCTCAGCGGCGCTTGCGTCATAATTTTCGATGCCGCCGCCTTTGCGCGGATTGCGTCTGACGGCGGCGTAGACCATGTCTTCGACATCGAGATCGACGCCATAGGTCAATCCGCCGGTCGACTTCGCCACAATGTCAAGGCGCTGCATTGGTTTTCCGATAAGCCGCCATTCGCTCGGCGGGCGCAGCTTTACATTTGTGACCGGGCGAATCTCCGCCGCGGCGGCGGCAAGATCAGTATAGGCAATGGTTGCGCCATCGGGGAGTTGCACGGCGCCGTTGGCGGTTTTTAAATCCGCAACCGGGACGCCCGTTTGTTTTGACGCGGCTTTCTTCAGTGTTTCGCGCGCGACGGCGCCGGCCAGGCGCAATTTCTCAAATGAGTCCGGCACGGAGCTTGATCCGCCCGTTACCTGTGCGCCGAGCAGCTTGAACAGCGCCCCCATGACGCCGCGCATGGCGTTCGCCTGGAAACTGTTGTCGGTTGAAAGAAACGGGACAGCCTCTGCGGCAATCCCGCCGTTGTAATAGGCAGGGCTGGGGTCCCCGAAGATCACGTCTGCTTGGTCCAGTTCGATATCAAGTTCTTCTGCAATCAATGCGGCCTGCATCGACAGGACTCCCTGGCCGACATCGGCGTGGGGAGCGATCAGCGTCACTTTGTCGGCGGATATCTTGACCCAGGGATTGAACGTCGCTTCACCGTCGCCCAACCCGTCCTTGAGCGGATTGTTGTGCGGCCGGGAGACCATGTAGTAGCCAAACGCGACGCCGCCTGCGATGGCGACGGACCCGATGAGAAATGTGCGGCGGGCGATTTTTCCAACGTTAGCCATTGATCATGCCTCCGCCATTTTCTTTGCGGCAAGTTTTACCGCCTCGCGGATGCGCGAATAGGTGCCGCAGCGGCAAAGATTGGCTGACATCGCCTGATCGATGTCATCATCGCTCGGCGCAGGATTGAGCGTCAGAAAAGCCGCCGCCGTCATGATCTGGCCGGACTGGCAATAACCGCACTGCGCGACCTGCTTTTCAATCCAGGCTTCCTGAACCGCATTCAGCGCCTCCGGCGAGCCCAGACCTTCAATCGTGGTGATCTCGCGACCGGCTGCATGTTTTGCCTTGATTGAGCAGGAACGCACCGCGAGACCGTCAAGATGCACCGTGCATGCGCCGCAGCGAGCGATGCCGCAGCCATATTTCGGTCCTTTGATCCCGAGTTCGTCTCTCAGCACCCAAAGCAACGGCATGTCATCTTCGACATCGGCTGCAAGGGTGCGCCCGTTCACTGTGAACTGCATGATGCGGCGCTCCTCAATTTGCCGCATGAGTGTATCAGAGCGTTGGCCACGTCCGCAAACGCCGGAGGCAGCCGCGTGCCTGCGCGTAGAGACCGCGTCAGGAAGGACTTTCCATCGATTTTGACAATGTCCGGCGCCAGCGACTTTCGGGCGCCCGACGAAAATCCTTGAACGCTAATCGATTGTGAGCGTTTGCGATTCTCGCGTCAGGCGTCCCGCGCTTTGAGTCGCCCCGCTGAGAAAAACCGCTTCGACGTTTTCGATAGCTGGAAACTCGTCGAAACCGGTCATCGTGATTGAGCGAAGGCGCCCCGGCGAAGCGCAGTCGAAGACATATGTAACTTCCAGATCATTCTTGTGAACGTCGTGGTCGGCGTGGTTTCCGTCGCCATCATGATCCGCATGATCCTCGTGGTCGTCGTGATGGTGCCCATCATCATGATGATCTTCGTCATGATGGTCGGCATCATGGTGATCTTCATCATGATGGTGGTCGTCGTGATCATCTTCATGGTCGTCGCTTGCCTTGGTGATTTCCGGAGAAAAATCTTCAGGCAATAGGACGGCTTCGGGCGCCGACAAGGTGCAACGCGCGCGCTCGTCAGTCGCCAACATCAGTTCGGGCGCCTTGAGCTGTTCTTTAAGGCGCGCAACGGACGTGCGCTCTTCATCGGTCTTTGGAGCTCTTTCAAAGCCTAAAACGTCAACGAGCGGACCTTTCAGCGTCACGGACAGTTGCGCATCGTCAAGCGCGGCAAACATTTCCCAGGTTCCGTGAACATGCACGTCATGGGCGCGATGATCATGTTCGTCCGGCTCTTCAGCTTGCGCCGCATAGGCGGCCAACGCAATCGGCGCGGCGAACAGGAGGATGGATTTTCGAACGCTAACCATCATACTCCTCCCAACTTTGAAGCTCGAGCGTATAGGCAGTGTCGCCAAGATTATTGAGGTGTTTTTTCGTCCGCATAACGCCGACTGCCCAAACTGCATTCCATTGCCGGCCGAGGTCCGCCGGTTTTTCCGACGTGACGTAAACGATCTGGTTGGGCGGCGGCGGCGGGACATGAATGCACGCGCCGAAATAAGGGACGAGCAGGAATTCCGAGATCTTTCCGGATTCTGAGTACTCGAAGGGTAAAACAAAACCGGGAATGCGAACGAGCTTTCCGTCAAGGTCCTCAACGACATTGAACGTACCGATCTGGTTCGGCGAAGTGCTCATCATCGGATCATTAGGCGAGTGCCCCATCGGGATGCTTGGCCCGGCGGCATAGAGTTCGTTTAGTCGCTCGATCTCGCCTTCAGGAAGCAAGTCCTCCCAATATAGCGTTTCCGGTTCGGCAGCGATCGCCGGCGTTGCGATAAACGCGAGGATTAATAAAGCGAAAACTCTCATTGCAACCTCATATTCGAACTGTCAGTCCGTCGCTAAGCGACTGGCGATAGGCGAGCCATCCGGGAAGAAAGCCAAGCACAAACCCGATTAAAACAATCGCAACCGTAAGGTAAAGATCGTAAAGGGACAAACCAAACCCGCCTAGCGGGAAGCCCGCCGCCGCTTCGATCTGTGTCGAGAATAAGGCAAGGCCGAGATTAATGGCGGCCACCCCAATTGTTGCGCCAATCGCCGCGAGGATTGTTGCTTCGCAAACTAACAGAAAAAACACGTCGCGGCTCTTGGCGCCAACCGATCGCAGCACAGCGATTTCCCGCCGGCGCTCATTAAGACTGGTCAAGATTGTAGTGAGGAGCCCTGTGAGACCCGCCGCGATCACAAATAGGGCGACGCCTCGCAATGCTTGCTCCGCAGCGCCCACGACCCGCCAAAGCTGGGAAAGCGCGACGCCGGGGATAACAGCGGAAAGGGCTTCTGATCGGAATGTGTTTACGTCTCGCTGATAACGAAGGACAGCGCTCTTGCTCTTCAATCCGACGAGAAAAGCGGTGATTGAGTCCGGCTGAAGTTCGCTCTTTTCAATGTCCGTCACCGAGATTGCGGCGCTGCGTCCAATGGGCGGCGCGCCGTCCTCCCAGCCAATGTGAACAGCTTCTATGCCTTCGAGGCTTACATGGATGGTCCGGTCGACCGGCGTGCCGGTTCGCCCGAGAATTCCGACTACTCTGAACGGTCGGTTTCTATGTTCTGCAAAGGCTGCGCTTTTTAACCCATGTGAAATATCAAACTCGGCGCCAAGTTCGTATCCGAGCTCGCGCGCAGCCTCGGCGCCGAGAACAGCATCAAAAACATCGTCGAACGCTTCGCCCGCAGCGAATGAAAGCTGGCGCTTGTCGCCATATCGATAGTGTTCAAAGTAGTTTGTCGTCGTTCCAAGCACACGGAAGTCGCCGTGAGAATCGCCGAGCGACAACGGCACTGTCCAGGCGACCTCCGGCCTCGCCGAAAATTCTTCAAAGGACTGCCAGGAGACATTGGCTGTCGGGTCGCCAATTCTGAACACTGAATATAACAGGAGGTTGATAGGCCCTGATCGCGCGCCGATGATGAGATCGGTTCCGGAAACCGTCTGCTCAAAACTTGAACGCGCGCCGTCTCTGATTTTTTCTACGCCGAGCAGAAGGGCGGTTGAAATTGCGATCGACATAATCGTCAGGAATGTCGTCGCAGCGCGCGCTTTTGCGCTTTTCCAAGCGAGCACAGCCAATTGCATCTAAGCCTCCGCCCTGGCCGGCGCTCTTTGCGGCAGGTCAACTGTGCTCTGGTCTTGGGTGAAGTTTATACTTTCGATCGCAACAAGACGATCAAAATGTTTCGAGAGCGACGCGTCATGACTGACAAAAATGAGCGCCGCATCATGCGATTCTGAAAGCAGCGTCTCGATGAATGCGTCGCGGGTTTCGGTGTCGAGCGCAGATGTTGGCTCATCGGCGATAATGAGTGAAGGGGCGCCGATCAGCGCGCGAGCGGCGGCAACGCGCTGTTGTTGACCGACGGAAAGTTCCGCCGCGGCGCGGCTTGCACGGGCCTCTTCATCGAGGCCAAGGCGACTCAAAAGACGGCCGGCCTTGTCGATTCGTTCCGCTTCGCTTGCCCCGACACGCTCGGCGCGATGAGGAGAAAACCGGCAAGGCAAGAGCACATTCTCAACAAGATTGAGATACGGCACCAAATTGAATTGCTGGAAAATGACGCCAATAGCGTCCGCCCGCACGCGATCGCGCGCCGCAGCCGACATAGTGTGAAATGGATGACCCAGGATCGTTGCTTCGCCCGCCGTCGGAGCAAAAACGCCGGCGATAACGCCGAGAAGCGTAGACTTGCCGCTGCCGCTCGGGCCCTGCAGGAACAGCTTCTCGCCGCGTCCGACCGACAACCGACGGATCGACAAAGCATGGACGCCGTTGGCCCATGTGAATTCGAGATTTTGGATGTTTACGCAGGCGTCGGGCGCTTGTTCATTGGTCACGGCGCAACTTGATAACCCCACAATCTCGCCCGGTAAATCGTAACATGGCGGATATTGTGATTGTATCACACATACGTCTTAATTTGTAGCTATCCTAGCATCACAAAGCTGCAATCCAGAGGGGAGCTTAAGCGTGGACGGGAGCGAAAATTTTACAACGAATCCTCGATTGAAAACGGGGGTTCAAACGATCGGCGACATTATCGAATTGCGATTGTCGCGGCGCGGTTTTCTCGGCGGCGTCGGCGCCGCTGCTGTGGCCGCGAGCGTTGGTTGCCAAACCGTCCCTCAAGGCGCGCGAAGGGCGGGCCCGGCGCCGGCATTTTCGTTTGCTGAAATTGCGCGCGGCGCCGACGGCAATCATCACGTTCCTGAGGGGTATGCGGCTGATATCGTACTGGGGTGGGGCGACGCCGTCTTTCAGAACTCCCCGCCATTTAACCCTTACGCACAGACAGCGGCGGCGCAGGAGCGTCAATTCGGTTACAATAACGACTTTATCGGATTTCACCCGCTCACTTCATCCAATGATCGCATTCAGCGCGGCTTGTTGTGCGTGAACCACGAATATACGACGACGCGGCTGATGTTCCCGGGACTGACCGACGAGCGGCCGCCGTCACGAGTGGAATGCGAAGTGGAGCTGGCCGCCCATGGCGGCACGATCATCGAAATTGAGCGCGACAGAAAGGGCGTTTGGCGTCCCGTGCTTACGTCAAAATACAATCGGCGAATTACAGCCGGTTCCACGCCGATGACGCTCACCGGGCCGGCGGCGGGCTCCGACCGGATGAAAACCAACGATGATCCCAGCGGACGCAATGTCATCGGTACGCTGAATAACTGCGCCGGCGGCATTACGCCCTGGGGCACCTATGTCATGGCCGAGGAAAACTTCAACGGCACATTTTTGGGCGAACTTGCTCCGGATCACCCGGAAGCCGCGAACCATGCGAGATACGGCGTTCCCGCCGGCTGGTATCAGTGGGGCCGCTATTTCGACCGATTTGACGTTTCGAAAACGCCTAACGAACCCAATCGGTTCGGCTGGGTGGTGGAGGTCGACATTCTCGATCCGACTTCCGCGCCAAAAAAGCGCACGGCGATGGGGCGTTTTAAACATGAAGGGGCGGAGAGCGTTGTTGCTCCCGACGGGCGCGTTGTTTTCTATATGGGCGATGATCAACGGTTCGATTATGTCTACAAGTTTGTCACGGCGCGACCCTTTAACGCTGACAATCGTGCAGCCAATCTCGATCTTCTCGATGAGGGAACGCTTTATGTCGGCAGGTTTGAGGCTGATGGGACGCTTGATTGGGCGCCGTTGATTTTTGGCGACGGGCCGCTCACGCCGGAGAACGGTTTTTACTCCCAGGCGGATGTGTTGATCGAAACGCGCCGGGCAGCCGATCTTCTGAATGCGACGCCAATGGATCGGCCCGAGGATGTCGAGCCGAACCCGCTGACGGGCCGCGTCTATTTAATGTTGACCAACAACACGCTGCGGACGCCGGATCAGATTGATGCGGCCAACCCGCGCGCCAACAATGCGTTCGGACATATTATCGAGATCATTGAACCGGAAGGCGACTTCACTTCAACAAAATCCCGTTGGGAGATTCTTGTTCGATGCGGCGATCCGGCCAATCCGGAAGTCGGCGCCACGTGGAATGCGCAAACCAGCGAAAACGGATGGTTTGGATCACCGGACAATTGCGCTCTCGATCCACACGGACGGTTATGGGTGGCGACCGATGGCAATCAGGCGACCGGCGCCAATGACGGCCTGTGGGCCGTTTCAACCGATGGCGCCGCGCGCGGAACCGGCCGCGCCTTTTTTCGCGCGCCGGATGGCGCCGAACTTTGCGGGCCGCGTTTTACGCCAGACGGAAAAACGCTTTTTGTCGCCGTTCAGCATCCCGGCGACGGCTATGAAGCGAGCTTTGAAAATCCGTCGACCCGTTGGCCTGATTTCGACCCCGCAACCCCGCCGCGCCCCAGTGTCGTCGCGATCCGCCGGAAAGACGGCGGCGAGGTGGGGGCTTGAGATGAAGAGAATTGCAATTTTGCTGAAGGTTTTCTGAGAGCGGCGCGTGGGTGATGCCGAGGTTGCGGCTGCATTTTCCGCGCGACTGACGGGAGCCTGAACCCTCGTAGTGGCTATAGAAGCTCTCGGATGTCAACGGAGCGTCCAGTGGTGCCAGGAGAGGAATCGAACTTCCACGACCGTAAGGCCACTGGCACCTGAAGCCAGCGCGTCTACCAATTCCGCCACCTGGGCATGGGGCGCTCGCGGCCCCGGCAGGGGCGCGTGCATAAAAGGCCCCATGGGTCCTGTCAATTGCGCGGCGGCGAGGTTGGCGAACCGCTTTGTCGCCGCCCCTGGAGGGTGCGCCAGGGCGCGCAATTGTGAGGGCCTGAAAATTCGGATAGGAACCGGCGATTGATGGAACCAGGGGACGATCGCGGTCCCTCGGCGGCAAGGGAGCAAGGAATTCGTGACGGGAAAACTGGCGGTCGTATTCGGCGGATCGGGCTTCATCGGACGCAATGTCGTGCGCGAACTTGCGCAGCGCGGCTGGCGCGTGCGCGTCGGCGTCAGGCGGCCGCACCTGTCACAGTTTCTTCGGCCCATGGGCGCCGTCGGCCAGATTCAGCTCTGCCAAGTCAACATTCGCCATCGCGCGTCTATCGCTGATGCGCTGAAAGGAGCGGACGCGGTTATTAATCTCGTCGGGGTGCTCTTTCAGGAAGGCGCTAATGGCTTTGCGGCCGTGCAGTCGGCCGGCGCCGCGACAATTGCGCAACTGGCCGCCGAGGCCGGTATTGAAAACTTCGTCCATGTCTCGGCAATCGGCGCCGATGCGCAAAGCGACAGTCTTTATGCGCGCACAAAAGGCGAGGGTGAAGAGGCGGTGATGAATGCGGTTCAGACCGCGACGATCCTGCGGCCGTCGATTGTCTTTGGACAGGAAGACAAGTTCTTCAATCGCTTTGCGACCATGGCCACGACAACGCCGTTCACCCCGTTGCCGCTGATTGACGGCGGCAAGGCCCGTTACCAGCCGGTCTATGTGGATGACGTTGCCGATGCTGTTTGCGCGGCTCTGGAACAGCCAGAGGCGAGAGGGCGCATTTACGAGCTTGGCGGGCCGGGAATTTATTCCTTCCGTGAGCTGATGGAAATAATGTTGCGTGAAATCGGGCGTCGGCGTCCTCTAGTCCCGCTGCCGCTTCCCTTTGCTTCCATGATCGGTTTTTTCGGCCAGATCGCCGGCAAACTTCCCTTTGTGGAGCCGCCGCTGACGGGAGATCAGGTTAAGCTCGCGAAACTCGATAATATCGTCAATACGGACGGCTCCGTGGGCGTGCTCGCCGACCTCGGCGTTGAGCCCAATACCCTCGAAGCGATCCTGCCGACCTATATGGAGCCATTTCGCAAATACGGGCAGTTCGCAGAACGGGTGGCCTAAGAGCCATACCCTTCCGGGTTTTCCCTTTGCCATCGCCAATGGTCGGCGCACATAGCGTCGAGGTCTTTTTCTGCGGACCAGCCGAACAGATCTTTCGCTTTTGACGCATCGGCGTAGATTTCTGCGACATCGCCATCCCGGCGCGGCGCGACTTCGTAAGGAATGTCGCGGTTCGAGGCTCGCTTGAAGGCGGCGACCGCTTCAAGAACTGAATATCCCCGACCGGCGCCGAGATTGACATCGGTTGCGCCGCGATTGCCCTTGGCAAGGTAATCGAGAGCGGCCACATGGCCGCGGGCGAGGTCAACAACGTGAATGTAATCGCGCACGCCGGTCCCGTCGCGTGTCGAATAATCACTGCCGAAAACGGAAAGTTTCTTCCGTCGTCCAACCGCTACCTGGGCGATGAACGGAAAGAGGTTGTTGGGAATGTCATTCGGGTCTTCGCCGATGCGTCCCGATGGATGGGCGCCGACGGGATTGAAATAGCGCAGGTTGACGACGCCCCAGCCGGCGTCAGCGCGCGCGATGTCTTTGAGGATTTCTTCGATGTAGAGTTTTGTGCGGCCGTAAGGGTTTGTCGCCCCTGTCCGCCCTTCCTCTGTGACAGGATTATCGTTGAGGTCGCCGTAAACAGTTGCAGAGGATGAGAACACGACCGACCTGGCGTCGGCGGCGGCGAGGGCTTCGATCAATGTCAGAGCCGAGCCCATATTCACTTGATAATATCGCGCTGGCTGTTCGACGGATTCGCCCACGGCCTTGAGGCCGGCGAGGTGAATCGCGCCATCGGGGCGGAACGCCTTTACTTGCTCAACGATCTTTGTCGATTGCGTCGCATCGGCGAGATCGGCGTTGAGAAATTCAACGCCGCTACGGCCCAGTTCCTCGATGCGCGCGATCGCTTCCGGGTGCGAGTTTGAAAAATTGTCGATTATCAAAATCTCGCGGCCCGAACCCAAGAGTTCAACCGAGACATGGCTGCCGATGTAGCCGGCGCCGCCAGTGACGACAATTCGTTGGGTCATGGCTGGCCTTTATAACAAATCATCGCGGCCGCGCTTTTTCAGTTCGTCAACGATCGCGCGCACCTGCTGCGCGTCGTCCTTGCGCGCAACGAGAACCGCGTCGCCCGTTGCGACAATGACAAGATCGCTGACGCCAGCGGCTGCAATCAGCGGGCCATCGGAACGAATGATGTTGCGGGCCCCGTTTACTTCTATGACGCGCTCTTGCTCCGACAGTGAGGCGACTTCGCTCCAACTGCCAATGTCGGTCCAGCCCACATCGACCGGTGCGGCGACGCCCGCCCTGTCGGTTTTTTCCATGACTGCGTAGTCAATCGAATTGGCCGGACAGGCCTCGAAACAGATCTCGTCCAGGCGGCGCGCGGCGCCGGACATGACGCTCTGGGTCAATGCATCGGTTGCTGCTTTGCGGATATCGGGGGCGAGTTTTTCCAATTGCTCAAGCATATCGCTGGCGCGAAATAGAAAAATGCCGGCGTTCCAATAAAATCCGCCCTTGTCGAGATAGGATTGCGCAGTTTCAGCGTTCGGTTTTTCCTTGAATGCAGCGACACGATAGACGCCGTCTGAAACGGGTTCGCCTGCTTCGATATACCCATAACCTGTGTGTGCATATTCCGGTT
The DNA here is from genome assembly GCA_965267325.1 of Hyphococcus sp. GTDB lineage: Bacteria > Pseudomonadota > Alphaproteobacteria > Caulobacterales > Parvularculaceae > Hyphococcus. The sequence continues at coordinate 1,270,805 of OZ253943.1, read as the reverse complement.
TGATGCCGAACGTCATGATAAAGCCATCCTCGGCGGCTTTAGCGGCGACGGATACGGCGCGACGAAATCCGGCCGCATCGGCGATATGATGGTCCGCGGGCATCAATAAGATCAGCGCATCGTCGCCATTGGCCTCAACCCACGCAGCGGAAACGGCGGCGACAGCGGCGGTGTTGCGAGGGCAGGGCTCAAGGATGATCTCGCCTGCTGCTATTTCGATGTCGACCAGTTGATCGGCGACCAGCGCGCCGTGGCCGGCGCCGGCAACGACTACAGGCGGGGCGAATTCGTCGCTCGCCTGCGGCGCAACCCGCAGGGCGGTTTCCTGAAACATTGTCTTGTCTGTGACGAGTTTCAGGAACTGTTTCGGATGCGCTGTGCGTGACATCGGCCACAATCGCGTCCCGGCGCCGCCGGACATAATTACCGGTTGGATTTTCACAGTCGCTCTTTCCCTTCAGCGAAGCGCAGACATTCTGCGACAGCCTCGTACAAATGATAGAGTATGCTCGCGGGCACGTCAGCGGCAATCGGCGCCCCATGGGCGTCGAATTCATCGATCCACAAACCCGGTTTTTTTGTATTGAGGTATGTTGAAAACATCGCGTCAACGAGTGCGGGTATCATGTCGCGTGCATGTGCGTCGCCCATAGCCGCTTCCACGCAACTGGCCTTCAGATACTCCGTTTGCGGCCAGAGCCGTTTGGCCCCTCGGATCGGCGGCGCGGAGATATCGACTTTATTGCTGACAAAGCCAAAGAAATGCCGATCCGGGCCGTAGTGCTCAGCACGAGCGAAGAGTAATTTCCGATCGTCGGATGCATCAAAATCCGCAATTTGTTCGTATTTGTTGAGAAGCCAGACCCATTCGAACATGTGTCCAGGCTCGATTTCACGTCTTGTTTCCTCGAACGTGAAGGCGTCGGTGAAATATTCGCGCAATACGCCTTCGGTCGGGTCAATGAACCCGCGAAAGAGGCGCAACAAATTGCCCGCTTTTTCGAAATAACGATTGTCGCCCGTCGCGCGATAGAGCGCCATAAAGGCCTCGAACAAATGCATATGCGGGTTTTGCCGGCGAGGAAGCTCTTGCTTGTCGCTTTCCACCCAGCCGCCGTGGGGCGAGGCGAGTTCGCGATCAAGAAAATCCACCGTTCGCTGCGCCAACACCCGCGCTTTTTCGCAATTCGCCGCCTCGATGCGGCCGGCGCAGGCAAGCAGCAAAAACGCCTGATCATAGAGATCGCGCTTTGCGTCGATGACGGCGCCGTCGTCTGCGAGTGTGTGAACGCAGCCACGCTCGCCCTCGTCAGGACACGCCCGGCGCATGAGGTAATCAAACCCTTGAGCCGCAATCGTCTCCGCCTCGTCTTGCCACTCCCGCAACCCGATCATTGAAAATGTGTAAACTTGCCGAGACTGCACCCGAACCCGTCGCGGGCCACGAATCGGCTGGCCGTCGAAACTGAGCGATTCGTAAAAGCCCCCGTGGCGCTCGTCCCAAGCGGCGGGCGCCCACAGCGGGACCGCCCTATCCCGAAACCAGCGGCTCAGTCGCTCAATCGCCTCTGATGGGTCCGACATTAGCTGCTCTGGTTTGAGGTGCGGCAAGGCCGCTTGGGTAGTACGGCCGGGCGGGCGGGTCAAACGTCTCTGCACCATTGAGACCGCAGATTCGCACGCCCTTCCTTTACTTCCCGAATATGTCTGATAATGGCGTCGGATCTTAGCTTTTGGCGGTTACAGAGGGCGCGTTATGGCGTTTCGGATTGACATTGCAGCGATCGCGCTTTCGGCCGTTTCGGCTTGCGCGCTTTTTTGGGCTCCGGCGGCGGCGTTGGCGCTCGACGATCCGAAGGAAGTGGAAGCGGCGGAGGAAGAAACTGACCTCGAGGAGGCTGCGCGGCTTGGCTATCTGGAGAATGTCCAAATCGGCAACCTTGCGCTCGAACTGAAGGGCAAGCTCGACACCGGCGCCGACACTAGCTCCATTCATGCGCGCGATGTCGAAATCTACAAGCGCGGCAAGCGCGACAACTGGGTGCGTTTTCGTCTTGTCGGCCGGGGCGGGCGATCCATCCGTTACGATCAGAATGTCATCCGGTTTGTACAGATCAAAACCAAAGTCGGCGGCACGATCCGGCGACCGGTCATTCGCATGCCGATTTGCGTTGGCGGCGTGGTCGGGCGGGCGGAAATCAATCTCGCCGACCGCGCCGAGTTTGAATATGACGTGCTGATCGGGCGGGAATTTCTCGCCAACAGGATAGTTGTTGATTCTGGACAGACCTTTGTCGCTGAATCAGCCTGCGGCGCCGATACTGATGAATAGCATTCGCCATGCAATATTGCTTGGGCTCGCGCTGGTTGCAGCGGGCGGCGTTGTCTTCGCCATCAAAGCGCTTGCTCTCGGCTACCCGGTTTCACCCGGCGTTATGACAAGCGTCTGGGAATTTGAGATTTATCTCGAATTCGACGGGCAGAACGAGCCAGCGCGGATTGAAGTCTACCTGCCTGCCGGCGACGTTGCGCGCACTTTTCCGCAAGAGCAATTTTACAACGGACCATTTGGTCTCAGCTTGTCGACCGAGCGAAAAACGCGCAATCGCAAAGCTATATGGACCTATCGTTACCCCAGCAATCGAAAAGTGTTGCGGTACACGGCGCAGACCACGGGCGAAATCGCGTCGACGCCGCTGGCCGAGGCGTTCACCGGCGCCGAGCCCGAATCTGCGGGTTTCGAAGAGAACGACATTCGGCGACAGGCGTTCATCGTCTGGGCCGGCGATCTGCGTCGGCGGTCGGCTGATGACCGATCGTATGTAGATCTCGCTATTGCCGAAATATTCAAGCCTCGCGATCAGGGCGAGCTTTATGCGGATGAATTGGCCGTGTTGCTGGGTTCGCTCGGCAACCTCAATCGCTTGCAACTCGCCGTGGAAACCTTGCGCAATGCGGGCGTGCCGGCGCGCATCGCCAATGGCGTGTTTCTCGCCGAAAGCCGGCGCCGGGTCGAGATGCGTCACTGGCTCGAATATCACATGGACGGCGAGGACTTTCGATATTTTCCCGATGGCGCGCCGGCGCGTTTCTTTACGATTTGGTACGGCGCGCGCGATCTCGTAACGGCGACCGGCGTTGACAATGTTGATGTTCAGTTGGCGCTGCAGGAGCGCCGCAATTCGGCCATTGATCTTGTGCGCCGCAATGGCGAGCAACGCTGGGGCGGTCTTGAACAAATCTTCACATTTGAAGACCTGCCGCTGACGACGCAGCTTGTCTATAAGGTTCTGATCACCATCCCAGTCGGCATCACTATCCTGGTATTCCTGCGCCAGTTCATCGGCGTAAAAACGCTAGGCACATTTATGCCGGTTCTGATCGGCATCGCCTTTCGCGAAACAGCGCTTCTTAATGGGTTGCTTTTATTCTCGGTGCTGATCGCTTTAGGGCTGGCGCTGCGCTTTTATCTGGAAAGGCTGCAATTGCTGCTTGTGCCAAGGCTAGCTGTGGTCGTGATTTTCATTGTCATGCTCATGGCCGGCATTACGATTGCGCTTACCAGCTCCAATCAGGCGATCGGGCTGTCAATTTCGCTCTTCCCGATTGTCATTTTGACCATGACGATCGAACGCATGTCGATCGTTTGGGAAGAAACTTCCGCCGGCGAAGCCCTGAAACAGGGTGCTGGCAGTCTCGGCGTCGCCGCCGTCACATATCTCGCCATGACCAATGACTACGTCGAATACTGGATGTATCAGTTTCCGGAACTGCTTCTTGTGCTAATGGGGATGTGCGTATTGATGGGGCGGTATACGGGGCTTCGTTTGTCTGAGCTTTGGCGTTTCAGGGAGCTGACGAAATAAGCGATGTTCAGGGCGCTCCAAAAACTGCGTGAAAATGGCGTTATCGGTATCAACGAACGCAACATCGACTATGTCAATCCGAACAATCCCCGCAAACTATTGCGCCTCGTTGACGACAAGCTGGAAACCAAACGCGTGGCGCAAGGGGCGATGATTCCAACGCCCGAGTTGTTCGGTATCGTTCGCGATGCGCGCGATATGAAAAACCTGCCCGGCCTTTTGACCCGCGACGACGGTTTCGTCATCAAACCGGCGCAGGGCTCGCAAGGGAAGGGGATCATCGTTGTTGATTCACCACTGCGCGGCGGGTGGCGCATGGCGAGCGGGCGGCGCATTACGATGGATGTCGTCCGTTTCCAGATAAACAACATCCTCTCCGGCATGTATTCCCTCGGCGGTCAGCCCGATGTCGCCATGATCGAGTATCGCGTCAAGTTTGACGACGTCTTTGGCAAGATTTCATTCAAGGGCGTCCCTGACATTCGTGTGATCGTTCTGCGCGGCATTCCTGTTTTCGCCATGCTGCGTTTGCCGACGGCTGAATCAGATGGCAAGGCAAACCTTCACCGCGGCGGCGTCGGCGTCGGCGTCGATATTGCGACCGGCCTCACCCAGCGCGCCATGCAGCACGATCAGTTGATCGAACTGCATCCCGATACAGCGCATCCGCTTGAAAACGTACAGGCGCCGTACTGGGACGACATATTGATGATGGCGGCGCGTTCTTACGACGTCACCGGGCTCGGTTATATCGGCGTCGATATCGTATTGGATAGAGATCGCGGACCATTGCTGTTGGAGCTTAATGGGCGTCCGGGCATATCCATCCAGATCGCCAATCGCCGCGGCATGCGGTTTGTGCTGCAGCAGGCGGAACAGATTTCGCTTGAAAAACACAGCGCCGCCCGGCGCATCGAAATCGCCAAGGAGCTTGCGGGCGCCTCTCCCGTTTCGGCGGCGAGTGTTGAGCCCGCAAGCCCGGAAAGCGTCGCTCAAAAACCGTCAACGAGCAGCCAAGATTAGGTCCGCCGCCTTTTCGCCAATCATAATAGACGGCGCGTTAGTGTTTCCCGAAACGAGCAACGGCATTACCGACGCATCGGCGACTCTCAGTCCTTCAATGCCTTTAACGCGCAGCTGCGGATCCACAACTGAACAAATGGCGCAAGTGCCGACCGGATGATAGATAGTGTCGGCGCGGGCGCGAATGTCTGCTGCAAGTGCATCGTCGCTGCACCCCGGTTCTGAATAAAGGCGCTCGCCGATTGAATCAGCCAGCGCTGGCCCGTCCATAATGCGCTCGACAATGCGCGCGCCTTTCATCAAACGGTGCAAGTCGTCTTCATCGCTTAGAAAATTGGGATCGATCGCCGGCGGCGCTAACGGGTCGGAACCGCTCAGCCGCACAGTGCCGCGGCTTTTGGGGCGCAACACGCAAACATGACAGGAAATTCCCGATCCAAAGTGTTTTTTGCGCCCGTGATCGTCGACCATGGCGGGAAGGAAGTGCAATTGAATGTCCGGTTCGGGTTCAGAAGAGTCGGTCTGCAGAAATCCGCCGCATTCAGCAAGATTTGACGTGATCGGTCCGGCGCCTTCATTGCGGTAGGCGCCAAAAGAGTTGGGAAACGCTTTTAAGAAGCCCCAATTGAGGCCGATGGAGGCGTCGGTCTTTGCCTTGTGAATGGCGGTCCAGTCGAGATGATCCTGCAAGTTTTCGCCGACGCCCGGAATATCGGCAACGACGTCAATGCTGTGTTCGCGTAAATGCGCGCCGGGCCCAACGCCCGACAATTGCAACAGTTGCGGCGACTGAAATGCGCCGCCCGAAAGAATGATGTCGGCGTTTCCGGAAACGCTAAGACTGTCGCGCCCTTGCCGGAATTCAACAGCGACCGCGCGTTTGCCGTCAAACCGCACCCGTTCCGCATGAGCGCCGGTGATGACGGTCAGGTTCGGCCGTTCTTTAGCCTCATCAAGATAAGCGCGGGCCGATGACCAGCGACGACCGTTTTTTTGCGTGACCTGATAGTACCCCACGCCTTCCTGGCTTGCGCCGTTGAAATCGTCGTTTTTGGGAAGCTGTAATTGCTCGGCAGCGGCCAAGAATTGATCCGACAAGGGATTCTTGTAGCGAAGGTCCGAGACATTAAGGGGGCCGCCTTCGCCATGATAGGCGTCCGATCCTCGTTCGTTGTTTTCGGCCTTTTTAAAATAGGGAAGGACATCGTCCCAGCCCCAGCCGACGGCGCCGGCGTCCTTCCATCGGTCATAGTCGGCAGATGTGCCGCGAATATAGATCATCGCATTGATCGAGCTCGATCCGCCGAGCACGCGCCCGCGCGGCTGATAACAGACGCGATTGTTAAGATGCTTCTGCGGCGTCGTGTCGAACTTCCAATTAACCGGTGACCAGGGCGGGAAAAACGCGAACCCCATGGGCGCATTGATCAGCGGGTCTTTGTCCTGGCCGCCTGCCTCAAGCAGACAGACGCGGGTATTCGGGTTCGCCGAGAGGCGGTTGGCGAGAACGCAGCCGGCTGAACCTGCGCCCACGATGACATAGTCAAACGCGCCGATGGATTTGTGAGTGTTTTGCGCAGCCGTCATGCGGTCGCTCCCTGTTTTGGCCGCTCTTATAGCTCAGCGACCGCAAAGAGGCTGCAAGTTTTGTCAGTGAGATTTCGGCGGCCACGGAATGAAGCCCGACGTCCGGCGCTTGTAATCGGCGTATTCCGGATATTTTTTTTCCATCATGCGTTCGGTCAGCGCCTTGCCGGAAATAAAGACGAGGAAGAATGTCATCACCACCGGCGACGCGATGGTGTACGCGCCAAGCGGGCTTTCCAGCGCAACAAGCGTTAGGCCTATCCATACCGCGGCGTCGCCGAAGTAGTTGGGATGGCGGGTCCATCGCCACAGACCGCCGGTCATCAGCTTTCCCTTGCTGGCGGGATCAGCCTTGAAGGCGGCGAGCTGATAATCGCCGATGGTCTCAAAGGCGAGCCCGACAGCGAACACAAACACGCCGATCGCGGCGAGCGCGCCCAAGGGGGCATCGCCGAACTGGCCCCATTGCACCGGCAGGGATACGACCCAGGCGATCACGCCCTGCAGCCAGTAGACGCGCGGTAGCGACCAGCGCGCAAAGGCGGCGTCCGAGCCCTGGGCCGCGCGCATCTTCTGATAACGAATGTCTTCGCCATGGCCGAGATTGCGCCGACCGAGATAAATGGCGAGGCGCGCCGCCCACAATGACACCAGCGCCGTCAACAAAAACGCCCGCGATCCTGGGGCGTCGAGCCTTAAGAGGGTCAATATGGCCGGCAGGGCGCATGCCGGCCCCCAGGCGATGTCGATTATGCTGGCGTCCTTGATGCGTATGCTGACCAGCCAAAGGGCTGTCAGCAGCGCGAGGACGACGGCGAGATTGGCAAGTGAGAAAACGAGAGCAGCGGGAAGAGACATGGGTCCGCTGTAACACAGTCTCCTCAATAACGAAATCGAAGATCGACGTCGCGCCAAATCGGCGACCGATGCGAATTGAAGTTACTTTTTCGGCTTGCGCCCATGAACGCCGGTCTTCAGCGCCAGAAAAATATTCTTGTTTGGGCAAAAGGCCGGCGGCTCTTTCATTCTTCCACCGACACAATCGATCAATCGGCGACAGCCTTCCGGGTCGGAACACGCGCTGCAGTGATTTTGCATGCGCGCAACAGCATCTGGCGAGATTTCTCCCTTTTCCTGCAATGCAGGCAAGTCGACGCCCAATGACCGCGCAAGTCGCGCCATCAGGCCCTTTGGAAGTCGCACTAGCGGTTCTGACATGCCGTAACCGTATGTTCCCTGTACAAACCTTAACGACGACAGGTTAAGACCTTGTCAATAAGTTCTTCCTGTGAATGTAGATGGCTTTTTTCGGTGAGCGCTCGGCGCGGCGCGCTTGAAAATTGTAATTCAAATCAAAAAGAAGCAGAGCAGGGCGAAGGGTTATTCGTCCAATAGACATCTGATGTGCTGCGGCGGAAGTAATCTCACCCCGCTGCGTTCGCGTCGCGAACGGTCGGGGTTCGTGGTGGAGCTGAGGGGAATCGAACCCCTGACCTCTACGTTGCGAACGTAGCGCTCTCCCAACTGAGCTACAGCCCCAATCCGAAAATTGGCCGGAAACTGTCCGGGAATCTGGGAAGCGGCGTCTTAGGACCAAGCCGGCGGACCTGTCAATTGACGCCAGGGCGGCCTAGGATTTCCCGGTCCGCACTCGGAGGCAGCCATGAAAACCGCGCTCATCGCTCTCGCCATGCTTTCAGCGTCAAAGTCGGAAATTCCGCCCGATCGCTGGGTTTGCGCCAATGACATAGAGGTCTGGTGCACGGTCGATTCCTGCGCCGCCAAGCCTGAACGCGAGTCAACTCCGATGGCTATCGCGGCGCGCGCCGATGGCCGGTTCTCGGTCTGCGCGTATACGGGGTGCTGGGAGGGCAAAACCCGCATGGCGAATATAGACGGGCGATTGGTCTGGACCGCCGACGGGGTTCCCTTTTCCACTAACGAAGCCGCCGCGGCTGACGTTTCGCTGATGATTGTCGCGCGCGACGGCGTCGGTTTTGTGAGGGTAGGGGCAATCGCCAGCCCGCTTCTTTGCCGGCGCCGGGCGCTTGAGCTCTGATTCGGTTGAATATCGGCGCGGGCGCCCCTAAGTCGGCGGCTGTCCTTATTTGACGAGCGGAGCCGCCCCATGATCCCGATGCCGGTGTTTCAACTGATCGACGCCATTCTTGGCATCTATCAATTTGTGATCATCGCCATGGTGATCATGTCCTGGCTGATCGGCTTTAACGTCATCAACCGTCATAACCAGATTGTCGACATGATCTGGCGCACGCTGATCGCGCTGACGGAACCATTGCTCGGACCTATTCGCCGCGTCATGCCAAACATGGGCGGGCTCGATCTTTCGCCGCTCATTCTTCTGCTGGCGGTGTTCTTCCTTGACCGGATGAACTGGTGGATCGCGGCGCGCATCGGCATTCGGTAAGGCGTTGGCCCGGGAAGGGTATTGCGAAAACATTGACGGCGGCTTGCGCTTATACTTGCGCGTCACGCCGGCCGCGTCGAAAGACGAAATCACCGGCGAGTGGCGCGGGAAGGACATGCGTGGCGATCCCGACATTCGCCTTGCCGTCAAGGTTGCGGCGCCGCCCGACAAGGGCAAAGCCAACGCCGCCCTTATTAGACTGTTGGCGAATAATTACGGCGTAGCGAAATCGGCGGTGTCGATTGCGTCTGGCGAAACAGCGCGATTGAAGATAGTCGAAATTTTCGGCGCAAGCATGAAAACGACGCCGCGCTAGAGAGCCCGGCGTCGTCAGTCGAGGGCAAACCATGCATTGGGGCTTACCGCTTGCGGTGCAGGCGGAACGCCAATGTTGCGAAACGCCGCGATAATGGCGGCGCGATCAGCCCCGTTAAGGGCGTCATTGCTAGGTCCGAGCGCTTCGTGGACGACCCAGCCGATTACAGGCGCCTTGCGCAATTCGACAATGGCGACGCCTTTGCCGCCGGCTTCCGGCGCATAGCGATAAAAATACGCATCGCCTTTCAGCACCGCCCAGAGATAAGTGCGGATGCAGTTGTCAAACTCGCGCGCGGCGCGCGCCAAGTCGGCGTAGCATGTAAGCGGACGCATAGCTTCGACGCCGGCGAGCATAATCGGTCCCGTCGGCGGCGCCGGAAAAGGGGCCCGCTCAAAGTGTTTCATCACCCATTCACGCATGTTCCGCGGCTCGGCTTTCTCTAGCGATGCAAGAATGCGCCGATCATCAAGGTCCGTTCGTACGCGGCGAACGAGCTCAATCGCGAACAGCACCTCTGTCAGGTCGCGCCGATGCTTGATCATTTTGCACACGCCCTCTGACCGATAGTCAGCCGGGAGGCGTGCAAGCGTAATCACATCGCCGCGAGAAATGCGTTTGCGATGGGCAAGCGCTTTACGCGCAGAACGTTCGTGCATCAGGGCCGCCAGACGCAGATAGCTCGCCGGGCGCCAGGCGCGGCCTGCGAGCTTAGCAGCAATTTTGTCGAGGCCGGGCGCGAAGGCAATGTTTCCAAGCGCGCAAGCGTCCTCGATTAACGTACGTCGCGTAACGATATCGAGACCGCGCGCAAAAGCGCCGAGATGGTCCGGGTCCTCGCGCGCGTCGCGCATAAGCGACAGGCATAGGCCGACAAAGTGCAGTTCGCGGCGCGTCAGCGTAAGCAAACGCGCTGATAGGCGTTCGTTTTCAACGGCGAGGCGCGCCAGATACGGCGTTAGCCAGCCATAGGCTCCGCCTGCGTCAGCGTGCGCGACCGTTGCGCGCGCGCGAGCATGCGCGATCCCGATTTGTTGGTAGGTCATCGGAAGTTGCTTTCTTACAGATAATGTTTTTGCGGCCGTTCGGCATTGGCCGCCTATCTGAAAGAAAGGCGGCGCAGTCAGACCGGCGATTGCCAATTCATGATGCGCTTTGTCATCCGTTGCTCCTTTGCTTCCCGCGAAATCGCGGGGAAGGGGCGTATAGGGAATAAGTTATGGAATAGCAATAGTCAGATGATAATTTACCACTTCGCCGGATCGAACCCGAAATAGAGGGCCATCTGTTCATAGATCTGCGGTTCGGCGGATTTCATTTCCCGCGGCTTTTCAAAAAACGTCTCGACGGCGACAGCGAAGAACTCTGCGGGCGCGCTCGCGCCATAAAAATCGAAAACCGATGGTTGGCCCGTTCTGGCGTTTCTTTGCAGGCGTTCATAGGATTCCTGAAAGACGCGACCCCACTGCGCGGCGCTCTGGTCTTCGGCGAGCAGCGGCGCGCCGTCGGATACGCCGGTCGCCTCATCAAGCTGGTGGGCGAATTCGTGCAGCACCACATTGTGTCCGTCATCATCTACAAGCGCGCCAAACGCTGCGTGATCCCAGGCGAGAACAACAGGGCCGCGCATCCAGCTTTCGCCTGAGTGCACGCGTGTTCCATCATGCTGAATGTACCCGTCGAATTTCTTTGCCTTGGATTTAAATGCCGCCGGGTAAAGAATGACGCTCTTGAGGTTCGGAAACCATCGATCCGGCCGGGCCATGATCAGGAGACAGGCCTGCGCGGCGATGACAAGACGTGCCTCCTCGGTGACTTTAAATCCGTCGCGCCCGACAAATTGAATCTCGTCAAGAAATCGATTGATCAGCCCGTCGAGGCGCCCGCGCAAATACAATGGAACCTTGCGGTAAAGCGGAATGCGCCGCGCGATGATGGCGCGATGGCGCTCATCAAGGGGCGTTTGCATCAGCGCCGCGCGCCGCCGGCGCTGCAACCACCATCGCCTGAGGATGGCGAGGGCGACGCCTGCGATAACCAGCAATATGAGTACGTTCATCATGGTAGCGGCCTATATGGCGCCGCCGGCGCGGATTTCCAGATCAGCGGAAAAGAGCGCGATCGAGCAGCCGAAAGGCAATGACCAGGACGGTCGCCGCCGCAAGGCGGAGCCATTCCGCGTTGACGCCGGTCCAAACCAAGGCGCTTGCCGTCACGAGTGCGAGTGCGATGACGAACGCAATGCGATAGGCGATGATAGGCAAGCCTGACCCCGGCGTCGCCGAAATTGAGATGGTGTACAGAATCCAGACCGCTGTTAGCGTCACGTAGAATGCGGGCGCGTACTCAATGAAAATGAACAGCATGATGTAAGTGTAGTAGACCAGCAGATCACTGATAAACTCACCCCAGCTATAGTTTCGTTGTTCTGAAACACTAGCATGGAAATAAAACCAGCTAACTGTGATCACCACATAAGCGAGTAGAAGGCGCGACACAGCCTGGGCCAGAGAGGCGTCGCGCAAAAAGGCGAGCGTCGCAATTTCGTGACGAAGATCGTAAAATCCAACGGTAAATCCCGCGGCAATAGAAACCGCGAACAATATGTCAATAATGGAAACGTGGTGGCGTGCTGACGCGGCTTGATTTGTTTCATCGCTCATCGCTGTGCCCCGGGTTCAAATTTGTTCCTTTAAATATCCAACGCATCTCCGACAAACGCCGCGTTCTCCTGAATGAACTGAAACCGCGCTTCCGGTTTCTTGCCCATCAGGCGGTCGACAAGTTTGTCGGATGCTTTGATCTTGTCCTCGGAGATAACGACGCGGGCAAGCGTGCGCGTTTCCGGGTTCATGGTGGTTTCTTTAAGCTGCGCCGGCATCATTTCGCCCAAACCCTTGAAGCGGCCGACCTCCACTTTCTGATTGGCCTTGAACTCAGACTTCAACAGCTTGTCCCGCGTCGCTTCGTCCATGGCGTAAACAGACTTTCCGCCAGCCGATAACCGGAATAGCGGCGGCTGGGCGAGATAAAGCCGGCCTTCGTGGATGAGATCGGGCATTTCGCGGTGAAAGAACGTGATCAACAGCGCCGCAATATGGGCGCCGTCCACGTCGGCGTCGGTCATAATGATGACTTTGCCGTAGCGCAGCTTTTCGATGTCGAATTTTGCCCCCAGCCCAGCGCCGAGCGCCTGGGTGATGTCGGCGATCTCCTGATTGGCGAGGATTTTGTCCCGCGCCGCGCTCGCGACGTTCAGGATCTTGCCGCGCAGGGGAAGGATCGCCTGGGTCGCACGATTGCGCGCCTGTTTTGCAGAACCGCCGGCCGAGTCGCCCTCGACCAGAAAGATCTCTGTCGTCAAACGGTCGGGCGATGAACAATCGGCGAGTTTGCCGGGGAGGCGCAGTTTGCGCGTGGCGCTCTGGCGCGAGACTTCTTTTTCCTTGCGCCGCCGCACCCGTTCGTCCGCGCGATCGATGACCCATTCAACCAACTGGTCCGCCTCTTTCGGATTTGACGCAAGCCAGTGGTCGAAAGCAGGCCGCACTGCGTTCTCGACAATCTTTTGCGCCTCGGCTGTGGCGAGCTTGTCCTTGGTCTGGCCCTGAAACTCCGGATTTCGGACGAATACGGACAAAAGCGCGCCGGCTGTGCCGAGAACGTCTTCCGCGGTGATCACACTCGCTTTTTTTGTCCCCGCAAGTTCCGCATAACCTCTGAGGCCCTTGGTCAAAGCCGACCGCAGGCCTGCTTCATGGGTGCCGCCTTCGGGCGTCGGGACTGTGTTGCAGTAGGAATTGACGAAGCCGTCGCTTTCGCTGCCCTTGGCGCCGAACCCGGCCGCGCCCCAGCATACCGCCCATTCGCAATTGCCGTGACCGCCATTGCCTTTTTGCTCGACATTGCCAGTGAACATGTCGGCGGTGACCGTGGGTTTGGCGCCGGTGAGGGATTTGAGATAATCGGAAAGGCCGCGTTCGAAATGAAAGACCTCTTCCGTCGGCGTATCGTCCTTGATGAGTTCGGACGCACATTTCCACCGGATCTCGACACCGCCGAACAAATACGCCTTTGACCGCGCCATGCGGAAAACGCGCGCGGGTTTGAACGCGGCCTTGGGGCCAAAAATTTTCGGATCAGGGTGAAACATCACCATGGTGCCACGCTTGTTCGGCGCCGGGCCAACTTTCTCGAGTTTGGAGCGCGGCTTTCCTTCCGCATAGGTCTGGCGCCACATGGTCTTGGCGCGGCAGACTTCAACGATCATGTCGTCGGAGAGGGCGTTGACGACTGAAACGCCGACGCCGTGAAGTCCTCCCGACGTCACATAAGCCTTGCCGTCAAACTTCCCGCCCGAGTGAAGCGTCGTCATGATGACTTCGAGCGCAGATTTCTTTTTGAACTTCGGATGGGGGTCGACCGGAACGCCGCGGCCATTGTCGGTGACGGAAAGATAGCCGTCATCATAGAGTTCAACCTCGATGCGGCTCGCATGACCGGCGACCGCCTCGTCCATGGCGTTGTCGAGAACCTCAGCGAAAAGGTGGTGGAGGGCCTTCTCGTCAGTGCCGCCGATATACATGCCCGGGCGCTTGCGCACCGGCTCAAGGCCCTCAAGAACCTCAATATCCTTCGCCGAATAGTCGCCGAAAAGGTCTGCGTCGTCCTGTTTTTTCGCTGCGCGTCTGGCCATCGTCTCACACTACTACGGAAATCGGGCGGCCCCCATACGCCGAATCGATTCGATAGGCTATGCTTAGGCGTGGGCCTTGTGGAAATCTCGTACGCCGATGCTGGAAAAGTCCTTAACCCTGCCCAGCGGGCAAACGCTCAAAAACCGGATCGCCAAGGCGGCGATGACCGAGGGGCTGGCAGATGCGTGGAACCGGGCGACGGCGCGCCATGAGACGCTTTACCGGCGCTGGGGAGCGGGCGGAGCCGGTCTCCTCATAAGCGGCAATATTATGGTGGACGGGCGCTATCTTGAGCGGCCCGGCAATGTTGTCATCGATGGTCCGCAAACGGATGAACAGCTTGCGGGGTTGCGTGCCTGGACATCTGCTGCGCGGAATGGGGGCGCTGATATCTGGGCGCAACTTTCCCATCCGGGGCGGCAGGTTCCGAAATATATTTCTTCGGAGCCGGTTGCGCCGTCTGCAGTCGGCATTGATTTGCCGGGCGGGCAGTTCGCACGCCCGCGCGCGCTTGCAGCTAATGAGATTGCGGCGATTATCGAGGCCTTTGCAAAAGCAGCAAGCGTTTGCAAACAGGTCGGCTTTACTGGCGTTCAGTTACACGCCGCGCATGGCTATCTTATTTCGGAGTTTTTAAGTCCGCTGGTCAATCAGCGCGATGATGAATGGGGCGGAGGCCTTGAGAACCGAGCGCGGCTTCTCCTGCAAATTGTTGAAGCGGCGAGGGCGCAGGTCGGGTCTGGTTTTACGGTCGCGGTGAAACTCAATTCATCCGATTTTCAAAAGGGTGGATTTCTCCCAGGCGAGTCTGTTCAAGTGGCGCGTTGGCTCGAGGCGGCCGGCGTCGATTTAATTGAAATCTCGGGCGGCTCCTATGAGCAGCCGACAATGATGGACATTGATGGGCTTGAGGCGCGCTACGAGGAAGAAAAACGCGAATCAACCCGCATGCGCGAAGCCTATTTTCTGGATTATGCCGAAGAGATGCGGGCGGCGGTAAAAACACCCCTGATGGTCACAGGCGGGTTTCGCACCCATGCGGGCATGGAAGCGGCGCTGGCGTCCGGCGCCTGCGACTTGATCGGATTAGCAAGGCCCATGTGTCTTCTCCCCGATCTGCCGGCGCAATTGCTGAACGGCGAGATTGAAACAGCGCCGTCTTATGAAAAAGTCCTGCGGGTCGGACCAGGCTTTTTTGGGCCAGGATCGAAGAACGATGTGATCCGGGCGGTGAATGGTTTTGCAACCATGGCGTTTTTCTACCAGAACTTGTTTCTTCTTGCTGACGGCCGAGAGGCGAAAGAACGAATGGCGCTCTTGCCGGCGTTCATCCGACAACAGCGCCATGAACTGAAGGCTTCGAAACGATTGCGGCGGGATTAAGCCAGCCAGCCTTTGCGCGACGCCATCTTGGAAAACCAGATCAGGAAAACAGCGATGACGATCACAGCAACAGGCATCGCGTATAGTTGCGCGGGTTCGTAAACATCTGCGGCGCCCGACATGAACAGCCAATAGCTGAATTGCACGATGATGGCCAACAGCGACGCAATAAATACAGTCGTGGCAAGCCCTTTGCGCAGAAGAAGCAAAATGCTCCCGATTACGCCAGAGAAAACAGCGATTGCGTAAACGACTGTCGCCCATCCGGGGTAGCTTTGGAGGAGCGTCTGCTCAGCTTTTGGATATTCCGCTAGTGCTTCCGGGCTCATGGTCACGAAGCCGATGAACGCCATTGCGCCGAAGCCGTTCCAAATCAAAGCAAGGCCCGCCACAACCCAGAACCAAACAGGTACGCTATTAGTTGCTTCCGACATCTCTTTTCCTCCGGATTATGATTGCTGATACGCTTTTTTTAGCCAGGCTTTAACGTCCTTATCGACATCGCCGGGTTTTTCGAGGCGAACCCGATGGGACACCATAGCATTAAAACTGCCGGATTTCTCCAGCCGCCCTTTTGCCGCAGCATCCTTGAGGTTGATGCCGAGATCGACGCGGGTTTTTGTTGAGGGTTGTACAAGCGCAAATTGTTTATTGCGCCGTAGACTGACATAGGTTTTCTTCGGCGCAATCTCTACATCATTGCCGAACCCGGAAACCGCCTTGATCACGGCGTCATAGATCGGTTTGAGATCGGCTTTCGGCCCGGCGTATTGCGCGCCGACGAGGTCGGTTCCGGCGCCAGCTTTGCTGCCGGCGTCGCTCTTGAGAAATTTGTGCGCGACAAGATTGGCGTATCCGTGACCAAGGCCGTGCTCTGTTTTCAGA